>JACVRM010000124.1 GCA_014534415.1 Thermoleophilia bacterium | reverse complement strand
GTCGTGGGCGTCGGCGCCTCCCGCGTGAGGGACCTGTTCGAACAGGCCAAGGCATCGGCGCCCGCCATCATCTTCATGGACGAGATCGACGCCGTCGGCCGCCATCGCGGCGCGGGGCTCGGCGGCGGCCACGACGAGCGCGAGCAGACGCTCAACCAGCTGCTCGTCGAGATGGATGGGTTCGAGCTGAAGGACAACATCATCCTGATCGCCGCTACCAACCGACCCGACATCCTCGACCCCGCCCTGCTGCGCCCGGGCCGCTTCGACCGGCAGATCGTGGTGGACCGGCCCGACCGTAACGGCCGACGCAAGATCCTCGAGGTGCACGCGAAGGGCAAGCCGCTCGATGCCTCCATCGAGCTCGACACGCTCGCCGCCGGTACCCCGGGGTTCACCGGGGCCGATCTCGCGAACCTCGTCAACGAAGCGGCGCTGCTCGCGGCGCGGCGCGGCAAGAAGACGATCGGGCAGGAGGAGCTCGAGGAGGGGATCATGCGTGTGATCGCCGGCCCCGAGAAGAAGACGCGTCTCTTTTCGGAGCACGAGCGGAAGGTGACGGCGTACCACGAGATGGGCCACGCGATCGTCGGCCACTACCTCGAGCACACGGACGAGGTGCACAAGATCTCGATCATCAGCCGCGGCCAGGCGCTCGGCTACACGATCAATCTGCCGCGCGAGGACCGTTACCTGACGACGAAGACGGCGCTCATGCAGACGCTCGCCGCGACGCTGGGCGGCCGGGCCGCGGAAGAGATGGTCTTCCACGAGGTGACGACGGGCGCCGCGAACGACCTCGAGAAAGTGACGTCCACCGCGAAGCAGATGGTCATGCGCTTCGGGATGAGCGAGAAGCTCGGCCCGCGAGTGCTCGGCCGCAACCACGACATGCCGTTCCTCGGGCGCGAGATGAGCGCCGAGCCGGACTACTCCGAGGAGATCGCGCGCGAGATCGACGACGAGATCCGCCGCATCATCGAGGAGGCGCACGACCTGGCCCGCCGCGTGCTCGAGGAGCACATGGACGAGCTGCACCGCATCTCGGCGATCCTGATCGAGCGCGAGACGATCGACAAGGATCAGTTCGTCCGGCTGCTCGCCGGCGATCCCGAGGAAGACGTCTTCGCCGAGCCCGAAGCCGCTCCCGTGGATGAGCAGCCGAAGGAGCGCGAGCGGCGGCGCCTGCCGAAGCCGAAGCCGTTCCCGCTGCCGGGCGCCACCATGCAGCCGCCGCCCGAGCCGACGCAGGGGTAACCGCTCGCCGCGACGCGTTCGCGTCGTGGCTTCGCTTTCTTCGAGGCGGGGAACTGTCGGTTCCCCCCTCGAGCTCCCCCCTCCCGGAAGAATGGAGATAGACGCGCCGGGGCCGCGCGGTGGCTGCGGCGGGGGAACCCCGCCTCCGCCGAAAACACGCCGGGTCGGCGTCGTGATGCGCATATCCGCGACGAGGGCGGACGCGCCCTTTCGCGCAACCAGCGGTGACGAGGCACTCGCGCGTTCGCGCTCGACAAAACGTTCGAGGTATTGGGGGTCAGACCCGGTGTCTATGCGAGCCGCCGTGGGCCATGGCGCCACCGCGCCGTGAGCGTGCGCCTGCGCGTGGTAGAAGGCGCGCATGCGCTGGCGGCGGGCACGCGGGCAGGGGCGGATTGAAGATCGCCGCGGCATGGGCGGCGTCGGCATGCCACTCGGTGTCGGAGGCGGCGGCCTCGGGCTCGTCGTCCTGCTGCTCTACGTCTTGCTCGGGGGAGGCGGCGGCGGCGGATTCGACGTGCCGGCGCCGGGAGCGTTTCCCCAGGCGCCCAGTGCGCGCGGCGGCGAGCGCGGCGTGGAGGCGACCGAGGCGAAGGTCGACGACTTCACGCAGGCCGTGCTCGGCGACGTCGAGGCGACGTGGCGCGACATCTTCGATCGCGCCGGGAAGCGCTACGAGCCGACCACGCTGGTTCTCTTCACGAGCGCGACGACGACCGGCTGCGGAGTCGGATCCGCCCAGACCGGCCCCTTCTACTGTCCCGTCGACAGCAAGGTCTACATCGACCTCAGCTTCTTCCGCGAGCTGCGTGGCCGGTTCGGCGCCCCCGGCGACTTCGCGCAGGCGTACGTGATCGCCCACGAGGTCGCCCACCACGTGCAGAACCAGCTCGGCATCTCGGACGACGTCCGCCGCGAGCAGCAGCGCAACCCGGACGACGCGAACGACCTGTCCATCCGTCTCGAGCTTCAGGCCGACTGTTTCTCGGGCGTCTGGGCGCACAGCGCCTACGAGGCCGATCTGCTCGAGCAGGGCGACCTCGAGGAGGGACTGGCAGCCGCGGCGGCCGTTGGAGATGACCGGATACAGCGCGAGGCGACCGGGCGGATCGACCGCGAGAGCTGGACGCACGGCTCCTCCGAGCAGCGCACGCGCTGGTTCCGCCGCGGCTTCGACGGCGGCGACCCGAACGGCTGCGACACGTTCTCCGGCGACGTCTAGCCCGCCGTCGCGGCGCCCTTGCTCTCCCAGTAGCGATTCAACGCGCCCTGCACCTTGACGAGCCAGATGATCGTCCCGATCAGGATCAGCAGGTTCCAGAGCCCCGTCGTCCCGCGTACGGGCGAGTCACGGCCGTCCTTCTCGTTCATCTGCCTCACTTCCGACGGGATGATGAAGAACGAGACGATGGTGACGAGCATCCAGATCACGAGCCCGACCACGCCGCCGACGCCCACGTCCGAGTGCTTCTTGATCTCGTCGTGCGTCTTGTACGCCCAGTAGATGCCGTAGATGCCGAGCGTGATCAAGATCAGAACGACCGTGAGGCCGACCGACCGCGGCTTGCCGAGCGGGCCGATGTTGCCCGTCGGGACAGCTGGTGAAGATACGTCCATCTCGACCTCCGTTGTGCAGGAAGCGGGACACTACTCGCCGACGTCACTAGCCTTCGGCCATGGGCGTCGCCTTCGAGGAGCGCTTTCCGCGGCCGTCCGTCATGGGCATTCTCAACGTGACGCCCGACTCGTTCTACGACGGCGGCGTGAACTACCGTCCCGACGCCGCCGTCGCGAGCGCGCGCCGCATGGCCGCCGAAGGAGCGGCGATCGTGGACGTCGGCGGCGAATCGACGCGGCCGGGTGCCGAAGGCGTCTCGCTCGACGACGAGCTGCGCCGGGTGCTGCCGGTGGTCGAGGCTCTCGCGGGCGACGTGCCGATCTCGATCGACACCGCGAAGGCCGAGGTGGCGCGGCGTGCCCTCGAGCTCGGCGCCGAGCTCGTCAACGACGTGACCGCGCTTCGCGGCGACGCCGCCATGGCGGAGATCGTCGCGGGGGAAGACGCTTACCTCTGCCTCATGCACATGCAGGGCGAGCCGCGCACGATGCAGGCAAACCCGACCTACGAAGACGTCGTCTCCGACGTCAAGGCCTTCCTCGCAGAGCGGCTTGCCTTCGCGGTCGCTGCGGGCATCCGCGAGGAGCGCGTCTGCCTGGATCCCGGCATCGGCTTCGGAAAGACGGTGGACCAGAACTTCGAGCTCGTCCGGCGCCTCGGCGAGCTCGCCGAGCTCGGCCGTCCGGTGCTCGTCGGCTTCTCGCACAAGAGCTCGCTCGGCCGGGTTCTCGGCGATCCACACGCCAGCACCGGCCCGCTGGCCGCGAGCCTGGCGGTCGCCGTCGCGGCGTACGAGCGTGGCGCGACGATGCTCCGCGCGCACGACGTCCGCGCGCACGTGCAGGCGCTTACTGCTACGCGCGCCGTGGTCGGATGACGGTACGCGTGGAGCTGCGTGGGCTCGAGGTGCCCGGGCGGCACGGCGTTGCGGAGCACGAGCGAGCGAGCGAGCGCGTCTTCTTCTGGGACCTGTGGCTCGACGTCCCGGACACGGCGCTGGCGGACCGGATCGAAGAGACGGTCGATTACCGCGACGTCGCCGCGTGCGTCGATGAGGTCTGCGGCGGCCACTCTTTCCACTTGCTCGAGGCACTCGCCGCGGCGGCCGCGGACGCGATCGTCGCGCGGTTCCCGGTCGAGGCGGCGCGCGTGCGCGTGCGGAAGCCTCGGCTGCGCGTGGCCGGCCTCGAGCTGGCCGAGTCAGCCGCGGTCGTCGAGCGCCGGCGCCAGCGTTAGCGCGTCATGATGGACGCCGTGTACGAGGCGCGTCGCGCGGCGTTCTTGGCGAGCCAGACGTCGAAGTAGACGGTCACGGGGCCACGCGTGGGGTTGCGGTAGACCAGGCGCTCGGCGCGCTTGCCGGGGCGGTTGCTCGTCGCGAGCCGATTCCGCGCCGCTGCCGCGTCTCGCGCGTAGACCGTGCGCGTCCGGGAGCGCCAGAGATTCGTGCCCACGTTCGCGTTGCCCGCGACGGTGACGGTCAGCGTCCTCCGGCCCGGAACCTGGAGCCGGTAGACGTCAGCCGGATCCTCGATCTCGTCGAGGCGGGCGACAATTCTCGCGCTCCGGCGGGCGCGCGTCACGACCGCGGGCTGGCCGGAGCGGAACAGCCGGCCGGGCGCGACCTGGTCGATGTCGTCGTTCGGCTCGAGTTGATCGGGGGCGCGCGGTGGACGCGCGAGCGCGGCCGGGATGTCGAGCAGGCCGAAACCCGTACGCGAGTCGTAGCCGGTCGTCCAGACGTCGCGCGCCGACAGGCGGAGCACATCGGCGAGCTGGTCGTTCGTCAGATCGGGCCGCGCCGTCCAGATCCACGCGCCGGCGGCCGCGACGATCGGCGCCGAGAAGCTCGTGCCACTGACGAGCCTGAACTGCGCGGGGTCGCTCGGGTGTTGAACGGGCACGCGCTCACCGGGGGCCGCAAGGTCGATCGCTTGGCTCTCGCTCGAGAAAAGCGTCGGTGCGTCCGTTGCGCCCGTCGCGGCGACGGTCAGGACGTGCGGCAGAGTCGCCGGGAAGCCGACGGGGCTTCCTTGCTGAAATTCGTTCCCCGCCGCAGCGACCACGAGCGACCCGCTCCGGACGGCCGCGATGACCGCCTCGTACTCGGACCGCGAAAACCTCCCGCCCGACAGGCTCACGTTGAGGACCGTGCGGCCGGCCGTGATCGCGCGGTACATGCCGCGGATCACGTCGCCGGTCAGCGGGATATCGAACGCCGTGTCGACCGCGTACGAGCGCAGCACCGCCTGCGGGTAGATGCCGACCGTGCCTTGGCCGTCGGTAGGCGCCGCGGCGACGGACGAGACAAGCGTCCCGTGGTAGAGCGGCGATTCCCACGGCCGGGTCGGCTGCGGGTTGAGCGAGACCGTATTCGGTCGCGCGCGAAACTCTAGGTGCGTCAGGTCGAGGCCCGAGTCGATGACCGAGATCGGCACGCCGGGGCCGGGCGGCTCGACGCGGTCCGCGCCGACGCGGTAGAGGTGCCACGCCGTCTCGGGAGCAGCCAGCGGGTCGCCCGCCGTCAGATGCCCGGCGGGAAGCTGCGCGCGGTCGGGCTCGGCGTAGCGGAGGACGCCGAGGCGGCGCAGGCGCGGTATCAGACGGCGCGCTGCCGGGGTGGGCAGCCGCCAGATGCCGAGATCCGGTGCGATTCGCTCGCCCCCGGCCGCGTGGAGAAGCACGCGCGCGCCGACGCCGTCACTCACCGCGACGAGCGCATAGGCGTGTCCCGTCAGCGCGGTCGAGAGCGGCACGAAGCCGTGGCGTGAGAGCGGCCCCGCTTCCGCGGCGGCCGGCAGCACCAGGGCGGCCGCCGCGGCGAGAACTGCGACTCGCATATGTTCCGGACTGTAGCTGCGACCGCGTACATCGGCCTGGGCGCGAACCTCGGCGATCGCGAGGCGGCGCTTCGCTCGGCGCTCGACGCGCTCGCCGAGACGCCCGGGATCGCAGTGGAGGCGGTGTCCCGGATGCGCGAGACGGAACCTCTCGGCTTCGCCGACCAGCCGCGCTTCCTGAACGCGGCGGCGAGGCTCGTTACGGAGCTGCCGCCGCGCGCGCTCCTTGAGCGGCTGCTCGCCGTGGAGCGGCAGCTCGGCCGGACGCGTGGCGGGTTGCGGTGGGGACCGCGGACGATCGACATCGACCTGCTGCTCTACGACGACGCGGTCGTGCAGGAGCGCGGCCTCAGCGTGCCGCACCCGCGCCTCGCCGAGCGCCGGTTCGTCCTGCAGCCGCTCGCCGAGCTCGATCCAGGGCTGATCGTCCCCGGGCGCGGCGCCGTGGCCGACCTGCTTGCCGGACTACAATGACCGCGTGACTCGCCCAGCCACACCGCCGCGTTGGCGGCCAGTGGGCATGTGGCGCCGCGCCCGATCCGAGCAGGGCGTGCGCTGATGTCACACCTGGACGAGCTCGACGAGTTCGAGGCGGAGCTCGAGCTTCAGCTCAAGAAGGAGTACACGGCCGTCTTCGGGCTCTTCCGGTAC
>JACVRM010000020.1 GCA_014534415.1 Thermoleophilia bacterium | reverse complement strand
TCGGCGTACGCGCGCACTCCTGTCGCGCCCGCATGCGGCTCGCGGAACGGCTGGGAGACAAAGGCGGCGTCCTCGGCGTACAGCGACGCGACCGCGTCCGCGTCGTGCGCCGCCCAGGCACGCTCCCACGTCTCCGCCCAGTGCCGCGCGGCCTCGGGGACGTCCATGACGCGATGCTAGAGGACAGGCCCGCCGCTGCCGATACGTGCGGTATGACCCAAGCGGGACGCTCTACGCGCGTGCGCAGGATGCGCACCTTGGTCGCTGTGTACGCGGTCGTGCTGGCAAGCCTCGCCGCCGTTGCCTCAGCCGTCGCAAGCCGCGATCAGTGGCAGCCGCTCGAGCTCGTCGTGCTGCTGGGCGGGCTGACCCTGACGAGCGAGTTTCTCGCGCGCCGCTTCGAGGTGCGCGGGACGATCAACATCTCGGGCTCGGACATCTACCTGTTCTCCGCAATGGTGCTGCTCGGCCCGGTTCCGGCCCTCGTCTTCCTGATTGCGACCGAACTGGGACTCTCGCTGCTCTACGACCGGCCCAGACGGCCGGCCCTGATGATCATGAACAACCTGACGGCGTACTCCGTCTACGCACTCGCGGGCGGGCTCGCTATCCAGTTGTTCGCCGGGCGCGGGATCACGGATCCGATCTTCCTCGTCGTCGTGGCGGCCATGCTCGTCATATCCAACCTCGTGTGCTTTGTGATGGTCGCCGGCTTCCGTCAGGTCGGCTTCGGCGAGCCTGTTCGTGCGGCACTGCCGACGTTTTTCCGCATGGCGCCGGCCCAAGTGATCGCCGGGCTCCTGACCGCCGTCGGCGTCGTCGCCTACGCCCGGGCCGGCTTCGGTACGTACGTGGTCTTGCTCGTCACGTTCGTCGCGTCCGAGTTCCTGATCGGCCGCCTGACGACCGTCGAAGTCGCGCTGCGCCGCGAGCGCGACCGGGCGCAGCGGTACCTCGACATCGCCGGCACGATCATCCTCGTGCTCGAGTCCGACGGCACGATCGGGCTCATGAACAGGCGCGGCTGCGACGTGATCGGGTCTCCGGAGGCCGAGCTGCTCGGCCGGCGCTGGGCCGACTTCGTCAGCTGCGCCGACGGCCCCGGTGAGTTCGCGCGGCTCCTGGCCGGCGACGTCGAAACGTCGCGCTTCGAGTCGGCACTCCGGACGCGCTCCGGCGACGACCGCATCGTCTCCTGGGACGCGCGCGTGCTGTACCAGGACGGCAAGGTCGGCACGGTGCTCGTCTCGGGTGAGGACATCACCGAGCGCCGGCACGCCGAGCGGGAGGTGGCGTTCCTCGCATTCCACGACCGGCTGACGCGCTTGCCGAACCGCGCGACGCTCGACGAGCGGCTCGAGACGGCGCTGGACGAGGCACGCCAGCGGCGGCACGCGGTCGCGGTCCTGTATCTCGACTTCGACAACTTCAAGCGCGTGAACGACACCGTCGGACACGCAGGCGGCGATCAGCTGCTCGTCGAGGTCGCCGCGCGCCTCCGCCGCGTCACACGTGACGGCGACCTCGCCTTTCGGCACGGCGGCGACGAGTTCCTGGTGCTGAGCAGCTTCGGCGCGACCGGTGACGAGGCGCGGGCGATCGCTGCCGAGCTGGGTGACCGCGTGCGGGCCGCGCTTGCCGAGCCGTTCTACGTCGGGGGAACCCAGATTCGCAGCGGCGCAAGCGTCGGGATCGCCGTCTACCCGGGCGACGCCGACGACGGCGAGTCGCTGCTCCGCTGCGCCGACGAGGCAATGTACGCGGCCAAGCAGGCTCGCCGCGCTCGATTCACGCTTCGCCGCGTGGCGTAAGCGCTTCGGCGACGCGCTCCTGGAACCACGCGACGAGCTGCTCGCTCTCGTCCAGCAGGTGGCCGTGCTCGAGCACGCCGGAACGGACGCCCCGCTGCACGCGCGCGACGAGCGCGGCATCCTCGCGGCCCACGGCGCCGTCGAGCTCGAAGAAGTCGCGCAGCCAATCCTCGTCCACGTCCTCGGCGAAGAAGTAGTCGAGGAAGCCCGCCGAGCGCTCGGCGTCGACGGGCCAGACGGGGCCGATCGAGAGGTTCGACGGGCCGGGAAAGACGTTGACCTTCAGGCTCGGCCACACGAAGTGGAACTCGCCGCCCGCGCCGGCGTCACGCGCGGGCCCGTACTGGCTGGCTACGCGGCCCTTCGCCTCCAACCGGTACGCGTCCGGCGAGACGTCGACTCGCTCGCTGAAGCTCGGGTGCGCAACCGCACAGTGGTAGCACTCGAGGTAGTTCTCGCACGCGATCTTCCAGTTCGAGTCGAGCTCGTACTCGAGGCGCGTCCGGAACACGAGCGACGCCGGGTCGAACGGCAGCCGCAGTGCGCCGAGCGTCTCCGCCAACGAGTGATCCGGCTCGATGGCAGCGAACACGAACGGCCCCCACGTGTCCACGGCGAGCGGCACGAGCGAGAGCGCCTCTCCGCCGAAGCCGCCCTCGCGCTCGGCGCGCGGCGCGTTCAGGAGCGAGCCGTCCAGCCCGTACGTCCACGCGTGGTACGGGCACTGGAGCGTCGCCCGCCGCCCGCTGCCCTCGGCGACCACGGAACCGCGGTGCCGGCAGACGTTCAGGAAGGCGCGCAGGACGCCGTCGCGGTCGCGCGTGACGACGACCGGGACGCCGGCGGCGCCGCAGGCAAGAAACGAGCCCGCCACGGCGACCTCGGCCGCTCGCCCGACGTAGTGCCACGTTCGCCGGAAGACGAGCTGGCGCTCGAGGTGCAGCACGTCTGCGTCCGCGTACCAGCTCCACGGAAGCGTTCGCACGACCGGCACGCGCAGCGCTAGTCGTCTTCTTGCAAGCGGGCGTCCGCGTGCGCCAGGACCGGCGTCGGATTCGCGACGAGCTCGTTAGCGCGCAGTGTCGCAACGGCTCCGAAGTGCGAGAGGATCCCGATGCCGTGCCGGAGCTCGTTGTCCGACGCGAGGTCAGGCCGCATGCGGACGACACGGTTGCGCTCGATTCGGCACTTCGAGAAGTCGCCGCAGAAGATGCCGACGCCGACGGCGTCGCCGATCTCGTTGTCACGCACCGAGCCCATCGACATCTCCGTCACCGTGATCCCGCGCAGCGTCGTCCCGCGCACGCGGTTGTCCTCGAGCATGACCTTGGCCGAGTGAACGACGATGCCCTCCAGGCCACCCTCGATGCGGCAGCCGTCGACGACCGTCGGCGGCAGGTCGATCGAGAACGAAACGTCGATGCCCTGTGCATACGCGCCGCGCGGAGCCTCGATGATGCAGTCGTAGATTCGCGCGCTCGAGCGGCGCAGCGCGATCGCGTCGAGTTCCGCCCCGACCACGCGCACGCCGTCGAGCACGACGCCGCGTGCGTTCTCGACCGAGATGCCGTTCTCGCCGGCGACGACGGTGACGTCGCGAACCGTAACCCCGTTCGCCGTCACGAGGATGCCCCCGCGCACGACGGCGCCCGGCTCGCCGATGAGCTTCTGCGCCTTGTCGAGGACGAGCGGGCCATGGTGCTCGCCGGTCGCGAGACGCACGGTCGGTGTCTGTCGCTCCCAGGCGGCCGCGGCGGAGCCGGCCAGCGCGAGCGCCACGACCGTCGCGGGTGCCCAGGCGAGCGAGCGCCGCGCGAGCGCGAGTCCGCGGTACAGGCGAAAGCCGAAGTAGCCGACGAGCACGGCCACGAAGACGGCCGTGTTCAGCACGAAGTGCAGCTCGACGAGGCTGAAGTTCTGTCCCCGCGGCGGCCCGAGTAGCTGGCCGAGCAGCCCGGGCGTAGGCGACACATGCCCATTCGCCGCCCACTGCTGGATCTTCGCGATGTGCTCGACGACGTGGTAGCCCTGCACGACGAAGACGCCCATGCTCAGAGCGACCCACGGGAGGACGCGGCGTCGCCACTCCGGACGCCACATCCCGTAGGCGAACCAGAGCCCCGCCAGCGCCGCGAACAACAACGTGTTGTACGCGAAGTGCACCTCCTCGATGTCGAAGACGGAGCCGAGCAGGCCGCGGCAGTGCTGCGGGCAGTTCTCCGCCGCGCCGTCCTTCTGGACGACCTGTGCGACGTGCTCGCCCTGGTGCGCCGCCATGATCCCCACCACGGCGAAGAACGCCAGGTCGAGACGGGCGCGGCGGCTCACTCTCGCGCTCCCGGGGCGGCGCTCGCAAGAGAGCCAAGCGGCGAGCGCGCAGGACAGTACGCTCGGTACGGACAAGCGCTCGCCGTGCCGGAGCCTGCCGCGAGCGTCGTCAGCCCCACGCGGAGGCCGGCTGCGTCGGCCGGGAGCATGCGGCGGCCGGGGGCGCGAGAGGTCACTTGACCGAGCCGGCGAGCAATCCCTGCACGAAATAACGCTGGAAGGCGAAGAAGACGACGAGCGGGATCGCAAGCGATACGAACGTGGCGGGCGCGATCAGGTCGATCGTCGTCGAGAACGCACGCAGCTGCGAGAAGATCGCGACGGTGATCGGCTGCGTGTCGCGGCCGAACGTCAGCGCGACGAGCAGGTCGTTCCACGTCCAGAGGAACTGGAAGATCGCGAGCGAGGCGATCGCCGGGAGACCGAGCGGCAGCACGACGCGCAGGAAGATCCGCAATTCCGACGCGCCGTCGATGCGCGCCGCCTCCATCAGGTCTTTCGGGATTCCGATGAAGAAATTCCGGAGCAGGAAGATCGCGAACGGCAGCCCGAACGCGGTGTGGAAGAGCACGAGGCCGAGCACCGTGTCGAACAGCCCGACACGGTTGTAGAGGTCGAAGATCGGGATCAGCGCCATCTGGAGCGGCACCACGAGCAGCGCTACGACCAGGATGAACAGCCAGTCGCGGCCTGGGAAATCGAGCCATGCGAACGCATACCCCGCGAACGCGGCGACGGCGATCGGCAGCAGTGTCCCTCCGATCGAGATCAAGACGGTGGTCACGAGCGCTGACGTGATGTCCTCGTTGTCGAAGACGGACTCGTAGTTCTCGAACGTCAACTTGCTGGGCTCCGAGAAGATCTGCCACCAGCCCTCGTCCTGGAAATCCTCTGCGCCGAGCGTCGAGGTCAGGAACAGGCCGAGCGTCGGCACGAGCCACAAGACGCCGACGAAGATCAGGATGAGATGGACCGGCGCCTTGCCGACCCAGCGGAGCACGCGCGACGCGGGCGACTCGCCCATGCGCGGAGCGGGTGCGGCCGTGTCGACGGTGGCCATCAGATCTCTCTCCGGAAGCGGCGGATGTTCAAGAGCAGCACCGGTATGACGAGCAGGAAGATGAAGACGGCGATCGCCGAGCCCACACCGAAGTCGCTCGTGCCGGCGAACGCGGTGCGCCACATCGCGAGCGCGAGCACGTTCGCGTCGTCCTGAACCGCGCCGGGGGCGACGGCGATGACGATGTCGAAGACCTTCAGGACGTTGATGAGCATGGTGATGAAGACGACGGTGAGCACGGGCGCGAGCAGGGGCACCGTCACGCGACGGAAGACCTGCCACTCGGTGCCGCCGTCGGTTCGCGCGGCCTCGAGCACCTCACGGGAGATCGAGGCGAGACCCGCGGCGATGACGACCATGGCGAAGCCGGCCCAGATCCAGATGTACGCGATGATCACGGCGGGCGTGATCAGATCGGGGCCGAGCCAGGAGACACCGCCGAACGGTCTCGCGAACGTCTCCTGGCCGATCGCCAGCCGGTAGTCGCCCGGATCGACGTCCTCGAACGCGAACGTTCCGTCGGTCTCGCTCTCGACCTGCGCGACTCTGTCGCCGCCTGCGTCGCGCAGCTCGACCTTGACCCTGGGCAGCCCGAGCTCCTCGGTCTCGACGCGGCCCGGCTCGCCGCCGCCCGGCTTGAAATCTCTCCAGACGACGCCCGTGATCCCGCCCTGCAGCGGCTCGGGCCGGACGGCCTGCTCCGCGCCCTCCGGCACGTCGTCCGTCGAAATCGCGGTCAGCCCGAGGGGAACGACGTCGCCCGGCTGGACGGGCCGCTCGAGCTCGATCCCGCCGCCCGCCTGCCGGAGGTCGTCGGTGGACGGCCGGGCCGCGGCAAGGACGCCGCCGGGATCGAAGGTGTCCTTGACGACCTTGATGCCGGCGTTGACCGCACCCTGGTCGGGGTTCTTGACGTAGACGATCCGCCAGGTGATGCCGGCCGCGAACGCGGACACGGCCATCGGCATGAAGACCGCCGTCTTGAAGGCGACCGACCAGCTGACGCGCTCGGTCAGCACGGCGAAGATCAACCCGATCGCCGTGACGAGCGCCGGGACGACGGCGATCCAGATCGCGTTGTTCTTGATCGCCGTGAGCAGCACGTCGCTCGTGAAGAGCTCGGCGTAGTTGTCGAGCCCGACGAACTCGTCGCCGTCCGCGTCGAAGAAGCTGCGGATGACGGTCCGGAGGGTCGGATAGATGACCCAGACGCCGAGGAAGACCGCCGCGGGTGCCAGGAAGCCCGCGGCGAGCGCGTGCCGCCGCCACGCGCCGGGCATGGCAGCCGGGGGAGCCTCCTGGACGGGAGGCTCCCCGACGACCGACTGACCGCTTCCCATCCGGCCGCCCCTTCTAGGCGGTTACTTGTACGCCCTCGCCGCAGCAGTCTCCAGCTGTCGCGCGATCCCGTCGACGTTGCCGGGGTTGCGCAGGAAGTCCTGCAGCAACTTCCACATGCCCTGCCCGACGGTCGCCCCGAATGCGGACGGGGCAAGGTCGGACAGGTCGAAGCGGAATGTCTCCGCCTCGGTGAGCGTCGTCGACGTCTCGCGCAGCAACGCGTCGCCGTACGCAGAGGCATCGAGGTTCTTGTTCGGCGAAACGAAGCCGCCGCGCTTGACCCAGATCTCGGCCGACTCCGGGGTGGTCAGGTAATTGATGAACGCCTGCACGGCGGGAGTGTCATTGAACGCCACTACGAGGTTCCCGGAGCCGACGGCAGCCGGCCCGGAGCCACCGAGCGACGGGAACGCGAAGAAGTCGTAGTCCTGCTTCGGCTTCAGCTTGACCTTCGGAACGCCCGGCACGAAGTCGCCTTCGATGATCATCGCGGCCTTCGGATTCTTCGAAAAGACGTTTCCGACGGCCGTCTCGAAGTCCGTCTGCAGGGCTCCGGACGTTCCGCCGGCGATGTTCTCGCCGTCCTTCAGGATCTTGGCCATCTCGCGCAGCGCTTCCTTGACAGAGGCGTCGGTCCACTTGATCTCGTGGCGGGCGAGCTGGTCGTACTTCTCGGGTCCCGCCGTGCGCAGGTAGATGTTCTCGAAGAGGTCGGTCAGCGTCCAGCCGTCCGCGCCGGCAACGGAGAACGCCGGGATGCCGGAGGCCTTGATGGTCTGCGCCGTCTCGACGAGCTCTGCCCAGGTTTCGGGCGCTTCTGCATCGGCGCCGAGGGCGTCCTCGAAGACGTTGACGTTGTACCAGATCGTCGACTTGTTGTTGGCTTTCCAGAAGAGCCCGTAGAACTGCCCGTCGACCGAGCCCGTCTCGACCACCGACTCGCCGAAGTTCTCGACTGCCGCCTCCCTCGCGAAGTCGAGCGGTTTGAGCGCCCCGCGCGTCACGAAGTCCTGCATCAGCCCGGGCTGAGCGATGGCGGCCAGGTCTGGCGGGTTGCCGCCCTCGACGGCTGTCGAGAGCACGGTCGGCAGGTTGTCGCCCGCCGCGTTGTACTTGACCTCCACGTCCGGGTACTGCTCACGGAAGCCGTCGATGACAGCTCGGAAGGACGCCTGCTCCTCGCCGATCCAGATTCCGGCGATCGAAACCGAGCCGGAAACGTCCTCGGCTGCTTCGGTCGTCGTACCGGCGCCCCCCTCGTCATCATCGTCGTCGTCACCGCCGCAGCCGGCGACGAGGGCGGCGAGCAGGAGAGCGAGCAGCGCAAGGAAGCGCCAGCGATGCCGGGTCATGGTGCTCCTTTCATAGCGTCGTCATAGATCCCGAGACCGGTCTCGGGGTCGAAAAAGTGCAGGGCGCGGGCGTCGACGGCCACCTCGACGGTGTCCCCCTCGCGGATGCGAGAACGAGGGCTGAAGCGCCCGACGATGATCGTCCGCCCTTCGTCCTCCTTCAGCTGCGGCGCGGCCTCCACGGAACCGGTGACGTCCTGGGCGAGCTCACGCACATCCTCCGTCATCGCGCGCTTGGCGTCGACGCCGAAGTGGATCATCAGCTCCGCGCCCAGCGCCTCGCGGAGTTCGACGGTGCCGCGCAGGCGCGCGTCGTCGCGCGCGTCGGCGGCAAGCGAGGCGTCCTCGAGGTCCTCCGGGCGGATGCCGAGCACGACCGTTCGCCCGTTGAAACCCTCCAGCGCGGGATGCGCCGCGATGGTGTCTGCGTCGAGGCCGATGCGCTGTGAGCCGGCGACCGCGGCGAGGCTGCCGTTCGACCGCTCGATGCGGGCCTCGAGCAAATTCATGGCCGGGCTGCCGATGAACCCGCCGACGAACAGGTTGACGGGCCGGTCGTACAGCTGCTGCGGCGAATCGACCTGCTGAATCTCGCCCTTGCGCATGACCGCCACGCGATCGCCCATCGTCATCGCTTCCACCTGGTCGTGCGTGACGTAGACGGTCGTCACTCCCAGGTCCCGCTGGAGCCGGCTGATCTCGGCCCGCATCTGAACGCGCAGCTTCGCGTCCAGGTTCGAGAGCGGCTCGTCCATCAGAAACGCCTGCGGTTGGCGGACGATCGCGCGGCCCATCGCCACCCGCTGTCGCTGACCGCCTGAGAGCGCACGTGGCTTCCGCTTGAGGAACGGCTCGAGGTCGAGGATGCGCGCCGCGTCGCGCACGCGCTTGTCGATCTCGTCCTTCGGCATCCTCTTGAGCTTCAGGCCGAAGGCGATGTTGTCGTACACCGTGAGGTGCGGATAGAGGGCGTAGCTCTGGAAGACCATGGCGATGTCGCGGTCGCGCGCGGGTACGTGGTTGACGACGCGGTCGCCGATGCGCACGACGCCCTCCGAGATCTCCTCGAGTCCTGCGACCATGCGCAGCGCCGTCGTCTTGCCGCAGCCCGACGGGCCGACGAGCACCATGAACTCAGCGTCGTCGATGTCGAGATCGATGCGATCGACGGCGCGAGTCCCGTCGAGGTAGACCTTGCTGACCTGGTTGAAGGTAACGGCGGCCATCTGACCCCCCTCGTCGCGTTGGGGCGATTAGTTACCAGTTTTCCACGGGCTATGGGGCGGGAGCCGTACGCGGCTCGAGCCGCCGCACGCTTCTGACGCCCGGCACGGCGGCGAGCAGCAGCGGCAGAAAAAGCGCGAAGGCGGCGACCGCGAGCAGCGTCTCGCGAGTGCCAAACGCGTCGGCGGCCGGCCCGGCGACAGCAAAGCCGACCGGCATGAAAACGAATGAGCCGAGCGTGTCGTATGCGCTGACGCGGGAGAGTGAGCCGAGCGGAATGCGCTCCTGGAGCGCGGTGATCCAGACGACCTCGAGGAAACCCTCCGTCGCCCCCGCCACGAAGCCGAGTGCCGCCGCGAGCGCGACCGGTACGGCGAACGCGAGCGCCAGCGCGGTCAGCGCCGGGCCGGCCAGGAGCACGGCGACCGCGAGGATCGGACGCCGCGGGCGAACCCGCCCCGCCGCGGCCGCGCCGACCAGCGTCCCGAGGCCGATCCCGGCCGCGATCGCGCCCCAGGCGCCGGCTCCGCCGAGCTCGCGGTCTGCGACGACGGGGCCGAGCACCATGATCGGCGCGACCACGAGCAGCAGGTAGAGCGAGCCGACTGCGACCGTCGCCCACAGCCAGCTGCGCGCGACGAACTCGCTCCAGCCGGCGCGCAGTTCCGTCACGAATGGCATCCGCTCGGCGCGGTCGGCCGCCCGTGGGACGCGCAGAAACAGAAGCGCGACGGTGCTCACCGCGAACGTACCGGCGTCGATCGCGATCGCAGGCCCCGCCCCGAACGTCGCCACCAGAAGCCCCGCCGCCGCCGGGCCGACGATGTACGCGCCGTTGACCGTGACCGACATGATCGCGTTTGCCTGGTGCAGTCGACCCGGCGAGACGATCGTCGGCAGCAGGCCTGTCGACGCGGGCCGCCAGAATGCCTCGGCGACCCCGTACACGGCCTGAAGGGCGAGCAAGTGCCACAGCTCTGCCGTGCCCGTCAGGAGAAGCACCGCAAGCGCCGTTTGGACGCCGCCGCGCCCGGCGTCCGACGCAAGCATGACGAGGTGGCGCGGTAGCCGGTCGGCCCACACGCCGCCGACGAGCAGGAACGCCACGACGGGCACCATTCGCGCCGCGAGCACGAATCCGAGATCCGAGGCCGACCCGGTCAGGTCGAGAACGGCAAACGAGATCGCGACCGGCAGCAGCCCGTCGCCGAGGTACGACGTCGCCTGGCCGATGAAGTAGCGCCGAAACTGCGGCTCGGAGAGCGCGCCCAGCCGCCCGAGCCGCACCAGGTCCCGAGCCATGTCCCCGGACCTGGTCCGGCGGCTACGCCGCGCTCAGCGCCACCACGCGCTCCGCGCGTCGAGCGCGGTAATCGTCGCCGAGTGCGTCGGCGAGCTTGCGCTCGAGCTCGCCCGTCTCAGCCAGCTCCTCGACGATGTCCGCGCCGCCCACCAGCTCGCCCCTGACGAAGACCTGCGGGATCGTCGGCCAGCCCGACAGAGCCGACAGCTCTTGGCGGAAGCGCGGGTCCGGGAGGATGTCCACGGCCGTCACCGGCGCGCCGGCCGCGCGCAGCGCCTCGAGCGCCCGCCCGGAGTTCCCGCACATGTACAAGGCCGGGGTGCCCTTCATGAAAAGGGCGACCGGCTCTTCGTCGATCACCTTCTGAATCTGCTCGCGAACCTCCATCACTCTCCCTTCGTCCGAATGCGCAGCTCGTGGATCGTCCCGTCGGCAAGCGGCTCGGCGAGCGCGTCGTAGACGAGCCGGTGCTGGTCGAGCAGCGACAGCCCGCGGAAGCGGTCGCTCGTCACGGCCACCTGGAAGTGGTCGCCGCCGCCGGTTCGGTCCGCAACGGAGAGCTCCGACCCGGGAAACGCCTGCTCGAGCAGACCGCGAAGACGCTCGACGCTCACCGGCCGCGACTGTACCGACAGCCGCTGCGCTCGGAGATGAGAAAACCGCCGTTTGGCCTGCCGCGTACTGAGGTAGCACGTGGCCATGCGAACGCACCTCGTCTTCACGCTCACTGCCGCCCTCGCCGCCGTGGTCGCGTTCACCGCGCCGGCCGCCCCGGCGAAGAGGCAGCAGCTTCCACAGACGATTCAGCTACCCGCCGGCTTCCAGCCGGAGGGCATCGCCATTCGCGGATCGACGTTTTACGTCGGTTCGATTCCCACGGGGGCCGTCTACCGCGGCTCGCTCGTGACCGGCCAGGGCGCGGTGCTACCCGGCACCGGCGGGCCGGGCCGAGCGGCGACGGGGCTCGAGGTCGCCGGCAAGCTGCTGTTCGTCTCCGGCGCCGCGACGGGCCAGGCATTCGTGTACGACGCGCGGACGGGAGCGGCACTTGCGACGTACCAGCTCGCCACCACGAGCGACACGTTCATCAACGACGTCGTCGTTGCGCACGGCGCGGCCTACTTCACCGACTCGCGTCAGCCGGTTCTGTACCGCATCCCGCTGCGGGGCAAGAAGCTGCCGCCGCAAGACGCCGTCCAGCGACTGCCGTTGACCGGCGATATCACCTACGAGTCGGGGTTCAACGCCAACGGCATCGACGCGACGCCGAACGGCAAGACTCTCGTGATCGTCCAGAGCAACACGGGTCTGCTGTTCACGGTCGACCCGAAGACGGGCCTGACGCGCGGGATCGCGCTGACGGGCGGCCTCGTCCGTAACGGCGACGGGATCCTGCTGGACGGCCGGCGTCTGTACGTCGTTCAGAACCGCGACAACCAGATTGCGGTCGTCGAGCTCACGCGCGGGCTTCGCTCCGGCACCATCGCTCGGCACATTGCGAGTCCGGCCTTCGACGTGCCGACGACCATCGACGAGTTCGGCAAGTGGCTCTACGCGGTCAACGCGAGATTCGGAACGGCGCCGACAGCCGGGACGCCGTATAGCGTCGTGCGCGTCGCGAAGCACTAGCTGCAGCACGAGGCGGCGCTCGCTGTCTACAGAGCGCCGCCGGAGCGGCGGCGCGGCGTGCAACCCGTAGAGTCGCGTCGGTGCGCGTCACGAACGACACGGCGGCGCTGAGCGCGCGAACCGAGTTCGACGGACCCCGGCTCGCGCTGGACTTTCCCGGCCTGCGGATCGGCTGCGCCGAGTACGAAGAAGGTCCGACGGGCTGCACGGTCTTCCAGTTCGTGCCGCACGGCGCCGCCTGCTCGACGGATATCCGGGGTGGCTCGCCCGGACAGTTGGGCGGCTACGAGTGGGTGCACGCGATCTGTCTGGCGGGCGGGTCGCTGTATGGGCTCGAGGCGGCTACGGGCGTCGCCGCCGAGCTATTCGCGCAGCGCGAGTACGCGACTGGCTGGACCGACATTCCGCTTGTCTCCGGCGCGATCGTCTTCGACTACGGACGCCGCGACACCGCCGTCTATCCGGACAAGGCGCTCGGCCGAGCCGCCCTTCGCGCCGCCCGCGAAGGTGAGTTCCCGCTCGGGGCGCGCGGGGCGGGCCGCAGCGCGTCGGTGGGCAAGACGTTCGAGTACTCGCAGGGCGAGCCGTCCGGTCAGGGCGCCGCCTTCCGCCGGATCGGGGAAACACGCATCGCCGTCTTCACGGTCGTCAACTCCGTCGGCGCGATCGTCGACCGCCGCGGCAACGTCGTGCGCGGCCACCTCGACGAGGCGACCGGCTCCCGGACGGCGCTCGTGGCGGGCGTCGAGCGGCGGCTCGCCGGCGCTCAACCGGCCACCCCGCTGCCGGGCAACACCACGCTCACGGTGGTCGCGACGAACCAGCGCCTCGACGGGCGCGCGCTCCGCCAGCTCGGCCGTCAGGTGCACGCGTCGCTGAGCCGCGCGATCCACCCGTTCCACGCGCTCGTCGACGGCGACATCCTCTACGCCGCGACGACCGGCGAGGTCGACAACGAGGCGCTCGACCCGATCAGTCTGGCGGTCGTCGCTTCGGAGCTCGCGTGGGACTCGGTGCTGGCGGCCGTGGCGGACCGCTAGCCGAGCTGTTTGGCGTACCGGCGCCCCGTGTAGCGGTAGCCGAGCGCCTCGTAGAACGCGTGCGCGTCGGCACGCCGCTCCGCCGATCCCAGCACGACCCTGTTGCAACCGCGTGCACGCGCCTCCTGCTCGACGGCCACGGCGAGCCGCCTTCCCACGCCGAGGCGGCGCGCTCGCTCGGCGACGACGATCGCCGTCAGGACGCAACCGAGCTCGTCGTGCTCGACGAGCGGCAGCACATGGAGGCCGGCGAAGCCGAGCAACGCGCCGTTCTCGGCCGCGACGAGGAGCCGAGAAGCAGGATCGGCGAGCAACCGCTCGAGCCGGCGCGCGACGCGCTGAATGTCGGCTGGATATCCGAGCTCGCCGAGCAGCTCGGCGAGGCCGGGCGCGTCTCCTGGCCCGGCGTTCCGGATGTTCACGGATGAAGCGTCTCAGACGGGCGCCGGTCGCGTGACCGCGGGCCGGAACCTCAGCCCGACAGCCGTCATCGCGAGACCGGCGAGCCCCGCCACCCGGAACGCGAGCTCGGTGCCGCCGACGTCCGATAGCCAGCCCGCGAGCAGTCCCCCGACCGGTGCGAAACCACCGAATGCGAGCAGCCAGAGGCTGAGGACACGCCCGCGCAGGTGGTCGGGCGCCGTCAGTTGCAGGATCGACTGGCTGTTCGACGTCCAGAGCGTGAAACACACGCCCGTCGCGAAGAGGAGGAGCCCGCAGATCCAGACGCTCGTCTGTGGCGCCAGTGCGAGCAGCGCGACGCTGAACCCCCCGGTCCCCGCGATCAGCGCCTTGAAGCTCGCGCGTCCGAGTGCCGCCGAGAGCAGCGCGCCGACGAGCGCGCCCCCGCCGAAGCACGCGGACAGCACGCCGAAGGCGCGCGCGCCGACGTGGAGGGTGTCTGACGCGAGCACGGGGACGAGCACGTGGAAGTTGAAGCCGAGCGTGCTGACCACCAGCGTCATGAGCAGGACGACGCGGATCCGCGGCGCCTCGACGGCGTAGCGCAAGCCGTCGCGGATGCCGGCCAGGATAGTCGGCCGCTCGACGCGCTCGACCGGCACGAGCTGATCGGTCCGCATCAGCGCGAGCGCCGCCAGGACCGCGAGGAAGCTCGCGGCGTTGACGGCGAAGCAGACGCCGACGCCGGCGACGTCGATCAGGACGCCGGCGATGGCCGGGCCGATGACGCGCGACGCATTGAAGAGGCTCGCGTTGAGCGCGACCGCGTTGGGCAGCTCGTCGCGCCCAACCATCTGGAACGTGAGCGCGTGCCGGCCGGGCGCGTCGAAGACGAGCGCGGTGCCGCCGAGCGCCGCCAAGGCGTAGGCATGCCAGACCTCCGCGCGGCCGGACAGCGCAAGCACCGCCAGGGCGACTGAAACGGTCATCGCGAACACCTGGGTCGCCATCATGAGGCGGCGGTTGTCGAACCGATCCGCAAGGACGCCGGCGAACAGCCCGAACAAGGAGAACGGCACGAAGCGGCAGAACGCGAGCACGCCGACGGCCACCGGCGAGTGCGTGAGCTCGATGACGAACCAGGCCAGCGCCGTGTTCTGCATCCACGTGCCCGCGAGCGAGACGATCTGGCCGCCGAAGAAGAGCCGGTAGTTGTGATGGATCCTCAGGCTGGCGAAGGTCCGCGCTCCCGCGGCGAGCATCGCCGCAGTCATGCGTCCTCCTCGACGAGGCGGAGCAACGGCTCGATCGCCGCGTCGACGGCCTCGAGCTCGGCCGGTTCGAGGCGGTCGAGCCGCCGTGCGAGCCAGGCCGTGCGGGTCCGGCGCACGGCGCGAAGAGCGCGCGCCCCCTCACTCGTCACTTCGAGGCCGACGCGGCGCCGGTCGTCGGTCGACGGCACGCGCCGGACGAGCCCCGCCGCTTCCAACCGGTCGACGTGCCCGGACATGCCGGCGGCCGACATACCTTCGCGCACGGCGAGGTCTCGGACGCCGACGCCCGGTGATCTGTGAATCAGGTGCAGGAGCGTCGCTTGCCCGCCCGTCATGCCGAGCGCCGCCAGCTCGCGGCGGAGCTCGCGGTTGAGGCGAAGCAGGACCGGCCGGAGCCGGTTCGCCACCGCGACGGGGTCGGCTGCAATACGTACCGGAAACATCGTTAATGAAGTTAGCAAAACCACTTTACCTCGTTAACGATCAGTCTTTCGGATTCGTGTCCGCGCGCCTTGGGCACACTTCGCAGCGTGACCGATCCGCTGGAAGCCGTCCGGCAGCGCCTGCAGGCCCTCGGCGAGCGCGTACGGACAACGGCTCCCGCATCCGAGCCCGCGGTCGACTGGCTCTCGGACCAGTTCGATTCCTTGCGCCGCCCGCCGCCCACGCGAACGCTGGAGGAGCTCCAGGCGGAGCTGGACGGGCTCGTGGGACTCGAAACAGTCAAGGAGCAGGTGCACGCGCTCGTCGCCTTCCTGGAGGTGCAGGCGGTGCGCAAGCAGAGCGGGCTGACGGAGGTCGCAACCAGTCAGCACCTGGTCTTCTTCGGGAATCCGGGCACCGGGAAGACGACCGTCGCGCGCCTGCTCGCAGACATGTACCGGGCGATCGGGCTGCTCGCGCGCGGACATCTCGTCGAGGTGGATCGTGCGGGACTCGTAGGCCAGTGGGTCGGCACAACGGCGCTGAAGACGGAGCGCGTCGTCCGGCGCGCGCTCGATGGCGTCCTCTTCATCGACGAGGCCTACGCGCTGACACCCGACGAGGGGCGGCTCGACTTCGGCCCGGAGGCCGTCGAGACGCTGCTCAAGCGCATGGAGGACCATCGGCACCGCCTCGTCGTAATCGTGGCGGGCTACCCGAGCCTCATGGAGCGATTCCTCGACTCGAACCCGGGCCTCCGGTCGCGGTTCGCGCGCGAGATCTCCTTTCCGGACTACTCGACGGCCGAGCTGCTCGCGATCACGCGGCGCTTCGCCGGCGAGCACGAGTACGTGCTGGACGAAGGAGCGGCGGCGGCGCTCGAAACGGTGTTCGACGGCGTCGAGCGCGGCGAGGGGTTTGGCAACGCGCGCTTCGCGCGCACGCTCTTCGAGCACGCGCTGAACGCGCAGGCGCTGCGGCTCGCGCGCAGCGGCGAGCGGCCGCTCGAGGAGCTCGACCGCCGCGAGCTGACTCTGCTGACGGGTGAAGACGTCTGGTCGGCGGCACGGGCGCTCGGCGAGGAGGCGGTCGGGCCGACGCGCGGCCGCTGGCCGTGGAGGCGCGCGTCGTAAGGGAAACACACCCCGGCGAGGCGGCCCGCGGCTCCCGGTAGCATCGCGCAGTCTGCCCCAGGAGGCGAGGAATTGAGCAGGCGATGAGGCGAGTCGCGGTTATCCAGCTTGCCGCCGCCTGGCTGCTCCTCGCCACGCTCGCGACCGCATCGGGGGCCGAGCCGCTCCAGCGGAGGCCGCCCAAGCTCTCGTCGGGCCTGGCCGCCCTCGCACAGCAGGCCGACAGCTCGCAGAGCGCACTGGCAGCGGCGCGCGACGCAGGCCACGATGTTATCGCCGGCCGGGTCGCCGTCGAGGTCGAGACTGCCACCGTCGGCGGCGACGTTCTCGCCGCGGTCAGGCATGCCGGCGGGCGCGTCGTCGGCGCGTACGGGCGAAGGGCGACCGTGCTCATACCGCCCGCGCAGCTCGAGGCCGTGGCGGCGCTTCGCTCCGTCCGGGCCGTTCGCGAGAGGTCGCGGCCGTTCTTCGATTCGCTTCGCGGCGAAGGCGTCGCAGCGACCGGGGCGCCACGGTGGCACGCCGCCGGCTGGACCGGCCGCGCAGTCAAGGTCGGCGTGATCGACGGCGGCTTCGCGGGCTACCGAGCGCGCCAGGCGAGCGGCGACCTTCCCGACGATGTCGAGATAGCCGACTTCTGCCACCTGACGCCGTTCGAGGCAATCGAACACGGTACGGCGGTCGCCGAGATCGTCCACGAGATGGCGCCCGCGGCGCGCCTCTACCTCATCTGTGTCGACGACGGCGTGGCGCTCGGCGAGGCCATCGCGTACGCGCGCGCCAACGGCATCGCGATCGTCAACCACTCCGCGGCCTGGTTCAACACCTGGCGGGGCGACGGCACCGGCCCGCGCGAGACGCCGGAGGGTGTGGCGGCGAGCGCGCATTCGGCGGGCATGCTCTGGGTCAACTCGGCGGGCAACTTCGCGCGGGCGCACTGGGCGGGCCGCTTCAAGCAGACAGGATTCGGCTGGCACGAGTTCGCTCCACGCGACACCGGCAACACGTTCACGCTCGAGCCGCGCGAGGAGGCCTGCGTCTTCCTCAAGTGGGATGACTGGCCGGTGACCACACAGGACTTCGACCTATTCGTCTACCGCGACCGCGGGCGCGCAGCGATCGCGGCCAGCATCGAGGAGCAGTCCGGTCAGGAGGAGCCGCGCGAGCAGACCTGCTTCAGCTTCGAGGGCGACGGCCCCGAGCAATTCTCGGTCGTGGTGCAGCTCAAGACCGGCTTCGGGTCGCCGCGACTGGACGTGTTCGTTCCGGGGCGCCGGCTGGAGTATCAGACGCCGGCCGGAAGCATGGGCGAGCCGGCGTCGTCGCCGGTCACACTCGCAGTCGGCGCCGTCTGCTGGCAGACCGGGGAGCTCGAGCCCTACAGCTCTCAGGGGCCGACGATCGACGGGCGCCGAAAGCCGGAGATCGCGGCTCCGGACTCGGTGTCGTCCGCGACCTACGGCGCGTTCGAGGCGTGCGGCGCGCACGTCGGGTTCCCGGGAACATCCGCGTCGGCGCCGCACGTAGCGGGCGCAGCGGCGCTCGTCAAGCAGGCCCGTCCGGCGTGGACGGCCACCCAGATCGCCGCGTTCCTCCAGCGGCGGACGGCCGACATTGGCGTCACGGGGCGCGACAACCAGTCCGGGGCCGGACGGCTCGTACTGGGTTCTCCGCTCGCGCGCGCAGCCCCCCGCTCCGCGCTGCGCGTGCCGCGGCTTGTCGCCGCGCCCGCCATCAAGGGCGTCGCGGCGCCCGGTCGCAAGATCCGCGCGAGGGCAGGACAGTGGCTCGGAACGCGGCCCCTGGGCTACGCGTACGTCTGGCTGCGATGCACGATCGACGGCCTGCGCTGCGCGAAATCCGGCACAACGGGCCCGTCGTACAGGGTCGCGACGACCGACGCAGACTTCACGCTCCGCCTCGCGGTCACGGCCCGGAACGCGGGCGGATCGCGCACGGCGGTGTCCAGGCCGACCGACCCGGTGCCGGGCGCGTACTCCGCAGAGCCAGGCGACGAGCTGGTCATGTACGAATTCGTCGCGACGCCGACGCCGCGGCCGGGCGCGCTGCTCGAGGCGCGCACTTACGTCGTACGTGTCGACGGGACGTTCGTGCTCGGCGCGACCGTCGGATGCTCCGCAGTGCTGCGTGGGCGCCGGCTGCCGGTGGCGGCTCGATCCTTCTCGGGCGGGTCGGCCCGCTGCGCCTGGAGACTTCCGGCAAACTCGGCAGGGGCACTGGTCAGCGGCAGCCTCACCGTTATCGCGACCGGGCGGTCGATCCGCCGCGCGTTTTCCGTGCGCGTCTCGCGCTAGGGGAGCAGCCCCTTCGCTCGAAGCTCCTCGCGCGCCCGCTCGCTCTTCTCGAGGCCCTCGAGCTCCATGCCGCGCAGGATCTCGGGCGCCTTGGTGAACTGCACGTCGCGGTAGCCGACGATCTGGACGTTGTTGCCCCAGGGATCGGCGAAATCCACCGCTCCGGACGGCCGCACCGCGACCCCGGCCGCCTGCAGAGCGGCGCGCGCGGCCTCCTTGTCGTCGACGACGAGACCGAAGTGCCGCTCGCGGTCGGGCGGCGCTTCGCGGCCCTCCGAGAGGGCGATGAACTGGTCGCCCAGGTCGATGAACGCCATCCCCGGCGCGCGGCCCCGTAGTGTGAAATCGAACACGCGACCGTAGAACTCGAGCGCGTCGGCGAGGGATCCGACCTCGAGCGCGACGTGGTTGACGCCGAGGAGGCGTGCGCGCCGCGTCAAGCGTTCTCGAGGAAGACGGCCAGCGTGGCGGTGTAGCCGTGCAGGAAGGCGCGCCCGCCGACCGGCCCAATCTCCCCCCCGCAGAAGAAGCCGGCCAGGGCGTTGGAGCCGAGTGCGTGCGCGACGGCGCGGGCATCGTGGTCCGGCTCGCCGAACATGTGCGTCCCGCGACCGTTGCAGGTGAAGACGAGCGCCCCGGCCGGCCGAGTGCCGTCACCGAGCACACGGGCGAGCGACTCGTGGAGGTCCTCGTCCGCGGTTCGGCGGTCGCGAACGTGAAAGCGCAACGTCTGGCCGACGCGGACCGTCTCGCCGACCGCGAGTGCTCCCGAGTCCTCGTCCGCGCCCAGCAGCGCGCGCATCAGGTAGTCACCGTGTCCGTACTCCGCCTGGTTCTCGTCGATCACGAGCCCCGCCAGCACGCCCCGTGCGGCCAGCGCTCGCTCCGAGGGCGTGAGCGAGGCGATCTCGCTCTGAAGACGGACGAGCGCCGGCTGTCCGGCCAGCTCGTAGACCACGTTGCCCTCTGCGCTCGTGATCACGGCGTCGCGGCCGATGGGCGCGCACCCCTGCGAGACGACCGTGACCACGCGCACGCCGCTCACGACTGCGCCCACCGCGCCTTCCGTGATCACTCGGTCGTTGAGGATCAGTGCCTGCGCCTCGGGCTCTCCGCCACCCGCAGCCAGGCCGCCGACGACCGGCAGATCCGGCTGCTCTTCGTTCAGCTTCGCCAGGAAGGGTCCGGCCGGGAACGTGTAGGGGTCGACGAGCAGCGCGACCAGCGAAGGATCTCGGATGGCGGGAACGCCCGCAACGGCGGTGCCCTCGTCGGTCTCGACCGTGTAGGCGTGGAACAGGTCGACGTGCGCTTCGGCCGGCAACGCCGCCGCCCAGACTGCCAGCGCCGCACCGCTCTCCACCTCGCGCGCTCCGGCGACGACGCCTTCGGCCACGCATCCGAGCAGGTGCCGGGGCCGCAGCGTGTCGAGGACGCCCGCGACGGCGTCCTCGAGCTGGTCGAGATGCGCGGGCGAGACGAACAGGAACGCGAGGTCGACACGGCCGTCGACGAGTCCTCCCGCGGCCTCGCGCGCCGCCGCCACGCCCGCGTCGGCCGCGTCCGAGCCCGTCGACAGCCCTGCTGCGATCCGCGTAGCCGCGATCTCCCCCAAATCGATCACCCCTCTGAGTCTATGCGCGTGCATCGGAAACGGAAGGCTCGGGACCGGCGTTCCGCGGATACCCTGTGGAAAACCGAGCGCGGACGAGGCAAGCTGCGGGGAGAACACGCGCGCGGAAACCGGGGCAAAGCATGAATACGAGACAGTCGAGTAAGGCCATCCTGCGGCGCGCCGCGCTCGCGGTCGCGGCCACGCTGGCGCTCGCGCTGCCCGCCGGCTCGAGCGGGCGGCCGCCCACCGGGGTCGCGATCGAGCGAGCGCCTGCTGTGCAGGCCAAGCCCGCGAAGCTCGACTCCTCGCTCGACGCACTCGATC
>JACVRM010000056.1 GCA_014534415.1 Thermoleophilia bacterium | reverse complement strand
GGACACCGTGGTCGCGCAGGACCCGGCGCCCGGCAAGAAGATCGAAACGGGCAAGGAGGTGCGGATCAACATCTCCAAGGGACCGCAGCAGGTGTTCGTACCACCGGTCCAGGGCCTGCTCTACGAGGACGCCGCTGCGCAGCTCCAGCAGGCGGGGTTCGCCGTCGCCCGCGTGGACGAAGATTCGACGGAGCAGAAGGGCGTCGTCATCGGCCAGAACCCACGTTCGAACTCGGCGGCGGCGAAGGGTTCGAAGGTGACGCTCAGCGTCTCCAAGGGGCCCACGGCAGTGGGCGTGCCCGACGTCTTCGGGCTCGACCAGGCGTCGGCGACGAGCGAGCTCGAGGGCGCCGGGCTCAAGGTGCGCGTGCGCGATCGCGGCACGGACGACGAGGCGGCGGACGGAACAGTCGTCGAGCAGCGGCCCGCTTCCGGCACGCAAGTCCGGCCGGGCACGACCGTCACGATCGTGATCGCACGCTTCACGGGCGCGCCGCCGCCGGCCGGCACGACCACGACGCCGTGAGTCGACTGCGCGTCGCCGTCCTCACCGGGGGGCGCTCCAGCGAGCACGAGGTCGCGATCGCCTCGGCGCGCTCCGTGCTCGAGTCGCTCGATCCCGACCGCTACGAGACGGTCCCGATCGAGATCGGCCGGGACGGCCGCTGGGCGCTCGAGCCGGGCTCCCTGCGGGAACTGACGAACGGCTCCTCGGTCGCAGCGACGCTGCCCGTGCCGGTTTCCCGCTCGCAGCCGGCGACGCTCGGCGGGGTGGACGTCGTCTTCCCCGTTCTGCACGGGCCGTTCGGCGAGGACGGCACGGTCCAGGGGCTGCTCGAGCTCGCGGGCATCCCGTACGTCGGCGCGGGCGTCGCCGCCTCGGCGCTCTGCATGGACAAGGATCTGATGAAGTCCGTGCTACGCGACCGCGGCATCCCCGTGACACGGAACGTCGTGCTGCGGCCCGGCGGAGCCCTCGAGAACCCGTTCGGTTACCCCGTCTTCGTCAAGCCGGCTCGGCTCGGCTCGTCCGTGGGGATCACGAAGGCTCGCACCCGGGACGAGCTCGAGGAGGGGGTCGCCCTCGCCTTCCGCCACGACGAGAAGGTGCTCGTCGAGGAGTTCGTGGACGGGGTCGAGGTCGAGGTCGGCATACTCGGCAACGTGGAGCCGGTCGCGTCGCTCCCGGGCGAGATCGTCGCGCATGCCGACTGGTACGACTACGGCGCGAAGTACGACGAGGGCGGGATGGAGCTCGTCGTCCCGCCGCGCCTGCCCAGCGACGTAATCGAGCAGGTGCAGGACCTCTCCGTACGCGCGTTCGTCGCCACCGAGTGCGAGGGCATGGCGCGCGTCGACTGCTTCGTGCGCCCGGACGGCGAGGTGCTGATCAACGAACTGAACACGATTCCCGGCTTCACGGCGACGAGCGTCTACGCGAAGCTCTTCGAGGCATCCGGCGTTCCGTACACTCGGCTGCTCGACCGCCTGATCGAGCTCGCGCTGGAACGGCACCGCCGCCGCGCCGGGCTCGAGTTCTAGGCGCTGCGGGCCCGGACCTCGTTGACGTGCGCGACCTGGCCCCCGCCCAGGTCGGTGATCCAGACGACGTAGTAGCGCTCGGGCCCTTCACGAAGCCTGAACGACGTCGACCTTTCGACCGCGCGGTTGTCCGAGACGGGCTCGAACGGTCCCGCCGCCGACGCCCCGGCGTGGATCTCGGCGCGGAACCCGGGCGTGTCCGTCGTCAGCGTCACGTGCGTGACGGCGCTCTGGCGGCCCGCGTCGAGCACCAGCCCAACGCCGTCCTTGTTCAGGCCGCTGAAGTACTGCTCGGTCGGCCAGTAGGTGCTCGCGTTGCCGTCGGTCGCGTCTGCGACCCGCTCGCCGTGCTCCCCGTCGCCTCCTTCCGGATCGTATGAAGCGACTGCCGTGAGCCCTACGGCCTGGCCGGCCTGTCGGCCGTTCCGGTCGTCCGCAGCCGACTCGACGCCGCGCACGAGAACGTACGCCCCGACCGCTGCCGCGGCGACGAGCGCCAGCGAGACCAGCGAGACGGCGAGCCTGCGAGCGACGCGACGCCCCCGGCGCGCTCTCGCGACGGGCGCGCCGGGCGGCAGCACCATGGTCGCCTCGGAGTCGGCGACAGCCCGGCCGGCCAGGCACGCCTCCAGCTCGGCGATCACCTCGGACATGGAAGCGAAGCGGTCGGCAGGGTCCTTGGCCAGCGCCCGGCGGACGAGCCCGTCGACGCGCTCCGGGACGTCGCGCCGGTGGTTGCGCACGCTCGGCACCGGGTCGCGCACGTGCCGCATCGCGACGGTCACCGGGTTGTCGCCCTCGTACGGCACCTCGCCCGTCAGCAGCTCGTACAGCACCGCGCCGAGCGAGTACACGTCGGCCGGCGCGCCCGTGGGCTCGCCGCGCGCCTGCTCCGGCGGAATGTAGTCGCTCGTGCCGAGCACGGTTCCGGTGATGGTCAGTCCGTCGGCACCGCGCGCGCGCGCAATGCCGAAGTCGGTCACTTTCGCGCGACCGTCCTCGGCCAGCAGGACGTTCTGAGGCTTGACGTCGCGGTGCAGGAGACCCCGCCGGTGCGCGGCTTCGAGCGCCCTCGCGATCTCCAGGGCCGTCTCGAGCGCCCGCTCGACGGGCAGCGCGCCCTCACGCAGTAGCAGTTGCTTGAGGGTCTCGCCCTCCACGTACTCGAAGACGATGTACGGCCGCCCGTCCTCTTCGCCGCGGTCGATGACCGTCACGATGCTCGGGTGCGTCAGCTGCGCGACCGCCCGCGCCTCCCGACGGAAGCGCGCGACGGCGTCCTCATCGCGGGCGAACTGCTCGTGCAGGATCTTGATCGCGACCGTCCGCTCGAGCAGCCGGTCGTGCGCGCGGTAGACGGTCGCCATCCCGCCCGAGCCGACGATCTGCTCGAGCTCGAAGCGGCCCGCGATCAGCTCTCCGAGCACGGTCTGAGGTTAGTCCTCACGGGCGGACCCCTGGTTCCGCGTGGGACCCCCTGGCCGCCGGCGACTTGCTTCGCGACGTTTCAGGAGCCGGCGGCTCGCGCCACCTTTCCACGCCGGGTTCTACGACGGAGCAGCCGCTGCCTCGGCATGGACCGCCACGTCGGCCTCGGCGCCCAGCGTCGCCTCGAGCGCCTCTTCCCAGACGCCGAGGGCCTCGTCGAGCTCCGCGTCCGAGATGACGAGCGGCACCAGCACCCTGATGCAGTTGGAGTAGATCCCCGACGTCAGCAGCAGCAGCCCGCGCAAAGCCGCGGCCTCGACGATCGCCGACGCGAGGTGAGCCGCCGGCTCCTTGGTGTCGCGCCCCGCGACCAGCTCGATCGCGAGCATCGAGCCGAGTCCGCGCACGTCGCCGATCTGGGGGAAGCGCTCCTGCCAGAGCAGCATGCGCGCGCGCATCGTCTCCCCAATTTCCGCCGAGCGCTCCACCAGGCGCTCATCGTCGATGATGTCGAGCACGGCCAGCGCGGCGGACTGGGCGACGGGGTTGCCGACGTACGTGCCGCCGATCGCCGAGTCACCCGGCGCGTCCATGATGTCGGCGCGCCCGATCGTCGCCGAGAGCGGGAGCCCGGCGGCGATCGACTTCGCCAGCGTCATGAGATCCGGCTCGACGCCGTAGTGCTCGATCGCCCACATCCGTCCCGTCCGCGCGAAGCCGGTCTGCACCTCGTCCACGACCATGACGATGCCGTGCTCGTCGCAGATCCGCCGCACGCCCTCCACGAACGGCCGCGGGGCGACGACGAACCCGCCCTCGCCCTGCACCGGCTCGATCACGATTGCCGCGACCGACTCCGCGGCCACCTGGGTGACGAGCGTCCGCTCGAGCGCGTCGACGGCGGTTCGCGCGTCGGGACCGCGGTAATCCTGCGCGAACGGAACGCGGTAGACCTCCGGAGCGAAGGGCCCGAGGCCCGCCTTGTACGGGTGTGTCTTCGAGGTCAGGCTCAGCGACAGCAGCGTGCGGCCGTGAAAGCCGCCTTCGAAGGCGATGACGGCCGGCCGGTTCGTGTAGGAGCGCGCGAACTTGATCGCGTTCTCGACCGCTTCCGTGCCCGCGTTGAAGAAGGCGGCCTTCGTGGGACCGGAGATCGGCGCCAGCGCGCACAGCCGCTCGGCGAGCCGGACGTAGATCTCGTACGGGACGATCGTGAAGTCCGTGTGGCTGAAGCGCCCGAGCTGGTCCTGCGCCGCCGCGACGACGTCGGGGTGCGAGTGGCCGACGTTCAGGCATCCGACCCCTCCCGTGAAGTCGATGAACGTGTTCCCGTCGACGTCGGTGAGTGTGGCGCCGCGCCCCTCGGCGATCACGACCGGCAGGTAGATGGACAGCGGGTCGGCGATGACCCGCTTCTTACGCTCGAGTACCTCTCGCGAGCGCGGGCCGGGGATCTCGGTGCGCAGCTCGATCGACCGGGTCGCCGCCACGCGAGGACCATATCGGAGTGGCCGGCGGTCGTGCATACGTGCATAACCGCGATGCATACGTAGGGCGGGGCACGCCGGATCACGCGGCGGAAACGCAATCCACAGCGGTCCGAACGGACACCGCCATGGGTCTCAGCGCGGGCAACCCTGCGTCGTCTTTGGGCCAGCTCCGAGCGGGATATCGTGCAACGAGGCGCCATGAGACAGCTCCCGACCGGCACAGTCACGTTCCTCTTCACGGATATCGAGGCCTCGACGCGACTCCTGCGCGAGCTCGGCGACCGCTACTACGAGCTCCTCGAGCGGCATCATCGGGTGCTGCGCGAAGCAATCGGCGCGGCCGGCGGCCTCGAGGTGAGCACGCACGGCGACGCGTTCTTTGCAGTTTTCACCGATCCCGACGATGCGATCCGCGCGGCGGCCGCCGCTCAGCGCGCCCTCGACGAGCAGGACTGGCCGAACGGCCGCAAGCCGCGTGTTCGCATGGGCCTCCATACCGGCGAGGGCGTGGTCGGCGTGGACGACTACGTCGGCCTCGCCGTCCACGCGGCCGCACGCATCGCCGGCGCGGCGCACGGCAACCAGGTCGTGCTCACCCGGGCGACCCGCGACGCAGCGGCGCGCGACCCAGACGTCGTCGAGCTCGGTCACCACGTGCTCAAGAACCTCGAGGAACCGGTCGAGCTCTTCCAGCTCGTGGTCGACGGTCTACCGCGCGAGTTTCCTCCGCTCAAGACGCTGACGAACGCGAACCTGCCGCTTCCGCCGACGCCGTTCGTCGGCCGCACACGCGAGCTGCGCCTCGTACGCGACCTGCTCCTGCGGGACGACGTCCGGCTCGTGACGCTCACCGGCCCGGGCGGGACGGGCAAGACTCGCCTCGCACTCGAGGTGACGCGCGAACTCGTCGAGAAGTTTCCGAACGGTGTTTCGTACGCCGCGCTCGCGACGCTCACCGACCCGGCGCTCGTCGAGCCGGCCGCCGCAGACGCACTCGGCGTCGAGGAGTCGGGCCGGTCGCTCGCGCAGGCGCTCGACGATTACCTCGCAGACCGACAGCTGCTCCTCGTGCTGGACAACTTCGAGCACGTGATGCCCGCGGCCCCGGCCGTCGCCCGGCTGCTTGCGAAAGCGCCCGGCTTGAAGGTGCTCGTGACGAGCCGCGAGCGGCTCCACCTGTCGGGCGAGCGCGAATACTCCGTGCCGCCGCTCCCGCCCGCCGAAGCCGTCGCGCTCTTTACCGAGCGCGCGCGCGCGGCTCTACCGACGTTCGAGGACGACGAGCTCGAGCGGGCAGCGATCGAGGAGATCTGCCGGCGGCTGGACCGACTGCCGCTTGCCATCGAGCTCGCCGCTGCGCGCGTCAAGCTGCTCTCGCCGCGCGCACTCGAGGGCCGGCTCGGGCGGCGCCTCCAGCTGCTCACGGGCGGGGCACGGGACTTGCCGGAGCGCCAGCAGACACTGCGCGCCACGATCGACTGGAGCTACGAGCTGCTCATCACGGCGGAGCGGCGCCTGCTCGCGCGCCTCGCCGTCTTTCCGGCGGGCTGCACGCTCGAGGCCGCGGAACAGGTTTGCGACGCGTCGCTCGACGAGCTCGCCTCGCTCGTCGACAAGAGCCTGCTCGGCCGCGACGTCGACCGCGACGACGTCCGGTTCACCCTCCTCGAGACGATCCGTGACTACGCGCTCGAGCGGCTGCGCGAGCAGGGTGAGCTCGAGGAGCTGCGCGCGCGCCACGCCCGCTATTTCGTCCGGTTCGCCGAGGGCGTGCAGGGCGATTTGCGCGGTGCCGGCCAGGCGCGGGCGCTGCGCGCGCTCGAGAGCGAACACCCGAACCTGCGGGCCGCGCTCGACTTCCTGCACGGCGGCGGCGCGAAGGAGCTCGAGCTCCGCCTCGTGGGCGCGCTCTGGTTCTTCTGGGTCGTCCGCGGTCATCTCACCGAGGGGCTCGCCCAGCTCGAACGGGCGCTCGAGGGAAGCACCGGCCAGCCGCCCACGCTCCAGGCCGACGCGCTCAAGGCGGCGGCGGCGCTTGCCCAGCGGCGCGGCGACACCGCCCGCGCGAAGCGCTTCGCGACGGAAAGCGTCGGCCTCTACCGCGCGCTCGGCGACCCGGGTGGCGTCTCGAGCGCGCTGACAACGCTCGCGGGCGCGGCGCTCGTCGAGGGAGACGGCTCTCGGGCACGGCAGCTGTACGAAGAGGCGCTTGCGCTGACGCGCGACCTCGACGATCCGTTCCGGCTGGCGAGCGCGCTAGGCAATCTCGGCTACATGCTGCTGATGGAGGGCGACGACGAGCGCGCCGCGTCACTGTTCGAGGAGGGCCTCGTCGTCTTCCGGCGCCTGTCGAACGACGAGGGCGTCGCGCGGTCGCTGCTCAACCTCGGCTTTTCCGCGTGGCAGCGGGGCTCGCTGGTCGAGGCCTCGGCGATGATGAAGGAGAGCTTGCGCCGCTTCAGCCGCATCGGCTCGCGCGAGGGGATCGCCTACGCCCTCGAGGGGCTGGCCGCCGTTGCCGCGGCTCGGCTCGAAAGCGCCCGCGCTTCGCGGCTGCTCGGTGCCGCAGAAGCCGTGTGCGAGCGTATCGAGCTCACGCTCGACCCGTTCGAGCAAGCGGTGCACGGTCGCACGGTCGCCCAGGCGCGAGCGCATCTCGGCGACGAGGCGTACCGGGCGGCCGTCGAGGAGGGGCGCGGGCTGTCGCCCGAAGAGGCGGCGGAGTATGCGCTCCGCGAGACCGAGCAGGCGGTCGCGCACGCGTGAGAGCGCAACCGTTCCTCGAATCCGACGCGCTCGGCGATCCGCTCGAGCAGTTCCGGCGCTGGTGGCAAGACGCGCAAGGCGTCGTGCCGCTGCCAGAGGCGATGGCGGTCGCGACGGCGACGGCCGACGGCGCACCGTCGGTGCGCATGGTCCTGCTGAAGCAGGCGGACGAGCGCGGCTTCGTGTTCCACACGAACTACGAGAGCCGCAAGGGGCGCGAGCTGACCGCCAACCCTCGCGCCGCGCTGCTCTTCCACTGGTACGAGCTTGGACGCCAGGTGCGGATCGAGGGCGCTGTGGAGCAGCTGGCCGACGAGGAATCCGACCGCTACTTCGAGACGCGCCCGCTGAGCGGCCGGCTCAGCGCGTGGATTTCGCGGCAGAGCGAGGCAATCCCGTCGCGCGAGGAGCTCGAGGAGCGCGTCGAGACGCTGCGCCAGCACCTCGGCGAGGAGCTGATCCGCCCCGACTTCTGGGGCGGCTACCGCCTGATCGCGGAGACGTACGAGTTCTGGCAGCACCGCGACGACCGCCTTCACGACCGCTTCCAGTACCGCCGCGACGGCGACCGCTGGGTCAGAGAGAGGCTCGCGCCGTGATCAGGACGAACCCTCGGCCCTAGAATCGCGCGCGTGGTTCTGTCCGACCGCACGATCCGCCGGCTGCTCGCCGAAGGCCGCATCGGCATCGAGCCTTACGACGAAGTCCTGCTCCAGCCGTCGAGCGTCGACGTGCGCGTCGACCGCTACTTCCGCGTGTTCCACAACGCCCGTTATCCGTTCATCGACGTCAAGGAGCCTCAGGAGGAGCTGACCGAGCTCGTCGAGGTAGAGGAGGAGACACCGTTCATCCTCCACCCGGGCGAGTTCGTGCTCGGCTCGACGCTCGAGCGGATCACGCTGCCCGACGATCTCGTGGCCCGCCTAGAGGGAAAGAGTTCGTTGGGCCGCCTCGGGCTGCTCATCCACTCGACCGCGGGCTTCATCGACCCGGGCTGGGACGGTCACGTGACGCTCGAGCTCTCGAACGTGGCGAACCTCCCGATCACCATCTACTACGGCATGAAGATCGGCCAGCTCTCGTTCGTGCAGCTCACCGAGGCGGCGGAGACCCCGTACGGGAGCGGCGCGCTCGGCTCGAAGTATCAGGGCCAGCGCGGCCCGACGCCGAGCCGGTACTGGCAGAACTTCGAGCGGGAGCGCGTGTGAAGGTCCTCGTCACGGGCGCGACGGGCTTCGTCGGCCCGAAGGTCGCGAGCGCGATCGCGGACGCCGGCCATGAGCTCCGCGTACTCGAGCGAAAGGCCGGGAAAGCCGAGGATGCCGGCGTGCGCGCGGCCGAGACGACGCAGGGGGACATGACGAGCGCCGAGAGCGTGCGCCGCGCCGTGGAGGGGTGCGAGGCGGTCGTGCACCTCGTCGCGATCCGGCAGGGAAAGCCCGAGCAGTTCGAACGGATCATGATCGGTGGCACGCGCGCACTCCTCGACGCCGCGAAGGACGCGGGCATCCGCCGCTTCGTGCTGATGAGCGCGCTCGGCACCACGGAGGAGACCAAGGAGCTGGTCCCCTACTACCGTGCGAAGTGGGCGCAGGAGCAGGACGTCAAAGGCTCCGGGATCGACCACGTGATCTTCCGGCCGAGCTTCGTCTTCGGACGGGACGGCGGCATCCTGCCTACGTTCCGGAGGCTCGCCCGCCTGACGCCGGTCACGCCGATCACCGGCCCGGGCACGCAGCGCATCCAGCCGATCTGGATCGACGACGTCGCCCAGTTCTTCGCGAGGTCGCTGACGCTTCCCCAAGCGACGAACCGGACGTGGGAGCTGGGCGGGCCGGAGGCGGTCAGCTGGAACGAGTTCTGGCAGCGGCTCAAGCAGGTGATGGGCCTGCGCCGCCCGAGCCTGCACGTGCCGATGTGGTTCATGCGCGCGAACGCGGTCGTCACCGAGCGGTTGCCCGGCAACATCCCGCTCACCCGCGACCTGCTGACGATGCTCGAGGCCGGCGACAACGTGACGGCTGACGACTCGGCCGCGCGCACGTTCGGGATCGAGCTCGTCCCTCTCGACGAGCAGCTTCGTCGAGCAACGTGACGGAGCGTCTCGCGCGCGCCAGCGCGGCGCGGCCGTGGCGCGTCGTCGCCGCGTGGCTCGCCGCCGTCGGTGTCTCGGCCGGGCTCGTCGGCACGCTCCTCGGCGGCGTGCTGACGAGTGAGGCGGAGCTGACGAACGACCCGGAGTCGTATCGCGCCTACGACCTGATCGGCGAGCGGCTGCCGCCCGATCCGAACGCGGTTACCGACGTCGTGATCGTCCGCTCGAACGAACTGACCGTCGACGACACCGAGTTCGGGGACACGGTCTCTCGGATCGCGAGCGCGCTCGACCAGATCGAAGACGTGACGGTCGTCTCGAATCGCGGCGTACCGGACGAGACGTCCGCGTCGCCCGACCGTCACGCGCGGCTCATCCTGCTCCGCCTGGAGCATGACGCCGAAAGCGCGATCGTCGACGTCATCGAGCGCGTCGAGTCGCTCGATGCCGGCCGGTTCGACGTCGAGATCACCGGCGAGTGGACGGCCGATCACGACTTCTCGAAGCTCTCCGAGGAAGACCTGCAGAACGGCGAGCTGTTCTTCGGTCTGCCTGCGGCGCTCGTGATCCTCCTGCTCGTGTTCGGCGCGGTCGTCGCAGGCCTGCTGCCGCTGCTCATGGCGCTCGTCTCCATCGTCGTGGCGCTGGCGCTCACGGCGGTCGTCGGCCAGGTGTGGGACCTCTCGATCTTCGTCGTGAACATGCTGACGGGCATGGGCCTCGCGCTCGGTATCGACTACACGCTGTTCGTGCTGTCCCGCTTCCGCGAAGAGCGGCTCGCCGGCCGGGCGGAACACGACGCGATCGCGGCATCCGGCGCGACTGCGAGCCGCGCGGTCGTCTTCAGCGGGATCGCCTACGTGCTCGCGATGACGGGCCTGCTGCTCGTGCCGAGCACGATTTTCCGGAGCCTTGCACTGGGTGCCATCCTCGTCGGGATCGTCTCCGTGCTCGCGGCGCTGACGCTGCTCCCGGCGGTGCTCGGCCTGCTCGGAGACCGTGTCAATGCGCTTCGAATCCCGGTGATCGGACGCTCGGCGGCCGCGGAGAGCCGATTCTGGAACGCCATCGTCGGGCAGGTGACGCGGCGGCCGGCCGTCAGCCTGGCGGCCGGCGTCGCGTTGCTGGTCGCCGCAACACTTCCGATTCTCGATCTCGAGACCGGCGAGGCCGGGTTGCGCACACTCCCCGACCGGTTCCCGGCGAAGCAGGGGTTCGTCGCCTTCGAAGAGAGCTTCGGCGTCGGCACCGTCGACACGGTGATGGTCGTCGTCGACGGCGATGTCTCGTCCACGCCGGTCCGTGAAGCCGTCCGGCGGCTGCAGTCCGAGATGCGCGGCGAGTCGGCATTCCGCCGGGTCGGTGACGAGGTGCACGAGGAGGCGCGCCTCGCGGTCGTCGAGGCGCTGCCGGCCGGCGACAGCCGCGACGAGCAGGTCATCCAGGCGGTCGAGCGCCTCCGGGAGGAGGTCGTGCCGGCCGCGTTCTCCAACGTCGACGCGGACGTGCTCGTCTCCGGCGAGACCGCGGAGGCGATCGACTACTTCGCGGTCACGGAACGGTGGCTGCCGATCGTGCTCGCGTTCGTGCTCGCGCTGAGCTTCCTGCTCCTCACGCTCGCCTTCCGCTCGCTCGTCGTGCCGCTCAAGGCGATCGTGCTCAACCTCCTCTCGGTGGGGTCCGCCTACGGGCTGCTCGTGCTCGTCTTCCAGAAGGGCGTCGGCAACGAGCTATTCGGCTTCCAGCAGGTAGACACGGTCGAGGCCTGGGTGCCGCTCTTCCTGTTTTCGGTGCTGTTCGGTCTCTCGATGGACTACCACGTTTTCCTGCTGAGCAGGATCCGCGAGCGCTACACGCGGACGGGCGACAGCGACGAGGCAGTCGCGTACGGGATCGGGTCGACGGCGCGTCTGATCACGGGCGCCGCGCTGATCATCATCGCCGTCTTCGCCGGGTTCGCCCGAGGCGACCTCGTCATGTTCCAGCAGATGGGCTTCGGCGTCGCCGTCTCGCTCCTGATCGACGCGACGCTGATCCGCTCCGTGCTCGTGCCGGCCGCGATGAAGCTGCTCGGCGACCGCAACTGGTACCTGCCGCCCTGGCTCGAGTGGCTGCCGCGCGTCCAGGTCGAGGGCGCGCCGGAGCGCGCCGCGGGCTAGACCTCGGCCGCGGCGCCCGATTCGCCGCCCTCGGCGGCCGCCATCCCCGGCCCCGACGTCGGCTGGTCCTCGATCGACTCCCGGTCGATCTGCTCGGGGAGGGCCTCGTCCATGAGCTCGTCGATGTCCTCGGCCTCGTCCGAGCGCTCGCTGTCGCGGGGCTCGTCCAGCATCCGTTCTCCTCTCGCTCGCGGGTCGAGTCCGCTATTCCGCCCGGGTCCCGGAACGAAACGGGTGGCCGCTCTGCAGCAAGCTTCGTAAATGTTGTCCGGTCTGCGTCAAGTTTTGTAAGCTCGCGTCCGTGACGCAGGCCGTCTCGGCTTCCCACCCCGAGGCGACCCACGGCAGAGCGGGCGGACTGAACCCGGTCCTCGTGGCCGCACTGCTGCTGGGTGC
>JACVRM010000013.1 GCA_014534415.1 Thermoleophilia bacterium | reverse complement strand
GTACCGGCACGCTTCCTCCGCGGGGAAGCATCCGTGGTGCTTGGACAGCTCGCGGACAACGACTTCCGCGCGGACGCCGTCCTGCTCGATCTCGGGGTGTCGAGCATGCAGATCGACCGCCCGGAGCGCGGCTTCTCCTATGCGACCGACGCGCCGCTCGACATGCGGATGGACCCGCAGGCGGACGTCTCCGCGCGGGAGCTCGTCAACGAGGCGAGCGAGCGCGAGCTGACGCGCATCTTCCGCCAGTACGGAGAGGAGCGCTACGCGCGCCAGATCGCCAGGGCGATCGGCCGCCGCCGGCGCCTGCACCCGTTCGAGCGGACTGGGGAGCTCGTCGAGACGATCAAGTCGGCGATCCCGGCGCCCGCCCGGTTCGGGGACGGCCATCCCGCGAAGCGCGTCTTCCAGGCGCTGCGCATCGCCGTGAACGACGAGCTGGCCGAGCTCGAGGACGCGCTCCCAGCCGCCTTCGACCTGCTGCGCCCGGGCGGGCGGCTCGCCGTAATCAGCTTCCACTCGCTCGAGGACCGCGCCGTCAAGCGGTTCCTCCGCGACCTGGAGCGCGGCTGCGTCTGTCCGCCCGACTTCCCCGTGTGCCGCTGCGGCCGTGAGCCCGAGTTGCGGGCGATCACGCGCCGTCCGATCCGGCCCGGCGCCAGCGAGCTGGCCGCGAATCCGCGCGCGGGCTCCGCGCGCCTGCGCGCCGCAGTGAAGACGTGACGACTGCCGCGCCAATCGCCCGTGCGGAAGCGCCCGCGGTCCCGACGCGGCCCCGGGCGAGAACGAGGCCGGCGCGTGGACTGCCTCGCCGCCGCCTCGCGGGCGGCGCCGCCTGGATCGCCGCCGTCGCCGCGCTCCTCGCGGGCGTCGTCGCGCTCAACGTCGCCGTGCTCCGTCTCAATCTCCAGCTCGAGCAGCTCGGCGCGGAGCGTGTGCGGCTGCGCGCCGAGATCGCCGAGCTCGAGTCGCGGGTCGCGGGGGCGGCATCGGATGCGCAGATCCGGGCAGAGGCGCGGCGGCGTGGTTTCCGGGCCGTCAACCCGGCAGCGACCCGCTTCGTCGCGATCGGGCCGCGTGCGCGGTGAAGCCGAAGTTCGCCAACCGGCGGATCAGGCTTCTGCTGCTCGTCTTCGGGATCGCGCTCTCGGCGTTGTTCGGGCGCGCGGTCTGGCTCCAGGGCGTCCAGGCCGGCTCGCTCGAGCGGCGCGCTGCGATCCAGCACCGCGCGACGGTCTCGCTGCCGGCCGGGCGCGGGACGATCTTCGACCGGGCCGGTGTCCCGCTCGCCATGGGAACCGAGGCGACCACCGTCTACGCCGACCCGCGGCGCATCCGCAACCCGTGGGAAACGGCTCTCGCCGCCGCACGCACGCTCGGCGTCGATGCCGAGGAGCTGAACGAGGAGCTTGCCGACCGCTCCCGGCGCTTCGTCTACGTGGCGCGACAGGCGGACCGCGAGCGGGCGGCGGCGCTGCGCGCTCAGCGGCTGCCGGGGCTCGGGTTCTACGCCGAAGAGCGGCGGCGCTACCCGCAGGCGTCGGTTGCGGCGCACGTGGTCGGCTACGCGGGCATCGACAACGTCGGCCTCGCCGGCGTCGAGCGGCAGTACGACGGCGTGCTGGCGGGCCGGCCGGGCAGCCAGACGATCGTCCGGGAGCCGACCGGGCGCGCGATCGACGTGCTCCGGTCGGTGGCGCCGCGCCAGGGACGCGACATCCAGCTCACCCTCGATCGGCACCTCCAGGCGCGCGCCGAGGGGGTGCTGCGGCGCACCGTTATTCGCTGGCAGGCGCAGGCGGCGACCGCCATCGTGCTCGACCCGCGGAACGGCGACGTGCTCGCCATGGCGGCCGTGCCGCGCTTCGACGGCAACCGGTTCGCCCAGACGGCCGCGGAGGTGACGCGCAACCGCGCGGTTACGGACACGTACGAGCCGGGTTCTACGTTCAAGGTCGTGACCGTCGCAGCCGTGCTGAGCCACCGGTTGGTGGCCCCCGAGACCGGCTTCGTGCTCGAGCCGGAGATCGAGGTCGCAGACCGCGTGATCACCGAGTCGAGCCGAGACTCGACGAAGTACATGACGGTCACGGACATCGTCGCCGAGTCTTCCAACGTGGGTGCGATCACGCTCGCGCAGCGCCTCGGCCCGCACATGCTGAACCGCTGGATTCGGCGCTTCGGCTTCGGGCGGCGAACGGGCGTCGACTTCCCCGGCGAGACGGCGGGACTCGTGCCGCCGCTCGAGACCTGGTCGGGGTCGACGATCGGCACGCTGCCGATCGGCCACGGCATCGGCGTCACGCCCGTGCAGATGGCGGCCGCCTACGGCGCAATCGCGAACGGCGGCGTCTGGACGCAGCCGCGGCTTGTCAGGCGGATCGACCGTGCACGGCCGTTGCGTCCGGAACGGAGGCGCGTCATGCCGCGGCGCATCGCCCGTCAGCTCGTCGCGATGCTGCGCGGCGTGGTCACGCGCGGAAGCGGCAAGTTCGCGGCCGTGCCCGCCTATCGCGTAGCCGGCAAGACAGGCACCGCGGCAAAGCCGGAGGGCCGCGGCTACTCGCGCACGCGCTACGTGGCCTCGTTCGTCGGCATCGTTCCGGCCAGCAAGCCGCGGTTCGTGATCCTGGTCGCCGTCGACGAGCCGAAGGACGTCATCTACGGCGGCGACGTGGCGGCGCCCGCGTTTGCGCAGATCGCCCGCTTCGCGCTCCAGTACTACGGCGTTCCGCCCGACGCTTAGAACTCGTTTCAGGATCACGACTCAGCGCTTCCTTTTGAAACGAGTTCCTGGCCCTGAGCTACTCTCGGGCCGTGGCCGGGGAGCGCCGGCAACCGCTGTCGCAGCTCGTGGAGGCGGTCGCGCCGGCCCAGGTGCTCGGCGACTCGTCCGTGGAGATCCGCGAGCTGGCCTACCGTGCGCAGGATGTCGTACCCGGCGCGCTGTTTCTCTGCGTCCGCGGCGCGCGGGCCGACGGTCACGACTTCGCTCCAGACGCGCTGGAGCGCGGTGCCGTCGCGCTGCTGGTCGAGCGGCCGCTCGATCTCCCCGTGCCCCAGGTGGTCGTCCCGAACGCGCGCACCGCCATGCCGCGCCTCGCGGACGAGTTCTTCGGCCGGCCGAGCGCGGAGCTGGACGTGCTCGGAGTGACCGGGACGAACGGCAAGACGACGACCGCGTTCCTGCTCTACGAGATCCTGTTGGTGGCGGGACGCAACCCGGGTCTGCTCGGGACGATCGAGAGCCGGGTCGGCGGCGAGCGGCGGCCCGCCGTCCGGACGACGCCGGAATCCGTCGACCTGCAGCGAACGCTGCGGGAGATGATCGACTCGGGAAATCGCAGCTGCGCCCTCGAGGCGACGTCCCACGGCTCGGAGCTCGGGCGTCTCGACCGCGTCCGTTTTCGCGCCCTGGCGTTCACGAACCTCACGCAGGACCACCTCGACTTCCACGGGGACATGGAGCGCTACTTCGCCGCCAAGCGGCGGCTGTTCGGCGACGCGCCCGCGGCAGCCGTCAACGTCGGCGACCCGTGGGGGCGGCGGCTGGCCGACGAGTTGCGGCGGGAGGCGCGCGCCGCGCTCGTGACCTACGGCTTTGCCGAGCACGCCGACGTCCGTCCCGTTGGGCTCGAGCTCGACTCGGGCGGCGCGCGGTTCCGCGCGGCCGGGATCGACGTGGCCACACATCTTCGGGGTCGGTTCAACGTCGAGAACGCGCTGGCGGCGCTGTGCCTCGCGCGCCTCGCCGGCGTCGAAGGCGAGGCGATCGCAGCAGGTCTGGCGGCGGCGCGTGGGGTGCCGGGACGCTTCGAGCCGGTCGACGAGGGCCAGGCGTTCACGGTGGTCGTCGACTACGCGCACACACCCGATTCGCTGGCGAATGCACTCGCGAACGCGCGTGAGCTCGCCGAGGGGCGTGTCGTCTGCGTCTTCGGTTGCGGTGGCGACCGCGACCGCGCGAAGCGTCCGCTGATGGGCCGCGTCGCCGCCGAGGGGAGCGATCTTGCGATCGTCACGTCCGACAACCCGCGCAGTGAAGATCCGCGCGCGATCGTCGAGGAGGTGCTTGCCGGTGCCCAGGGGCGGCTGGAAGTCGAGCTCGATCGACGCGCGGCGATCGAGCGAGCGGTCGAGGAGGCGCGCTCCGGCGACGTGGTGCTCATCGCCGGCAAGGGCCACGAGCAGGGTCAGGAAGTCGCGGGCGAGACGCGGCCGTTCGACGATCGTCGAGTCGCGCGCGAGGCGCTTCGAGAGCTGAGGTCGCGCGCGTGATCGCGCTCGGCCTCGAAGAGATCGCCGCACTGGCGCCGGGACGGCTGATTCCGGCCGGTTGGGCCGAGAGCGTCACCGGAGTGCAGATCGACTCGCGGCGCGTCGAGGAGGGCGACCTGTTCGTGGCCGTCGGGCGGGGCGGGGATTTCCGCGACCATGCGTTCGCGCGGGGCGCGGCCGCCGTGCTCGTCCCCGACGACGCGCACGCCGCGCTCGCCGCGCTCGGTCGGTCCGTCCGCGACCGCAGCTCCGCGCGCGTCGTCGGCATCACGGGCTCGATGGGAAAGACGTCGACGAAGGACATTCTCGCGGCGCTCTGCCGCCCGCACGCGCGCACGGTCGCGGCCGAGGCGAGCTACAACGCGGAGCTCGGCGTGCCGCTCACGCTGTGCCGGCTCGAGGCGGACACCGAAGTCGCGATCCTCGAGCTCGCGATGCGCGGTTTCGGCCAGATCGCCTCGCTGTGCGAGATCGCGCGTCCAGACGTCGGCGTGATCACGGCGATCGCGCCGGCTCACACGGAGTTCGTCGGCTCGCTCGCCGGCGTGGCGCGTGCGAAGGCGGAGCTGCTCGCTGCGCTCCCGCCGGGCGCGACGGCCGTCGTGCCCGCGGGCTCGGCGGAGCTGGCGGAGCACCTCCGCGAGGATCTCACGATCCGGCGCTTCGGGGAGGGCGGCGAGGCCGTCGTGTCGCGCTTCGAGCGGCTCGGTGACCGCGTGCGGGCGACGTTCCAGATCGGAGGCCAGGCGCTGACGCTCGAGCTGAGATTGACCGCTCGGCACCAGGCGGACAACACGCTGGCGGCGCTGCTCGCGTACCAGGCGCTCGGCTTGCCGCTGGGCGATGTCCAGACGGGCGTGGACGCCGTCGAGCTGTCGCGCTGGCGTGGCGAGGAGACGGCACTGCCCGGCGGCGGGCTGCTCGTGAACGACGCGTACAACGCGAATCCGGCGTCGATGCGCGCGGCCCTCGCACACCTCGTCGCCCGCGCCGAGGGGCGCCGCACCGTCGCCATCCTTGGAGACATGGCGGAGCTCGGTGCCGACGCACCCGCCTACCACCTCGCCGTCGGAGAGGTCGCCCGCGAGCTCGGCATCGACGCACTCCTCGCCGTCGGCCCGCTGGCGGCGCGCTACGTCGAGGGCGCGGGCTTCGGCGAAGTGGTCCGCGACGCCGCCGGAGCGATCGAGCGCCTGGACCGGTTCATTCGGCCGAACGACTGCGTACTCGTCAAGGCGTCGCGGGCGGTCGGGTTGGAGGAGGTCGCCGAGGCGCTCGCGTACTTGGAGCCCGTGAAGACCTGATGGAACGCGTGATCCTCGCCGGTATTTTCGGGATGCTGATCGCAATCGTCGCCGGGCCGAAGTTCATCGAGTTCCTGCGCCGCAACGAGCTCGGCCAGCAGGTTCGCGAGGAAGGACCGGCCGGCCACGTCGTCAAGCAGGGGACGCCGGTGATGGGCGGTCTGCTGATCGTGATCGGCGCGGCCATCCCCTTCCTCGCGTTGAGCCAGTTCACGCTTCCGGCGCTGACCGTCTTCGCAGTCACGGTCGGTTGCGCGGCCGTCGGCTTCATCGACGACTTCATCAAGTTGACGCACCGGCGCTCGCTCGGCCTCTCCGGGCGGTGGAAGCTGCTCATGCTCGCTGGCATCACGTTCTTCCTCGGCTGGGCGGTCGTCCACGAGGACCTCGCGACGAGCGTCTACGTGCCGGCGATCGGCGAGCTCGACCTCTGGTGGGTGTGGTACGGCCTGCTCTTCTTCGTGATCGCCGGCGCCGCGAACGGCGTGAACCTGACGGACGGCATCGACGGGCTCGCCGCGGGCACAGGGATCATTGCGCTCATCACGTTCACGGCCATCGCCGTCTTCACGGACATCCGCCTCGGGCAGCTCGGCGCGCCGACGGACGTCTACCTCGACATGGCGATCTTCGGCGGCGCGCTCGCCGGCTCGGCGATCGGCTTCCTGTGGTTCAACGCGTTCCCGGCTGACGTGTTCATGGGCGACACCGGCTCGATGGCGATCGGGGGCGCGCTCGGGGCGTTCGCGGTGATGACGAAGACGGAGCTACTGCTGCTCCTGATCGGTGGGATCTTCGTCATCGAGGCGCTTTCCGTGATGCTCCAGGTCGTCTCGTTCAAGTACTGGGGCCGCCGGCTCTTCCTCATGGCGCCGATCCACCACCATTTCGAGATGAAGGCCTGGTCGGAGACGAAGATCATGGTGCGCTTCTGGATCACCGCCGCGATCCTCGGCGGGATCGCGTTCGCGATCTACCGGCAGTACTTCCCGGAGTTTCCGCGCTGAGCCGGAATCCGCTTTCCGCGCGATCCTCGAGCGACGCGGGCGAGGGAGGCGCGGAGCTGCCGGCCAGCGCGCTCATCGTGGGGCTGGCTCGGTCGGGGCAGGCTGCGGCGCTCGCGCTCGCGCGGCGCGGCGTCCACGTGGTCGCCGTCGATCGCGCGCAGGGGCTCGACGTCGGGAGGCTTGTCGAGGCCGGCGTCGAAGTGCGACTCGGGACCGAGGAGGGAGCGGTGACCGACGTCGTGATCAAGAGCCCCGGGGTGCCCACCGAGGCGCCGCCGGTTCGCGCCGCGCGCGAGCGCGGCGTCCCCGTGTGGAGCGAGGTCGAGCTCGGGTGGCGGCTGCTGCGCCCGCGCCCGTTCCTCGGCGTGACCGGCACGAAGGGCAAGACGACGACCACCGAGCTGCTCGGCGCCATCTTCCGCGCAGCGGGGCGCCCTGTCGCGGTCGGCGGCAACGTCGGCACGCCGCTGACGTCGCTCCGGCCGCCGCCGGACGCGTGGGTCGTCTGCGAGCTGTCGTCGTTCCAGCTCGAGGACGTGCACGAGTTCGAGCTCGAGGTGGCCGTGCTGCTCAATCTCGAGCCCGACCACCTCGACCGCCACGGGAGCTTCGAGCGCTACCGCGCCGCAAAGCTGCGCATCTTCGAGCGCGCGACCCAGCGGATCGTGCCGCGCGGGACGGGCCTCCCAGGGATCGCGTTCGCAGCCGACGACGACCTACCCGCCGAGCCGCCCATCCCGGGTGCGCACAACCGCGCGAACGCGGCCGCGGCCACGGCCGCCGCGCGCGTGGCAGGGATCCCCGACGCGGCGATCGCGGAGGCGCTGTCCACGTTCGCGGGACTCCCGCACCGGCTGGAGCTGGTGCGCGAGTGGCGAGGCGTCCGCTGGATCAACGACTCGATCGCGACGAACACGTTCGCCGTACGCCACGGCGTGGCGGCCTTCGACGCGCCCGTGCGGCTCATCCTCGGCGGCCGTGCCAAGGGCGAGGACTTCGGACCATTCGCGCGCTCGCTCGGCGGGCACGTGCGCGCCGTCTACCTCGTCGGCGAGGCGGCGGACGAGCTCGCACGCGCGCTCGAGGCCGCCGGGCGCCCTCACGCGCTGGCGGGCACGATCGCAGCCGCCGTGGCGGCCGCCGCCCGCGAGGCGCGGCCGGGCGACGTCGTGCTGTTGTCGCCGGCCTGCGCGAGCTACGACCAGTATGCGAGCTACGAGCAGCGGGGCGAGGAGTTCCGCCGCCTCGTGGAGGCGCTGCCGTGAGGCGAGGGCAGCTCGAGTCGACGCTCCTCGTGCTCGTGACGCTCGGGCTCGTCGCGTTCGGCCTCGTGATGGTCTACAGCGCCACGTCCGCGCCCGCGGCGCTCGGCGAGAGCGACCCCGGCTACTACCTCAAGCGGCAGTCGGTGTACGCGCTGGTCGGCCTTGGCCTGATGATGGTGCTCACGCGGGTCCCGTTCCGCGTGCTGCGCTACGTGTCGCCGCTGTTGCTCGGCACGGCCGCGGCGCTCTGCGTGTTCGTGCTCGTCGCCGGTGAGCCCGTGAACGGCGCCAGGCGGTGGCTGACGCTCGGGTCGGCCGTCTTCCAGCCGTCGGAGCTCGCGAAGCTGGCCGTCGCCCTCTGGGTCGCCGCCTACCTGAGCGGGCGCCGCGCGCCGCGCACGCTCGGCGAGCTCATGCGGCCGATCGGCTTCGTCGTCGGGGCGTTCTGCCTGCTCGTCATCCTCGAGCCGGACCTCGGGACGACGATCACGCTGCTCATCATGGTCGGCGGGCTGCTCGTCGTGGCCGGCTCGCCCCTGCGGCTGCTCGGCGCCGCCGGTGCGCTTGCGGTCGCGCTCGGCGTCGCCGCAATCTGGATCGAGCCCTACCGGCGCGAGCGCTTCTTCGCGTTCCTTCACCCATGGCAGGACGCGCAGGGTGACGGCTATCAGGCCGTGCAGGCAACGATCGGGCTCGGCTCGGGCGGCTGGTTCGGCCGCGGGCTCGGCGAGAGCGTGTTGAAGCTCTTCTACCTGCCTGAAGCGCACACGGACATGATCTTCGCGATCATCGGCGAGGAACTGGGACTCGTCGGCGCGACCGCGGTGCTCGCGGCGTACGGCGTGTTCGCGTGGGCGGGCTACAGCATCGCGCTCGCGACGCGTGACCCGTTCGGCAAGGCACTGGCGGCGGGACTGACGACGCTCGTCTGCGGCCAGGCGGTCGTCAACCTCGCGGCCGTGCTCGGCGTCGCGCCGCTGACCGGGATCCCCCTGCCGTTCGTCTCCGCCGGCGGCTCGAGCCTCCTCATCTCCCTCGCGGCCGTGGGCATCCTCCTTAACATCGCCGGTGACGATGGCGCACAGGCGAGAGCTCGCGTGCCTGATCGCGGCCGGAGGAACGGCGGGACACGTGCTCCCGTCGCTCGCCGTCGCCGAAGAGCTGGTTCGGCGGGGCGTGCGCGTGACGTTCGCAGGGCCGGCTGAGCGATTCGGGGCACGGCTCGTCGGTGAGGCGGGTTTCGAGTTCGACGCCTTCGACGTCAGCGGGCTGCCGCGCCGGCCCGGAGTCGCGCTCGCTCGCGCCCTCGTGACGGGCGTCGCCGCGCTGCGCGCGTGTGGAAGGATCCTGACGCGCCGGCGCCCGGATGTCGTGCTAGGAGCGGGCGGGTACGTGGCGGGGCCAATGATCGCCGCGGCGGCGCGGCGGCGCATCCCGGCCGCGCTGATGGAGGCCGACGCGCACCTCGGACTGGCGAACCGGCTGGCCGCGCCGCTCGCGCGCCGGGTCTTCCTCGCTTTTCCGCTCGCCGGCCGCGGTGGACCGAAGTACCGCGTGACGGGCCGGCCGATCCCGGAGCGGTCGCGACCTCCGTCGCAGGACGAGGCCCGTGCCAGCTTCGGGCTGCCTGCGGACGGCAGCGCGCTGCTCATCTTCGGGGGCAGCCAGGGAGCGCGCACGCTCAACGAGCTGAGCGCCGATGCGTGGGCCGAATCCGGCCCGCCCGTTCTCCATCTCTGCGGCGAGCGAGACTTCGAGGCGCTGCGAGCGCGAGTGGCGCGCGCCGACTACCGGCTCTTCGCGTGGACCGACGACTTCGGCGCCGCGCTGGCGGCGGCCGACCTCGTGATCGCGCGCGCGGGTGGCTCCGTCTGGGAAGTCGCCGCGGCAGGCAAGGCGGCGATCCTCGTCCCCTACCCGCATGCGACCGCCGGCCATCAGCTCGCGAACGCCGACTCGTTCCGCCGTGCGGGCGGCGCGCTGATCGTTCCCGACGAGCAGGCGCACGACGTCGTGCCGCCCCTTGCCGAGGAGCTGCTCGCCGACCGCGCACGGCTGACGGCGATGGGGGCCGCCATGCGCGCCGCCGCGCGGCCGGACGCCGGCCCCGTGGTCGCCGAGGAGCTGATCCGTCTTGCCGCCGCTTGACGGACGCCGCATGTGGTTCGCGGGCATCGGCGGCGCCGGGCTGTCCGGCTACGCGGTGCTGGCACGCGCGTGGGGTGCCGAGGTCGGCGGGTGGGACCGGGCGGAGACTCCGTACCTGCGCTACGTGCGCGACGCGGGGATCGCTGTGGAGATCTCGGCCGAGCCGCCGGCGCCGCCCGCCGGCTGGGAGGTGGTCGTCTCGAGTGCCTTCCGCGAGAGCGTGCGCGGCCGCGGCCGCGCACAGCTGCTCGCCGAGCTCGTCGCGCTCCGCGACGCGATCGTCGTCGCCGGCGCGCACGGCAAGACGACGACGGCTGCGATGATCGCCTTTGCGCTGCAGGAGCTTGGCCGCCGACCCGCGTTCCTGATCGGCGGCGAGGTGCCGCAACTCGGTGGGAACGCGGGTGCCGGCGACGGTTGGCTCGTGGTCGAGGGCGACGAGTCGGACCGGACGATCGCCGCGCTGCGACCGCGTATCGCCGTGGTGACGAACGTCGGCCTCGACCACCACAGCGAGTTCGCCTCGCGGGCGGAGGTCGAGGCGCTCTTCGCCGAGTGGCTGCGCCACGTGCCCACGGTGGTACGGGGCGAGGCACTCGAGCCCGTCGACGTGCCGCTTGGCGTGCCGGGCGCGCACAACCGGCTGAACGCCGCCTGCGCGCTCGCCGCGCTCGAGGCCGTGGGTGTCCCGCGCGAGCACGCGGTTCCCGCGGTCAGCGCGTTCCGCGGCGTCGCCCGCCGGCTCGAGCAGCGCGGCCGAGCGCGCGGCGTCTCCGTCTACGACGACTACGCGCACAACCCGGCGAAGGTCGCCGCCGCCCTCGCAGGCGCCCGCGAGGCTCACTCCGGCCGCCTGCTCGTGCTCTTCCAGCCGCACCTCTTCACGCGCACGCGGCACGTCGCGCGCGAGCTGGCGCACGCGTTGAGCGCCGCCGATGTCGTCGCCGTCGCGGAGGTGTACCCGGCGCGTGAGCGGGCGATCGACGGCGTGACCGGGAAGCTCGTCGTCGACGCGCTGGCGGAGCGGCGTGCCGGGATGCCGGTCGCGTGGACACCGGACGTTTGCGACGGCGCGCGCTTCCTGGCCGCGCGGGCACGGGCAGGCGATGTCGTGCTCACGCTCGGCGCCGGGGACGTGGACCGGGCCGTTACGCTCCTGCTGGACGAACTCGCATGAACCTCCAGGAGAACGTCCCGCTGGCGCGGTACACGACGCTCGGCACGGGCGGCCCGGCGCGCTGGCTGGCACAGCCACGGACGCTGGCCGAGCTGGAGAGCGCGCTGCGCTCGGCGGCCGAGCGAGGCGTGCCCGTAGCCGTCGTCGGGCTCGGCTCGAACGTCCTCGCGGCCGACGAGGGCGTCGAGGCGCTCGTGGTGAAGCTCGCCGGCGAGCTGGCGTCGGCAGCCGTCGCAGGCGAGCGGCTCGTCGCCGGCGGGGGCACGCCGCTGGCGGTGTGCCTCCACCGTGCTCGCGCCGCCGGGCTCGGGCGCCTCGAATTCGCGTGCGCCATCCCCGGCACCGTCGGCGGCGGCGTCTGGATGAACGCCGGCGCCTACGGCGGCGACATCGCGTCCGTGCTGGAGCGGGCGCTCGTCGTCACCGCCGAAGGCGCCGGCTGGCTGACGCCGCGCGAGCTCGGCCTTCGCTATCGACATTCTGAGCTGCGGCACGGCCAAGTGGTCGCGCGCGCCGAGCTGCGCCTGGCCGCGCGGCCGGTGGACGAGATCAAGGCCACAGTGGCGGACATGCAGGCGCGGCGCAAAGCGGCGCAGCCGACGAACAGGCGGACGTTCGGCAGCGTCTTCAAGAACCCAGAGCACCGGCTCTCGGCCGGGCGAATGCTGGAGGCCTGTGGTCTGCGTGGCTACCGCGTCGGCGGAGTCCGAATCTCGCCGCGGCACGCCAACTTCATCGAGAGCGCCGGCGCCGCGCGCTCGGCGGATGCGATCGCCCTCATGGCCGAGGCGCGCCACCGGGCGCTGGAGCAGTTCGGCGTCGAGCTCGAGCACGAGGTCGAGTTCCTCGGTGCGCTGGAGCTTCCCCCGCTTCGCAACCGCGTCCCGGCTCGGTAGGAGCGGGATGGCCCGCGGCGAAACACGCCGCGTGGACGAGCGCCCGACCCGCCCGCGTGCCCGCGCGGCCGTCGTACCCCTGCGGGGGGGTGCAGTGCCGCGTATCGAGCTCGACCGGCTCGTTCCGTCGACGAGGTCGATCCTGACCGGGATCGCGCTGCTCGTCGGAGGCATCGCCGCCTTCGCGCTCGCCCGTCAAACGTCCATGTTCGCGATCAGGACGATCGAGGTCCAGGGCGCGCCGCCCGCGCTCGAGCGGCAGGTCCGCGCGGCGCTCGCTCCGCTGGTTGGCCAGAGCCTCGTAGCGCTCGACGGCGACGCGGTCGGCGCGCGGCTCGCGCGCCTCCGGGAGGTGCGCGGAGTGACGTACGATCGCGCGTTTCCGAACACGCTGCGGATCGTCGTCCGGCCCAACCCCCCCGTCGCGGTGCTCAGGAGCGGCCGGCACGCCTGGTTTGTCTCGGCGCACGGCGCCGTCCTGCGCCCGCTCGCCAGACCGTTTCCGCGCCGCTGGCCACGCGTCTGGGTCGCCCGCGCCGAGGCTCCGAGCGGTCGCGCCCCGGCCGTTCCGGACCGCGTGACCATGGCGCTGCGCGCTCTCGGCGACGCGCGGAGGGCACGCAGCGCGCTACGGCCCGCCGTGCGGTCCGTGCGCGCGGAGGCCGGCGAGGTCACGTTCGTGCTGCGCTCTGGATTACAGCTGCGCCTCGGCCGAGCCAACGACGTCGCCCTCAAGCTTGCCGTCGCGGCCCGGTTGCTCCGCGCCCTTGCGAAGCACGAGCGCGCCACGATTCGCTACCTCGACGTGACCGTGCCGTCGCGGCCGGTCGCGGGCAGGAACCCTCAACTCTGAGGTTGAGGTTTATGTCCGCCGGTTTGACAGGCGCCCGCGCGGGGCATACGCTCCCGATGCTCGCCGACTGCGAGCGTCTCGATTTGAACTTGAGGTTGAGGTAGAGGACCGTTGAGCGTGCGCGACGAGAGCCGGGATTTCCTTGCCGTGATCAAGGTCGTCGGCGTCGGCGGCGGCGGCACCAACGCCGTCAACCGGATGGTCGAGGCCGGGCTGGCCGGCGTGGAGTTCATCGCCGTCAACACGGACGCGCAGGCGCTCCTGATGCTCGAGGCCGACGTAAAAGTCCAGATCGGCTCGGCGGTCACGCGCGGCCTGGGCGCCGGCGCCGATCCGGAGATCGGCCGCGCCTCGGCGCACGAGAGCCGGGACGAGCTGAAGGAGGCGCTGAAGGGCGCTGACATGGTCTTCGTCACTGCGGGAAAGGGCGGCGGAACCGGCACCGGCGGTGCTCCGGTCGTCGCCGAGATCGCGCGCGAGATCGGTGCGCTGACCGTCGGCGTCGTCACGCGGCCGTTCTCGTTCGAGGGCCGGCGGCGGGCCGACCAGGCCGAAACGGGCATTCAGGAGCTCGCCGAGCGCGTCGACACGCTGATCGTCATCGAGAACGACCGCCTCCTCCAGGTCGTCGAGAAGCAGACGTCGATCCTCGACGCGTTCCGGATCGCGGACGACATCCTGCGCCAAGGCGTCCAGGGCATCACCGACTTGATCACGGTGCCCGGCCTGGTCAATCTCGACTTCGCCGACGTGCGGACGATCATGCGCGACGCCGGCTCGGCGCTGATGGGCATCGGCGTCGCGTCCGGTGAGAACCGTGCGGCTGAGGCGGCTCGCATGGCCGTCTCCTCGCCGCTGCTCGAGGCGTCCATCGAGGGCGCGACCGGCGTGCTGCTCAACATCACCGGCCCGGTGGAAATGGGCCTGTTCGAGGTGAACGAGGCTGCCGAAGTCGTGACCGGCGCTGCAGATCAGAACGCGAACGTCATCTTCGGCGCCGTGATCGACGAGTCGGCGGGCGACGAGGTGCGCGTGACGGTGATCGCGACGGGCTTCGGCGCCCCGCGCGTCCGCCGGCGGCGCCCGGCCGCGACGGCCGCGCCGGTCGAGACGCGCCGCGAGCCGATCGGCGAACCGTTCGGCGCGCCGCAGGAGGAGATCGACATTCCGTCGTTCCTCCGCGACGACACGTAGCCCGCCAGCGAAAGCGGGCGGGCTAGCATCCGCGCCGCATGCAGACGCTTCGGCGGACGCCGCTGTACGAGGAGCACCTCGCCGCCGGGGCGCGCATGGTGCCGTTCGCCGGCTGGGAGATGCCCGTGCAGTACGAGGGCGTCGTCGCCGAGCACCGCGCCGTGCGCACGGACTGCGGCGTCTTCGACGTCTCGCACATGGGCGAGCTCGAGGTCGAGGGGCCGCGCGCCCACGAGTTGCTCCAGTCCCTGCTCTCCAACGACCTCGACCGGATCGGCGACGGCGAGGCGCAATACACGCTGCTGACGAACGAGAGGGGTGGCATCGTCGACGATCTGATCGTCTACCGGCTCGACGGCTTCCGGTTTCTGCTCATCGTGAACGCGTCGAACACGGCGAGCGACTTCGAGTGGCTGAGCGAGCGCGAGATCGCGGGCTCGGACGTGCGCGACATCTCCGACGGATACGCGCTGCTCGCCGTGCAGGGGCCGCGCACGCTGGCGCGGCTCGAGCTGCCCACCGCAGCTCCGTTCAGCTTCGGCGAGGGCGAGGTCGACGGGGTCACCTGCATGATCAACCGGACGGGCTACACCGGCGAGGTGGGCGTCGAGCTGCTCGTCGAGGCGGATGACGCGCCGGCCCTCTGGGAGCGCGTGCTGGAGCGCGGCGCCGTGCCGTGCGGCCTCGGCGCGCGCGACACGCTTCGGCTGGAGGTCTGTTTCCCGCTGCACGGCAACGACATCGGGCCGGAGACCGACCCGATCTCGGCTGGGCTCGGCTGGACCTGCGCCCTCGAGAAGGACTTCACCGGTGCGGACGTCATCCGTCGCATCCGTGCCGAGGGCCCGGAGCGCCGTCTCGTCCCGTTCGTCATGGAGGAGCGCGCCGTCCCTCGCCAGGGCATGGCGATCGTGGAGGGCGGCGAGGTCACCTCGGGATCCCACTCGCCGATGCTGGAGCGAGGCATCGGTATGGGCTACGTCACGTCGAATCTCGCGCAGGAGGGCACGTCGGTCACGATCGACGTCCGCGGCCGTTCACGTCGGGCGCGGGTCGTGCGCAAACCGATCTACCGGAGGGAGGACAGCTGAGTGGCCGCGACGGAGAGCTACCCCGACGACGTCAAGTACCACCCGGAGCACGACTGGGCCCGGGTCGAAGGCGGCGAGGCGACGCTCGGTATCACGTGGTACGCGCAGGACGCGCTGGGCGAGCTCGTGCACTTCGAGCCGCCGGAGGAGGGGGCGACGGTCACGAAGGACCAGTCGTACGGTGAAGTCGAGTCCGTGAAGGCCGTCTCCGACGTGATCGCACCGTTGTCGGGCGACGTCGTCGCCGTAAACAGGGCGGTCGTCGATGCACCGGAGACCGTCAACGAGGATCCGTACGGCGACGGCTGGCTGATCCGGATCCGCCTGACGAATCCCCAGGAGGTCGGCGACCTGCTCAACGCAGGCGCCTACCGAGAGCTGCTCGCCGGGCTGTGACGCCGCGCTACCTGCCGCTGACGGAGGCCGACCGCGACGAGATGCTCGGAGCCATCGGCGCCGGCTCCGTCGAGGCGCTCTTCGTAGATGTGCCCGAGAGCCTGAGGATGCGGCGGCCTCTCGCCCTCGAGCGCGCTCTCTCCGAGCCGGAGCTCGTCGCGCACCTGCGCGGACTCGCCGAGCGGAATACGCACACGGGCGCGGAGCTGTCGTTCCTCGGCGCCGGCGTCTACGACCACTACGTGCCGGCCGTGGTCGACGCGATCCTCTCGCGCGGCGAGTTCCTGACCGCGTACACGCCCTACCAGCCGGAGGTCAGCCAGGGCGTTCTCCAGGCGATCTTCGAGTACCAGACGGCTATCTGCGAGCTGACCGGCATGCAGGTGTCGAACGCGTCCGGCTACGACGGGACGACCGTGGCCGCCGATGCCTGCTACGTCGCGAAGCACGTGACCGGCCGGGCGAAGGTCGTGGTCGCCGAGGCGGTGAATCCGCAGGTGCGCCAGGTCGTGAAGACGTACGCGCCTGGGTTCGGGCTCGAGGTCGTGGAGGTACCGCACCGCGACGGCGTGACCGACCCGAACGAGCTCGGGCAGGTCGCGCGGGACGCGGCCTGCGTGATCTTCCAGCAGCCGAACTTCTTCGGCTGCCTCGAGCCCGCGCCGGAACTCGCCGCGGCCGCGAACGAGCACGACGCGCTGGCCGTCGCGCACGTCGACCCGGTGTCGCTCGGCGTGCTCGAGGCGCCCGGGCACTACGGATGCGCGCTGGCGATCGGCGAGGGGCAGGCGGCCGGCAACGCCCTCGCCTACGGCGGCCCGCACTACGGCTTCCTCGCCGCGCGCGAGGACTACATTCGCCGCATGCCCGGCCGTATCGTCGGCGAGACGACGGACGTCCACGGCCGGCGCGGCTATGTGCTGACCCTGCAGACGCGCGAGCAGCACATCCGGCGCGAGAAGGCGACGTCGAACATCACCACGAACCAGACGCTGCTGGCGCTGGGCGGTCTCGTCTACCTCACCTGGCTCGGGCCGCAGGGACTGCGCGAGCTGGGGGAGACCTGCACGGCGCTCGCCGCCTATGCGAAGCAGCAGCTCGGCCTCCCGCTTTCGTTTCCCGACCGGACAACATTCAAGGAGTTTGTCGTGCGCGTCGGACGGCCCGCCCGCGAGGTCGTCGCCGCGGCACGCGAGCGCGGCGTGCACCCGGGCTACGCGCTCGGGCGTGACTACGCCGGCCTGGATGACGCGCTGCTCGTCTGCGTGACGGAGAAGCGCTCGCCCGCCGAAATCGACCGGCTCGCCGACGTGCTCGCCGAGGTCGGCGCATGAAGCTGATCTTCGAGAAGTCGCGTCCCGGGCGGCGGGCCTCGTCCCTGCCGCGTTACGACCTACCCGAGCCGGAGATTGCCGCCGACCTGCGGCGGGAGACCCCACCTCGTCTGCCGGAGGTCTCCGAGCCCGAGCTCGTCCGGCACTTCACCGAGCTGACCAGCCGCAACTACGGCGTCGACACCGGCTTCTACCCGCTCGGCTCGTGCACGATGAAGCACAACCCGCGCGTCAACGAGCGCATCGTCGACCTCCCGGGCTTCCGCGATCTCCACCCGCTGCAGGAGGAAGACGGCGCGCAGGGCGCGCTCGAACTGATGTGGCGGCTCCAGGAGATCCTCGCCGAGGTCGCGGGGCTGGACGCCGTCTCGCTCCAGCCGGCCGCCGGCTCTCAGGGCGAGCTGACCGGCCTGATGCTGATGCGCGCGTATTTCGCGGAGCGCGGCGAGCGGCGGCGCAAGGTCGTCATCCCGGACACCGCGCACGGGACGAACCCGGCGAGCGTGACGATGGCCGGCTACGAGGTGGTGAGCGTCAGGACCGACCCGCGCGGCAACGTCGACCTCGGCGACCTGCGCGGGAAGGTCGACGCGGAGACGGCCGGGTTGATGCTGACGAATCCGAGTACGCTCGGCCTCTTCGACGAGGGGATCGAGGAGGTCGCCCGGATCTTCCACGACGCCGGGGCACTCCTGTACTACGACGGCGCGAACCTGAACGCCGTTTGTGGCATCTCACGGCCCGGCGACATGGGTTTCGACATCGTCCACTTCAACCTGCACAAGACGTTCTCGCAACCGCACGGCGGCGGGGGGCCCGGCGCCGGCCCGATCGCCGTCCGCGGTGTGCTCGAGCCGTTCTTGCCGGTCCCGACCGTCGCGCGCGACGCCGATCGGTTCCGGTACGAGTACGACCGGCCGCGGACGATCGGCCGGGTAAGGGCCTTCGGCGGGCCGTTCGGCGTCTTCGTGCGCTCGTACGCGTACATCCGCGCCTTCGGGCCGGAGCTCAGGGAGATGTCGGAGGCGGCCGTGCTGAACGCCAACTACCTGCTCGCGCGGCTGAAGGACGCGTACGAGCTGCCGTTCGACCGGCTCTGCATGCACGAGTTCGTGCTGTCCGCGCGCAACCTGAAGCGCGAGCACGGCGTAACGGCGCTCGACGTCGCGAAGCGGCTGATCGATCACGGGTTCCACCCGCCGACGATCTACTTCCCGCTGATCGTCCCCGAAGCGCTGATGATCGAGCCGACCGAGACCGAGCCCAAGGAGACCCTCGACGCGTTCGCCGAGGCAATGCTCGACATCGCGCGCGAGGCGGCCGAGGACCCGGACGCGCTCAGGCGGGCACCAACGCGCGCCGTGGTCGGCCGCCTCGACGAGGTCAAGGCCGCCAAGCGCGCGGTCGTCCGCTACGCGTTCGAGGATCACCCAGACCTCTCCGAAGAGCCCGCGCGGCCCGTCGCCGCGGAGGCGCCGAAGGGCGTGTAGGCGCGTGATCGACCTGCGTTCCGACACGCTTACGCAGCCGACCGCCGCTATGCGCACGGCCATCGCGGCGGCGGTGGTCGGCGACGAGCAGAAGCGCGAGGATCCGACCGTCATCGCGCTCGAGGAGCGCGCGGCGACGCTGCTCGGCCAGGAGGCGGCCGTCTTCCTGCCCACGGCGACGATGGCGAACCAGATCGCCCTGCGAATCCTCGGCCGACCGGGCGACGAGCTGCTCGCCGAGGAGAATTCACACGTCCTGCTGTACGAGCTCGGCGGCCCGGCCGTCCACAGTGGGCTGGTGACGCGCGGCCTCCCCGGTCGCGCCGGCCGCCTGACGCCGGAGCAGATTCGCGGGGCGGTGCGCTACGACGAGGTCGTCCACCATCCGCTGACGCGCGTCGTGTCGCTCGAGAACACGCACAACTCGTCGGGCGGGCGGGTCTGGCCGCTCGAAGAGCTGCACGCCGTGACGGACACCTGTCGCGAGCTCGGTCTCGCCGTGCACCTGGACGGGGCGCGGCTGCTGAACGCCGCCGTGGCGCTCGGCGTTCCGACGGCCGAGCTCGGGCACCGGTTCGACACGGTCACCCTCTGCCTCTCGAAGGGCCTCGGCTGTCCGCTCGGCGCGCTCGTCGCCGGCTCGGCGGAGCTGATGCGCACCGCCCGCCGCTTCAAGTTCCTGTTTGGCGGCGCGATGCGTCAGGCCGGGATCATCGCCGCGGCTGGCGTCCACGCGCTCGACCACCACGTCGACCGGCTCGCCGACGACCACGCGCGCGCCCGCCGGCTCGCGGAGGGTTTGGCGGCGGCCGGCCTGCCCGTCGACCTCGAGCAGGTGGAGACGAACTTCGTGCAAATCGACGTCGGGCGCCTCGGTCTGACGACCGCCGACGCGCTCGCGCGGATGCGTACAGAAGGGGTCGCGTTGTCGATCACGGTCCGCCCGAACGTGTTGCGGGCGGTCACGCACCTCGACATCTCGGACGATGACATCGAGCGGGCCGTCGAGGCGATCCCTCGGGCGCTCCGTGTCCTCGCCGCCGCCTGAGCAACAGCGCGAAGCGGGATCCGCTCGCTTCAGGCCGAGCGGCGGCTGCCGAGCGTCAGCGCGCTGTCTTCCGGCGCGGCGACGTTCTCTGGCAGCCGCCGTCGGGCTCGCCGACCTCGAGCGCGAGACAGGCGACGCACTGAGGCGGCGCACGCTGTCAGGGCAGGCGTGGAGGGGTGTTACTCACGTGAGCGGTTGCACATGATGCGAGGCCGTCCGCACAGATTCGCGGCGTCGGCAGCGGGTACGTGGTCGCCGTCCGTAAGCCAAACGGAGGGAGCAGGATGGCAACACGAGACACGACGATCGATCAGCCGGTCGCTACGAGCGTCCGGCGTACAGTGCAGCGTGAGGAGACGAAGGCTTCCTTCCTCACCACCGAGTTCTACGCCTTCCTCGCGACGGTCGCCGGTATCTTGATCGCGGCCGCGCAGGCCGACAATTTCGACGCCCCGCGCGCATGGACGCTCGTGGCCGCCGTCGCCGTCGGCTACATGGTCAGCCGGGGGCTGGCGAAGTCGGGAAGCGCCCACCGCGACCGCGACTAACGGCTGGGAAACGAGAGCGCGCCGTCTCGCCAGGCGGTGCGCTTCCGGCCCGAGTTCGCAGACGGGTAGTGGGTCATCGGTACGGTGAGCTACCGGTCGCCGGCGACGAGGAAGGCGACCGCGATCGAGACGTAGGCGGTGATCATGACGCTGCCCTTCAGCTGGCTCGAGCGGCCGTTGGCGAGCAGCGCGGCCACGAGCACCAGGGCGCCGGCGATCGCCGCGAGCTCGACGGGCCGGAACGCCAGCGAGAGCGGGTCGATCAGCCACGCGAGCAGCGCCACGGCGGGCACGAGGAAGACGGCGACCTGCGCGCTCGACGCGAGGGCGATCTCGGCGGCGAGCTTGATCTTGCCGCGGGCTGCAACCACGACCGCGCCACCGTGCTCGGCCGCGTTGCCGACGATCGCGACGATGACCGCGGCGACGAAGAAGTCGCTCAGCTTCGTCTCGTGAGCGAAGACCTCGATCGTGTCGACGACGATCTCCGCGACCATCGCGGTGACGGTCGTGGCGAGCGCCAGCACTCCGAGCGAGACGCGCAGCGGCCACGCGATCATCTCTTCGGGCTCCGCGGAGATGTGCAGGCGGTGGTGGCGTCGTAGGGTCACGTACGTCACCCCCAGGTAGACGAGCAGCAGGATGATCGCGGGGATGACCGAGAGCCGGGCGATCGAGTCCCGCTCGGGGTCTCCGTCGAGGGCCGGCACAGCCGGGATGAGGAACAGCGCGAACGCGACGCCGATCAGCGCGAGCGAGACGAAGGTCGACTGACGGTCGAGTTCGCCGCGGCCTCCGAAGATGAGCGAGAACCCGAGGACGAGCAGGAGGTTGCCGATCACGCTCCCGCTCAGGGAGCCGCGCACGACCTCGAACTCCGCCGCCGCGACGGCGAAGAGCGCGATGATCAGCTCGGGCGCATTGCCGAACGTCGCGTTCAGGAAGCCTCCGATGCCGGGCCCGGTGTGGTGCGCCGCGTGCTCTGTCGCTTCGCCGATCAGCCAGGCGAGCGGAATCAGCGCGAGCGCGGCCAGCACGAACTCCGGGGTGTCGCCGAGCCCGATTGCGTAGTGCACGAGGACGGTGACGGGCGCGAGCGCGAGCGAGGCCCAGAGGAGCTTTCGCGCCACGCGGCTACCCTAGCGAGCCGGCCGCCCGCGGAGCGCGAGTCGCTCCTGCGGCGCGGCCTCGGTGGAGCTCGTCACCGCGGGCGCACAAGCACTTTTCCCCAGGCCTGTCAAGTCTTGCGCAGAACGGCCTGACGTACTCAAAATCCACCTATGGAACAGCCGGCGCAGGCGCAGCCAGTCCGCCTCCCGCTCCACCCGCACGAGGAGGTGGAATGCCGGCGCTGCGACGTGCACTGCGACAAGGTCGTGTACCCGGCCGCGTGCCTCGAGCGGTCGTGTCCGTTCGTCTACGCATTCGAGGAGTTCGGCCGGACGTACATCGGCTGCATGCAGAAGGTCTACGAGGTCGAGATCGATCTCGACCTGCTGCGCAGCGCCGAGCGGCGGAGCGAGGGCTTCGGCGGCGTGAAGGCCGTGCGGCCGCCGCTGCCCATGTGCGAGGCCGACGTGTCGAGCTGCTACGAGAACCGCGCGGAGCGGCTCGGCTGCGTCAATCCCGAGTTCTTCGAGCTGCCACTCGACCGCCCGAGCTTCCGGATCGTCGCGCGCGTCGGCGACCAGCTGAGGTAGCACCGCCGGTCGCGCGGGCGTGCAGCTCGCGCAGCTTCGCGACCTCGTCCGCATCGGGGCCCCGACCGTCCTTGCCCGGCACCTCGAGGACCGCCGGCAGTCCCTGAACCGCCGGGTGCGCGAGGAAGACGCCCAGGCGCTCGCCCATCAGCCCCTCGCCGATGTTGGCGTGCCGGTCGCGGTTCGACCCGAGCGGCGCCTGCGAGTCGTTGACGTGGATCGCGCGGAGGCGGTCGAGCCCGATCGAGCGCTCGAGGTCGCCCAGGACGGCGTCCAAGGACTCGGACACCGTCACGTCGCAGCCCGAGACGAAGAGGTGGCACGAATCCAGGCAGACGCCGAGGCGCCGATGCCGGCCGAGCCGCTCGAAGAGCGTCGCCAGCTCGTCGACCGACCGACCGATCGTGCCGCCCGCGCCGGCGGAGTTCTCCATGAGTAGCCACGTCTGCTCGGAGCAGCGCTCGAGCGCCTGCTCGATCGCCGCGACGACCCGGTCTGCGCCCGCCTCGAAGCCCGCGCCGAGGTGCGAGCCGACGTGGAAGACGACGCCGTCGGCCTGGATCGCGCAGGCCGTCTCGACCGTGCGGACGAGCGTCCTGACCGACTTCTCGTAGATCTCCTCGTTGGGTGTCGCCAGGTTGACGAGGTAGACCGCGTGGACGAGCGCCGCGCGCACCGGGCCACCGGCGAGGCGCTCGCGGAAGCGCTCGAGCTCGGCCGGGTCGTGGTCGGGGAACCGCCACGCGCGCGGGCTCTGCGCGAAGAGCTGGACCGCGTCGGCGCCGAACTCTTCGGCCCGGCCGAGCGCTCCCTTGATCCCGCCGGAGCAGTGGGCGCCGAAGAGCACGGCAGTAACCTATCCGCGTGTTGGGAGCTGTCCGCGTTCGCATGGCGCCAAGCCCGACGGGGTTCCTGCACATCGGGGGGGTCCGCACCTTCCTCTTCAACTGGCTGTTCGCGCGCGGGCGGGGAGGCGAGTGCCTGCTCCGGATCGAGAACACCGACGTCAGCCGCGAGGTTGCCGAATCCGTCGAGCAGATCCAGCGCTCGCTTTCCTGGCTCGACCTCGACTGGGACGGCCCGGTGACGTTCCAGCTCGACGCGATGGAGCGCTGCCGCGAGCTGGCGACGCAGCTGGTCGACGAGGGCAAGGCCTACGAGGACGACGGTGCCGTCCGCTTCCGAATGCCGGACGAGGGGTCGACGGTTTGGGACGACGCCATCCGCGGCCGCATCGAGTTTCCGAACGATGCGCTCGACGACCTAGTGATCGTCCGCTCCGATGGGCGGGCGACGTACAACTTCGCCTCGCCGGTCGAGGACATGGACGACGCGATCACGCACGTTATCCGCGGGAACGACCACGTCTCGAACACCCCGCGGCAGATCCAGATCCTGCGCGCGCTCGGTCGCGAGCCGCCCGTCTACGCCCACGTTCCGGACGTGCTCGGCGATGACGGCAAGAGGCTGTCGAAGCGGCACGGCGCCCAGTCGATCGACGAGTTCCGGGCCGCCGGCTACATCCCCGAGGCGCTGATGAACTTCCTCGCGCTGCTCGGGTGGTCGTACGACGACCGAACGACGATCATGACGCCGGACGAACTGGTCGAGCGCTTCACGCTCGAGCGCGTCGGTGCGAGCCCGGCAACGTTCGACTACCAGAAGCTCGAGTGGATGAACGGTGTGCACCTGCGTGCCCTTCCGGACGACGAGTACGGCGACCGCCTCGTCGCGTATCTCCGCGAGCGAGGAATCGACTGGGACGAGCTGCGGGTCCGGCAGACGGTGCGGCTCGTCAAGGAGAAGATCTCGACGCTCGGCCAGTACCCGCGCTTCGCCAGCTTCTTCTTCGCCGACGTCACGCTCGACGGTGCCGAGCTGGACGGTGCCGGGCCGCTGCTCGCCGAGGCGGCGGAGGTGCTCGCCGCGGTCGAGCCGTTCACGGCCGAGGGCATCGAGCAGGCGCTCCGTGGACTGGCGGAGCGGCTCGGGGTATCGCCGCGCAAGGCGTTCCAGCCGATCCGCGTCGCCGTGACGGGGTCG
>JACVRM010000165.1 GCA_014534415.1 Thermoleophilia bacterium | reverse complement strand
GACGCCGGCGGGGAGCACGCGCGGTTCCGCGAGCGGATGAACCCATGCCGGGCTGCCGTTCGTGCCGATCCGCCCGTCGGCGAGCGTCAAGAGTGTCTCGTGCACGCGCTCGAGCTCGGGGTCGAGCCCGTCGACGGCAACTGTCCAGTCCGCGTCCTCCGCAATCTCCGGAACGTCACCGCGCTCGCGCCTGGCGAGCTGATCCTCGAGCAAGGCCAGGAACGCCTCGGGCCCGCCGCCCAGGTGCACGACGCCGGGCGGCGCGCCCGTCGGCTCCGGGCCGACGGAGACGACGGCTGCTCCCTCGTACTCGGGCACGACCAGCAGCGAGTCGCTCCCGGGCAATCCGCCCAGCGAGCCGAACTCGTCGCCGACCACGAGCACAAGGCCGGGCGAGACGCCTCGCCGCCAGAGGTCGGCGAAGACCCACCGCGCCGCGTCGGCCTTGTCCGTCAGCCCGATCTCGACGTGCTTCGCGTCGCTCGTCACCCTCGGCTCTTCGAGCCCGCTCGCGCGCGCCGCCGCGGCAGCAAGCTGAACGACCTCCGGCAGTCCCCTAAGGCCGGCCGCTCGGAGTCGTCCCTCCACCGCCACGAGGAGGTCGCCGATCCGCGCCTTGGGCGGCTCCACCCAGTCAGGCTCGGGGATGACGTCGACTTTCCTGCGGTTGAGCCGTTGCGAGACGATCTCGGCCTGGAGCCCCCGCGCCGCGAGCGCCGCCACGGTCGAGCGGGCGGCCGCGTCGAGCGCCGCGTCCTCCTCGCCGGTCGCCGTCCGCCGCTCCACCAGCTCGACGCCGTGCTGACCCGCGACGAAGACCTCGGATCCGCGGTTCACGCAGATGTAGAGACGTCCCGGGCCGCGTGGCCGAGCCCCGAGCTGGCCGTCTACGTTGTCGAGGTGAGTCCCGGTGACGATGTAGAAATCCATCCCCAGGGCGCACAGCGCCTCGATCGCGCGGCGCACGTCGCTCGCGTCCGCCTGCCGGTCCGGCACGGCGGTGCCGTCCCAGTCGAAGACGACCGCCTCGAAGCGGCGATCGAGCTCGGCGGCAAGCGGTTCGGCCTCCGCTTGCGCGGAGGCCGGCGTTGACGTGAAGTCCGCGATCGCCATCACTGGTAACGCAGCGCCTCCGCCGGGTACACGCGCGACGCGCGCACCGCGGGGAGAAGCGTCGTCAGAAGGGCGACGACGTAGACGGCCAGGAAGATGCCTCCCAGGTTGAGCCACGGAACCGAAAGCTCGAGGTTTTGCCAGCTGTTCTGCCGGGCGGAGTCCGCGATCACGTTGTACGAGAGGGCGAGGCCCAGGCCGGCTCCTACGACGATCGCCGTCAGCGCGACGAAGGTCGACTCGAGCAGGAACGCGGCCTGGATCATCCGGCGTCCGAAGCCGATCGAGCGCAGCACGCCGATCTGCTGGCGCCGCTCGACGACGGCGCGGGCAGTGATGACCCCGAGCGCCGCGACGCCCACGACGAGACCGAGGCCCATGAAGCCTTCGATCAGCGCGTTGAACGTCTTCGAAGCACCGACCGCGTCATCGAGCGTCTCCTGCGTCGCCTCGGCCTCGAGCCCGTTGGCGAGGAACGTCGACTCCAGCCGCTTGGCCGTCTCGGCAGCATCGACTCCCGGGCCGAGCCCGAACCAGTAGACGGTCGGCGGCACGCGGCGCCCGAATGCGCTGGCGACCGTTCGCTGCGAGGTAGAGATCCCCATCATGGACTGTGTGACGCCGTCCCTGAGAATGCCGATCACGGTCAGGCGGAGCTGCCTGCCGGTTGCGGGATCGCGCACCACGACCGGGACCGCGTCGAACCTCCCCTCCTCGAAGAAGAACCCGGACAGCTGGAAGTCCGGCATGACCGCGCCGCCGTAGTTGTCACGTCGTGGCGCGACGAACGAGTCGACGACGGCCAGGTTCGGTCGTTTCCGCAGCGCCCGCCAGACGTCCGCCGCCGAGCCGTAGCCGTTCGCGATCGCACCGAGGCCGAACGTCGTGTGCGAGAGGAACTCGTCGTCGAGGCCCGTGACCGCGTACGGCTCGAACGGCTGGTTCGTGCCCGCCTGTCGAGCCTCGACGGCCAGTACCGACTGGCCGGCCGCCACCGGAACGGCCGTGGTGTCGAGGTTCTCGGCACGGCTGACCGCCGCGCCTACGTCTGCGATCGGCGTCGCGGGCGCCGCCTGCGCCCGGACATCGAATCCTCCGCCGAACGTCTCGGCGTCGTCCCACGCCTTGACGAAGGAACCCGAGATGGTCGTCCCGCAGACGAGCGTGAAGACGACCAGCATGAACATCGCCAGGGTCACTCCGCTCCGGAACAGATTGCGCAGCGGGTACGCCATGGACAGGCGGACGACCGGCGCCAGCGCGCGGATCCGCCCCGCGGTCGCGCCGACAACCCCGAGCAGGAGATCGGCGTTATGCATGATCGCCCAGGTCGCGCCCACGACTATCAGCAGGCCGCCGGCGAGAAAGACGCCGAAACCCATGCTGAAGTCCGCGATGAAGTCGAACGTGCCGAAGGGCAGGAGCCAGAATGCGACGATCGCGAGTCCGACCGCGGTGTAGGCGAGGCGATCGCGGCCGCCCAGCGAGCGGACGACCGGCGCCAGGCTGACGAGCACGAGCGACACACCGAGCATGAAGCCGAGCCCGTCCGCCGAGGCGATGCCACTGGCCGTGAGCAAGACGCCGCCGCCGAGCCCGGCGGCGATGAAGAACCAGCGCCGCCTGCTGCTGCGTCGTCCTGCCGGCTCCGGAAGATTCCGTACGGCGCTCGCGATGTTCAGCACGCTGACCCGCCACGCCGAGATCGTGACCACGATCAAGGTCAGCAAGACGCCCAGCGTGTAGGCGATGAGAATGCTCCGCGGACGGACGTCGCGCTGCATCTCGAACCCGAAGGACGCGAAGGCCTGGCCCATCAAGAAGACCATTCCGAACGCGACCAGAATGCCGAGCAGCGCGCCGACGACCGCAGCGACGAGATCGTAGGCGACGCCCTCGAAGACGTACATCTGAACGAGGTGGCTGCGCCGCGTGCCAACCGCGCGGGCGATTCCAAGCTCGGCGCG
>JACVRM010000154.1 GCA_014534415.1 Thermoleophilia bacterium | reverse complement strand
GTCGACGGCGCCGATGGCTGAGCCGGTCCTCGAGCTCGACGAGCTCGAGGTGCGCTACGGCCCGGTCGCCGCCGTGCGCGGCGTCAGCCTGCGGCTGGAGCGAGGCGAGATCGTCGGGCTGATCGGCCCGAACGGCGCCGGCAAGTCGACCACGATGCACGCCGTCGCCGGCCTCGTGCCGGTGTACGCGGGCAACGTGCGACTGCGCGGCGCCTCGCTGCGCGGATACGCGCCGGAGGACATCGCACGCGCCGGCGTCGCACTCGTGCCGGAAGGCCGGCGGGTGTACGCCGGCCTCACCGTCGAGGAAAACCTCCGACTGGGGCTCGCCGCGCGAAGCGACGGGCGTAGCACGCAGGCGCTCTCCGACGCGTATGAGCTCTTCCCGGTGCTCGCGGACTTCCGCCGCCGCCAGGCGGGCGCGCTGTCGGGTGGCCAGCAGCAGCAGCTCGCGCTCGCGCGCGCCCTCGTCGCGCAACCCGCCGTCCTGCTCCTCGACGAGCCGTCGCTCGGGCTCGCGCCCAGGGCGGTCGACGCCGTCTTCCAGGCGCTCGCGGAGGTACGAGCACGCGGCGTGACCATCCTGCTCGTCGAGCAGCGCGCGCAGCGGACGGTCGCTTTCGCGGACCGCACCCACGTGCTCGCGAACGGCGAGCTGCGCATGACGCTCGGGCCGGCGGACGCCGACGACACCGCGAGGCTCATCGCCGCGTACTTCGCCGCGTGAACGCAGCTGCCGTGGTCGCCGTGGTGGACATGCAGACGATCGCGGACGCCGTCGGGCTGGGCGCGATCTACTCGCTGATGGCCGTCGGCATCGGCCTGGTCTTCGGTGTGCTCCGGCTGGTGAACTTCGCGTACGGTCAGCTGGTGATGGCGGGCGCCTACACGCTCGCCTTCACCTCCGGCTGGCCGGTCGCGGCGAGCATCGCCGCGTGCTTCGTGGTCGTCGTGGCGCTCTCGCTGGGGATGGAGCGCGCCGCTTTCCGGCCGCTCCGTGGACAGTCGCCCGCGGTGATGCTCGTCACGACGTTCGCGCTCGCCTTCATGCTCCAGGCGGTCGCGCTGCTCGTCGACGTGCGCGACGACACGATCGGCGAGTCCGCCGGCTCGTTCGCCGGCCTCCGGCAGGCCGTCGACGTGGCGGGCGTCGACGTGCGCCGGATCAGCATCGTCGCGGTCGTCGTAGCGGGCGTCGCGCTCGGCGGCCTCGCGCTGCTGCTCGCCCGGACGACGATCGGCCTCCATATGCGCGCCGCGGCGGTCGATTTCCCGACGGCGCGACTGCTCGGCGTGCGCGCCGATCGCGTGATCGGCCTGGCGGTGCTGCTCTCGGCTCTTCTCGCCGCCACGCTCGCGGTCATCCTCACGGTGCAGCAACCGCTCGTCACGCCCGGGTTTGCGCTGCGCGAGACGATCGTCGTCCTCGTCGGTGTGGTCGTCGGCGGCATCGACCGGCTCTGGACGGCCACGCTGGGCGGTTTCACGATCGGTTTCGCCATGGGCGTGATGAACGGCGCGCTTCCGACCGACAAGACCGTGTACCTCCCGTCCGCGGTCTTCGCGCTCGTGATCGTCGTGCTCCTCCTGCGGCCGGCCGGCCTCTTCGCGTGGGGGCGGGCGGCCGCGCCGGAGCGCGTATGAGACGGCTTGACACGCTTTCCGCCCTAGTCGGGCCGGCGGTCGTCATCGTCGCCGTCGGCGTGGCGTCGACGTTCGCCTCGCGCTCGAACGAGCTCTACTTCCTCAACGCGCTCGTCTCGGTTGCGATCGTCGTGTCGATCTACGTCTTCGTCGGCAACTCGGGCGTCCTGTCGTTCGGACAGATCAGCTTCGTCGCCGTCGGCGCCTTCGCGGCCGGCGTAATGTCAATCCCGCTCGTCTCGAAGAGCGCCGTCCTGCCCGAGCTTTTCCCGCTGCTGCGCGACCACACCGTCGGCAACGTCGCCTCTCTGCTCCTCGGCGCCGCCGTCGGCGGGGTTTTCGCGTTCGTGGTCGGGCTGCCGCTCATGCGGCTCTCTGGTCTGGCGGCCGGCATCGCCACTTTTGCCGTCCTCGAGATCACCCACAACGTGCTCCGCGAGTGGACGAGGATCGGGCCGGGCGCCACGACGCTGTCGCTCGTCCCGGAGACGACCGGCGCCATGCAGGCGACGCTCGGCGCTCTCGTCGTCGTGATCGTCGCCTGGGCGTACGGCATCGCGCGTGCGGGCAGGCTGCTGCGAGCTTCGCGCGAGGACGGCGCGGCAGCCGCCGGCGTCGGCGTCAACGTGCACCGGCAGCGCCTCTGGGCGTTCACGCTTTCCGGCGCGCTCGCCGGGTTCGCCGGCGGCCTGCTCGTGCACCTGCTCGGGTCGATCACGACGGAGCAGGTTTACCTGGAGCTCACCTTCCTCACGCTGGCGATGCTCGTCGTCGGCGGCGTGGCGAGCCTGTGGGGCGCGGTCGTCGGCGCGCTCGTGGTCAGTGGCCTCGACTCGTTCCTGACCGAGGCGGAGCGCGGCGTTGACCTGCTTGTCACGCTCGAGCTCCCGCAAGGATCGCGGCTCGTGTTCCTCGGCGCGATCATGGCGCTCGTTCTCATCATGCGGCCGTCGGGGATCACGGGTGGCCGCGAGTTCTCGCTGCCGCGGCGGCGCGGCTCGTAGTAGCGCCAGCGCGGGCGGCGCCGTCCGGCCCGCGACCGGGTCAACGCCGGGCGAAGCGGTAGATCGCGCCCCTGAGCGAGATCGCGTAGAGCTCGCCGTTCGCGTCTTCGCCGAACGACGCTAGAGCGCGCACGCGGTACGGCTCGACCCTCCGTCGCGACGCGCGCCCGTTGCGGATCACGGTGCTCCAGATCCTTCCCGAGCAGTAGTCGCCGAACACGTACCGGCCCCGCAGGCGCGCAATGCGGCCGCGGTACACGTAGCCGCCGGTGATCGAGCAGTTCCCGTTCCTGTGCGTCTCGTAGGTGAGGATCGGCCACGTCAGGCGCCCTGCCGGGTTCAGCTGCACGTGCTCCGGATTGCGGCGTTGCCGCCCCTCGTAGATGCTCCAGCCGAAGTTCCGGAGGGGGCTGCCGCGTTGCAGCAGATTGACCTCCTCGACCGCGTTCCAGCCCACATCGGCTACGACCAGGTCGCCGCTTCGCGGCGCGAACGAGAACCGCCATGGATTGCGCAGCCCGTACGCCACGACGACGGGCTGAGGGTCGGGCTCGGCTACGTCGAGCCGGAACAGCTTGCCGAGGAGTACCGATGTGTTCTGGGAGTTGCCGCGCGGGTCGGGTCGCGTCCGCACACCGTCCTCGCGGAAGTAGCCGCCGTCGCCCACGCCCGCGTACAGCCACCCGTCAGGGCCGAATGCCAGCTGACCTCCGTTGTGGTACGGGCTGTCCTCGTGTGGGATCCGCACGAGAACCCGCGCACTCGACTCGTCGGCTCGCCCATCCGCGACGTGGTACTCCACGAGCCGCAGCGCGCCCTCGACGTCGTTGAAGATTGCGTAGAAGCGGCGCGTCGTCGCGTAGTCCGGGGGGAAGGCGATCGAGAGCAGACCCATCTCGCCGGAGACGCTGACGTCACCTCGGAGGTCGAGGAACGGCCGGGGCTGCAAGCGGCCGCGCGCCAGGATGCGGACGGCGCCGCTGCGAAGCACGACGTAGAGCCGGTCGCGCTCGGTTCGCGGCGCCGTCACGTACACGGGTGAGGCCAGGCCGCTCGCTATGCGACGGAGGACGTACGGAGACGCCCGATTCGCTCCATCGACCAGGCGCACGCCGGCCAAGGTCCCGGCGAGCACCAACGCCGCTACCACGAGCAGGGCTTTCACGACCCTCTCGCCGTCGCCCGTCGGCTGCGCGGTCCCGTTCACCGCCCGAAGCGAAGCGGAGACCGGTTCAGAACCGGTTCAGCGGACGCCGGATGCCCGGAAAACCGGCAAGGGGGCGCC
>JACVRM010000157.1 GCA_014534415.1 Thermoleophilia bacterium | reverse complement strand
TGGACGGCGGCGCGGGCCGCGACGTCCTTCGCGGCGGCGACGGGGCCGACCGAATCTCGGTCGAGACCGACGGAGCGCCCGACCGCGTCTTCTGCGGCCGGGGTCGCGACATCGTCACGGCGGACGAGGTCGACGCCGCGCGCGGCGCCGACTGCGAGGTGGTGACGCGCCGCCTCTCGCGTGACCCGTTCCGCGGTGCCCCGGGTCAGCACGCCACGCAGGTCGAGCCGGACAGCCAGGCGTGGGGATCGACGGTCGTTACCGTCTTTCAGGTCGGCCGGAACTTCTCCGGCGGCGCGATGGACATCGGCTTCGCGACCTCGACCGACGGCCTGCGCTGGCGCTCTGGGCGGCTGCCTGGTGTGGGCGTCAACTCGTCACCGCGCGGGCGCGCCGAGCGGGTGAGCGACCCCGTGGTCGCCTACGATGCTGCGCACGCCGTCTGGCTGGTCGCCACGCTGGCGGTGTCGCCCGGGCTGACCGAGCTCTTGGTCAGCCGGTCGGCGGACGCGCGCTCCTGGAGCGCACCGGTGGTGGCGGCGACCGCCTCCGCTGCTTCGCTCGCGTATGACAAGGAGTGGCTGACGTGCGATACCTGGCCGACGAGCCCGTTCCGCGGCCGCTGCTACCTCTCGTACACGCTCGTCGGCAGGTCGGCGCTCGCGACGCAGGTCTCGGCGGACGGCGGGCTGACCTGGTCGACGCCGGTCGTCGTCGACCCGACGCCGAGCCGGGAGCCGTTCGCGACCGGCGTCCAGCCCGTGATCCAGCCCGACGGCGCGCTCGTGCTGGTCTTCCTCACGGACGCGGCCATGGCATCAGCACGCTCACGCGACGGCGGCGCGACGTTCGAGCCGGTGCGCATGATCGCGGAGCAGCGGGCGCGCCGGGTGCCCGGAATGCGGGCGCCGCCGCTTCCGTCAGCCGACGTCGGGGCGGACGGGACGGTCTACGTCGCCTGGCACGACTGCCGCTTGCGGCGCGACTGCCGGGCAAACGAGATCGTCGTCGCGACGTCTGCCGACGGCGTCCGCTGGTCGCGGCCGCGCCGGGTGCGCTCTGGGCCACGGGGTGCGTCGGCGGACAGTTTCGTGCCGGGCCTGGCCGTGGCCGGCGGCGACTCGCCGCGGCGTGAGGTGGCGATCGTTCACTACGCGATGCCGACGAACGACTGCGCGTTCTCGTCGTGCCGCATAGACGTTTGGCTCGCGCGCTCGTCGGATGGCGGCCGGACCTGGCGCTCGCGGCAGCTGAACGCGCGCTCGATGCGGCTCGGCTGGATCGCCGACACGAACCAGGGCCGCATGCTCGCGGACTACGTCTCGACGTCGTTCGTCGGCGGCGTTCCCGTGGCCGTCTTCTCGCTCGCCTCGCCGCCGGCCGGCCGCCGATTCCGGCAGGCGATCTACGCGAGCCGGACGCGCGGCTAGGCCTTGCGTGCGCTATGTGCCGACCGGGTGCCAGACGGTCTTCAGCTCGAGGAACGCGGCCGCTTCCCACGGACTCTGATCGTCCCGAGCACCGCGCACGACGCGCTTGACGTTCTCGGCGGCGAGCCGCTCGAGCTCGTCGCCGCCGCCGTCGACGCCGGTCAGGTCGAGCGCGTTCACGTCCATGTGCCCCGCAAGCACGGGCGCGAGCTCCGACTGGAGGCCGGTCAGGATGTTGACGACGCCGCCGGGCACGTCCGACGTGGCCAGGACCTCCGCGAGTTCCATGGCGGCGAGCGGCGTGCGCTCGGATGCGACGACCACCACCGCGTTGCCGCCGACGACCACGGGTGCGACCCGCGAGACGAGCCCCTCCAGGACCGGCTCAGCGGGAGCGAGCACGCCCACCACGCCGGTCGGCTCCGGCACCGTGAAATTGAAGTACGGACCGGCGACGGGGTTGGACGACCCGAGCGCCTGAGCGAGCTTGTCGGCCCAGCCGGCATACCAGACGAAGCGGTCGATCGAGCGCTCCACTTCGCGTTCGCCCGAACAGAGCTCAGCGAGCTCGGCGCGGCGGGACTCCAACATCTCGGCCGCGCGGTACAGCACCTGCCCGCGGTTGTACGCGGTCAGCCCTGCCCACTTGACCTGCGCCGCGCGGGCCGCCCGGACAGCGTCGCGCACGTCCTTGCGCGAGGCGCGCGCGACGTTCTGGCCCTCCGCAAGGTACGTGCGGCCCGATTCCGAGCGTGGGAAGGCGCCGCCGATGAACAGCTTGTACGTCTTGCGAACCGGGAGGCGGCTCATCGCCTCACCACCCGAACGACCGCGTCGAGCCGCGCGCCGCCCGCCGTCGCGGTGATTCGCCAGCAGCCGACGGACGGGAAGAAGAGCTCGCTCGGGACGAAGACGCCCTGGGACGTCCAGCTGAGTGGGCCGACGTCGGCGCGGAGCGGCGCCGACCTTCGATCGAGCCGACGGCCCGCAATCCGGAGCTCGCCGCGGGCGCGCCACCAGCCGACCTTCGTCCGAATCGTGCCGTCGCGCTGCACCCACGCCCCACCCGGCCTTCCGTCGCGCACGGCCACGAACGTCGCGCGCGGCGGAAGTGCAACCGCGATGCGTCGATTCCCGAAGTTGAACGACGACCGCCCGGGCACAGGCTCGCCGCCCGGGCGGGAGACGGCACAACCGGACGCGCCTTCTGTCGCGGCGGCGGGCGACCCGGACCCGGCGGCGACGAGCGTCACCGCCGCGACGACCACGAGCCCGAGCGCCCTCATCCGCCCTCGATCTCCGGCTTCCCGTCGAAGGCGAGATACGGCTCGAGGCCGTGGAGGCCGCCCTCGCGGCCGAATCCGGATTCCTTGTAACCACCGAACGGCGAGGCAGGATCGAAGCGGTTGTACGTGTTGGCCCAGACGACGCCCGCCTGGAGGCGCTGGGCCATCCAGAGGATTCGCGACCCCTTCTCGGTCCAGACGCCCGCCGAGAGCCCGTACGGCGTGTTGTTCGCCTTCTCGACCGCCTCCTCGGGCGTGCGGAACGTGAGAACGGAGAGCACGGGCCCGAAGATCTCCTCCTGCGCGATGCGGTAGCTCTGAGCGACGTTCGTGAAGACCGTCGGCGCGAACCAGTACCCCCGCTCGGGCAACCGGCAGGGCGGCTGGTAGATCTCCGCGCCCTCCTGCTCGCCGGAGCGGACGAGCTGCTCGATCTTGTCGAGCTGCTGGCGCGAGTTGATCGCGCCGACGTCGGTGTTCTTGTCGAGCGGATCGCCGACCCGCAGAGTCGCCATCCGCCGCTTGAGCTTCGCAACGAGGGGCTCGTACACCGACTCCTGGACGAAGAGCCGCGAGCCGGCGCAGCAGACGTGGCCCTGGTTGAAGTAGATGCCGTTCACGATGCCCTCGACCGCCTGGTCGACGGCGGCGTCGTCGAAGACGATGTTGGCCGCCTTGCCGCCCAGCTCGAGCGTCAGCTTCTTGCCGCTACCGGCGACCTGCCTCTGGATTGCCTTGCCCACCTCGGTCGAGCCGGTGAAGGCCACCTTGTCGACGCCCGGGTGGTCGACCAGCGCCGCGCCCGTGCGACCGTCGCCGGTGATGATGTTGACGACGCCCGCGGGCACCTCGGCCTGACGGAGCACGTCGCAGAAGAGCAGCGCGGTGAGCGGAGTCGTCTCGGCGGGCTTCAGCACGACGGTGTTGCCGGCCGCCAGTGCGGGCGCGATCTTCCAGGCGAGCATCA
>JACVRM010000114.1 GCA_014534415.1 Thermoleophilia bacterium | reverse complement strand
GCCTCTGAAAGCCAGGCCGCAGGTCGATCGCCGCGAAGCCGTAAGCGCCCGTGTTCACGTTGTAGTAGCGACGGTCGACGTCCATCCACACGCCGCCGAGCTTGTCGACGCCCTGCGTGAAGCCGCGGAAGTTGACGGACACGAGGTAGTTGATCGGGAGGCCCGTGTCCGCCTTCACCGTCTCGACGGCGCCTACCTCGCCGCACGCCGAGTACGCCGCGTTGATGCGGTCCTCGAACGGCGCCCGCCCCGGGCAGTGGACCTGCACCGCGAGGTCGCGCGGGAACGAGAGCAGCGAGATGGACTCGCTGCCCTCCTCTGGGTTGACGCGCACCAGCATGAGCGTGTCCGAGCGCGCCTTCACACCCTTGCCCTCACCGTGCCGCCGGTCGTAGCCGAGCAGCAGCGCGGTCGTGGGATGCCCGGGCAGCGCCACGTCGAGCCGCTTCGCCACGCGCTTCGCCGTCCGGTCGCGCGCCTCGATCGTGTCGACCTTCGATTCCGCGTAGAGCCACGTGCCCGCCGCAACGGCCGCGCCGCCCATCACGCCCAGCGCGGCGAGCAGGAAGAAGATGCGACCGGCGATCCGCAGCGCCCGGCGGCGCGGACGGGGCTGCTCGTAGAGCGCGATCGCGCTCAGTCCGCCGGGCGGCACGACTGCGCGGCCGTTGCCGTCGGCGGCAGAAGTTCTCCCTACGCCTCGTTTGAGAGTCGTGCGCATACGTACTTAGAGAGCGCGAACGCCGTGCAGGCGTCCGATCGCCGAGCATAACGCAGAACGCCTGCACACGCGCCCTTATTCGGCCCGGGGCGGCGTTTCCTTTTGCCTATGCGGGCGCAAGCGCCTCTTCGGGCGCGTAGCCGAGGTTCGGCCCTAGCCACCGCTCGGCCTCCTCGATGGGGATGCCCTTCCGGCGCGCGTAGTCGCCGACCTGGTCGCGACCGAGCCGACCGACCGCGAAATAGCGAGCCGCCGGGTGGGCGAGGTACACGCCGCTGACGCTCGCCGCGGGCAGCGTGGCGAAAGTCTCCGTGAGCGAGAGCCCGGCCGCCTCCGCGTCGAGCAGGGCGAACAGCTTGGGCTTCTCGCTGTGATCCGGGCACGCCGGATACCCAAACGCCGGCCGGATCCCGCGGTAGCGCTCGGCGATCCTCTCCTCGTTGGAGAGACGCTCCTCCGGTTCGTACCACTCGCGGCGCACCTGCTCGTGCAGGTACTCGGCGAATGCCTCGGCGAAGCGGTCCGCGAGCGCCTTGGCCATGATCGCGCGGTAGTCGTCGTGCGCGGACTCGAAGCGCGCGGCGAGGTCGTCTGCGCCGAAAATCGCGACCGCGAATCCGCCGACGTGGTCGCCGGCGGGCGCCACATAGTCGGCGAGGCAGCGGTTCGGGCGCGAGTCGCCGTACGCCGCCTGCTGGCGGAGGAAGCAGAAGCGTGTCCCATCCTCGAGCACGATGTCGTCGTCCTCGGCGCGCGCCGGCCAGTAGCCGTGCACGCCGCGCGCGTGCAGCGACTCGTTGCGGACGATCTCGTCCAGCAGCCACGTTGCGTCGGCGTAGAGCTCGCGTGCCTCGGGCCGCTCGAGAATCGCCGGAAAGCGGCCCTTCAGCTCCCAGGCGTGGAAGAAGAACTGCCAGTCGATGTACTCGCGCAGCGTCGCGAGCTCGGGGTCGACGTAGCGCCGGCCGGTGAAAGGCGGGGCCGGCAACCGGTCGAACGGCACGCGCTCGCGATTCGCGCGCGCTTCGTCGAGCGTGAGCAGCGCCTTGCGCTGGCGGGCGCCGTGCTGCTCGCGCAGCCGCTCCTGCTCGGCCCGGTTGTGCAGGTCGAGTTCGACGGCGCGTCCGGGGTCCAGCAGGTCGGAGACCACGCGGACGACGCGCGATGCGTCGAGCACGTGGACGGTGGGCTGGCCGTACTCCGGCGCAATCCTGACGGCGGTGTGCTGCCGTGACGTCGTGGCGCCGCCGATCAACAGCGGCAGGTCCAGCCCGCGGCGCTCCATTTCACGCGCCACGTTGACCATCTCGTCGAGCGACGGTGTGATCAGCCCCGAGAGCCCGACGATGTCGCAGCCCTGCTCCACGGCCGTGTCCAGGATCCGGTCGGCCGGCACCATGACTCCCAGGTCGACGACCTCATAGCTGTTGGAGGCGAGCACGACGCCGACGATGTTCTTGCCGATGTCGTGTACGTCGCCCTTGACGGTCGCGAGCACGAGCTTGCCGCGCGCGCGGCCGTCGCCGCCGGTGCGCCGGCGTTCCTCCTCCATGAACGGCTCGAGGTACGCGACGGCGCGCTTCATCGCGCGCGCGCTCTTGACGACCTGCGGCAGGAACATCTTGCCGGCGCCGAAGAGATCACCGACCACCTGCATGCCGGCCATGAGCGGGCCCTCGATGACGTCGAGCGGACGCTCGAGCGCCTGCCGCGCCTCCTCGGTGTCGTCCTCGATGAAGTCGACGATGCCGTGGACGAGCGCGTGTTCGAGCCGCTTCTCGACCGGGGCCTCGCGCCACGACAGGTCGAGCTCCCGGCGAGTGCCCTCGCCGCGAACCCGCTCGGCGTATGCGACCAGCCGGTCGGTCGCGTCGGGGCGCCGGTCGAAGAGCACGTCCTCGACCCGCTCGCGAAGCTCCGGCTCGATGTCCTCGTAGACGACGAGCTGCCCAGCGTTGACGATCCCCATGTCCAGGCCGGCGGCGATGGCGTGGTAGAGGAACGCCGAGTGCATCGCCTCGCGCACGACGTCGTTGCCGCGGAATGCGAACGACAGGTTGGAGATGCCGCCGCTCACGCTCGCGCCCGGACAACGCTCCTTGATTCGCGGGATCGCGTCGATGAACGCCTTTGCGAATGCGGCATGCTCCTCGATGCCCGTCGCGACCGCCAGGACGTTCGGGTCGAAGACGATGTCCTCGGGCGGGAAGCCGGCCTGGTCGACCAGCAGCCGGTACGCGCGCTCGCAGATCTGGACCTTGCGCTCTGCGCTCTCCGCCTGGCCGCGCTCGTCAAACGCCATCACGATCACCGCGGCGCCGAGCCGGCGGACGCGTCGAGCCTGCTCGAGGAAGGGCTCCTCGCCCTCCTTGAGGCTGAGCGAGTTCGCCACGCCCTTGCCCTGAAGGCACCTGAGGCCGGCCTCCACCACGGAGAAGCGCGAGCTGTCGACCATGATCGGCAGCCGCGCGACCTCCGGCTCGGTGGCGAGGACCTTCAGGAACGTCGTCATCGCCTGCTCCGACTCGAGCAGGTCGGCGTCCATGTTGACGTCGAGGAGGTTCGCGCCGCCTCGCACCTGCTCGAGCGCCACGTCGACCGCGCCGCTCCAGTCGTCCGCCTCGACGAGGCGCCGAAACCGCACGGAGCCGGTCACGTTCGTGCGCTCGCCGACCATCACGAAACCGGTGTCCGGGCCGATCTCGAAGGGCTCGAGCCCGCTGAAGCGGGGCCGCGACTGCCTCGTCTGGACATGCCGCGGGACCAGGTCCTGGACGGCGGCGGCGATCTGTCGTACGTGCTCGGGCGTCGTCCCGCAACAACCGCCCACGACGTTGACGAGCCCGTCCGCGGCGAACTCTCGCAGGAAGCGACTCGTGTCGTGCGGCCGCTCGTCGTACGTGCCGAAGGCGTTCGGCAGCCCGGCGTTCGGATAGCACGCCACGTAGGTGGTGGCGGCTCGCGCCAGATCCTCCACGAACGGCCGCATCTCCGTCGCTCCAAGCGCGCAGTTGACGCCCACGATCAGCGGCTCGGCGTGCTCGACGGACGTCCAGAAGGCCTCCACGGTCTGGCCGGAGAGGTTCCGGCCGCTGCGGTCCACGGCGGTGAACGAGAGCCAGAGCGGCACGTCCGGCGCGACATCCCGCGCCGCCGCAATCGCCGCCTTCGCGTTGAGCGTGTCGAAGACCGTCTCGATCAGCAGCAGGTCGACCCCGCCGTCCACGAGGCCGCGAACCTGCTCGGAGTACGCCTCCTCTACCTGGTCGAACGTGTGCGTGCGGAACGAGGGATCGTCGACGCGCGGCGAGAGCGAGAGCGTGACGTTGAGCGGGCCGATCGACCCCGCGACGAAACGCGGGCGGTCGTCTCGCTCGTCGCACGCCCGTCGCGCCAGGCGCGCGCCCTCGACGTTCAGCTCGTAGACGGCCTGCTCGAGCCCGTAGTCGGCCTGCCCGATCGAAGTCGCCGTGAAGGTGTTCGTGGTGGTGATGTCGGCGCCCGCGTCGAGGTACGCACGGTGGATGTCGAGCACGACCTCCGGCCGCGTCAGGTTGAGGAGATCGGGGTCGCCCGCGACGGAGAGAGGATGGTCGCGGAACCGCTCACCGCGGTACGCGTCCTCCCCACGCACGCGCGCCTGGATGAGCACGCCCCAGGAGCCGTCGAGCACGGCGATCCGCTGCTCGAGTATCTCCCTGAGTCGTTCCCGCGCTGTCGCCATGTCGCTCGCCGCCTAAAGAGGTCGGGAGCCGGGCGCTCTCGGGCTCTTTAGGCGTTTTTTAGCCTGGTCGCCAAGCTGCCTGTCAAAGCTCTCCAGGTGATTAGAGGCTACCAGCCGGCTCGGTAGATTCCGGCCTTGGCCCCGATTCGCGTGTCGTACGAGGTGCTCGGCTGGGGCGCGGGCGAGCTGTGGTTCGACGGCGACTCGCTGCTCTGGCACGAGCTCCCGCACGGCGAATCGAGCCGGGATGCCGCCGACCACGCGCTTGCCGAGCGCCTCATCCGGTACTTCCGCGGCGAGGCGGTCTCCTTCGACGACATCGCGCTCGCCTCGGACGACGAGCCGGCGTTCGCGCGTGCGCTCGCCGGGGCGCTGCGGGCGGTGCCCCGTGGTGCGGTCGTCACCTACGGCGAGCTCGCCGCCCTGGCCGGGCGTCCCGGAGCAGCGCGCGCCGCCGGCACGTTCTGCGCTCGTAACCGCTTCCCGATCGTCGTCCCGTGCCACCGCGTGGTTGCAGCGCGCGGCCTGGGTGGCTACGGCTCGCTCGGCCTCGACTACAAGCGCCGACTCCTCGAGCTCGAAGGCTTCGGGCCTAGTACCCGCTGAACTTGTCGACGGCGACCTGCTCCTCCGGCACGCCGGCGGCGCGAATGCGGTCGCCGACGTCCTCGGCCATGCCGGGCGGCCCGGCGACCAGGTACGTGTAGGAGCGCAGATCCGCCTCGAGGTGATCGAGCAGCACGTCGGCGTCGATGTGCCGCGTCTCGCCCTCCCACTCGTCGTCGTCGGTCATCGTCAGCACCACGCGCAGGCCGGCGATCCGCTGCTGCAAGTCGTCCAGCTCGTCGACGAATGCGGCCGAGGCGCGGTCGCGGTTCGAGTAGACGAGCGTGACGCGGTGCGGCAGCTGCGTGTCGGCGATGTAGCGGAGCATCGAGCGAAAGACGGTGATGCCGATCCCGCCCGCGACGAAGACGTACGGCCGGTCGGTTTCGTCCGGCAGCACGAACGTACCCTTCGGCGGCTCGACGTCGACCGCGGCACCGATCTCCAGCTCCTCGAGCGTGCGCTTGAACGCGCTGTCTCGGAGGCGCGTGGCCAAGCCCAGCACACCGCGCTCGGTGGGGGACGTCACGACTGAGATGTGCCTCCGCAGCCCTCTCTCGTCCTCGTAACCGCGGGGCGGCAGCTCGACCCAGAAGTACTGCCCGGGCCGGAACTCGAAGTGCTCGCCGCCGAGGTCGAAGACGACCATGAGCGTCCGGTGCGCGACCTCCCGTTTGTCCTTGATCGTGGCTCGCATTACGTCTTTCGTGTCGAGGCGGTCGGCGATCTTACGCCGAGTCGCCGCTCGCATGCCGCGGTGCGCGGCGTCAGCCGCGACCAAGAACCGAAAGCTGGTTCTCGGCGTGGCGGATGCGCTGCTCGACCTGCCAGCGGTCGGCCTCCGATTCGCCCGCGTCCACGCGTGCCAGCTCGGCCTGCGCCTCCTCGAGCTGGCGGTGAGCCCTTTCCGGGTCGATGTCATTCGCGTCGACCGCGTCGTCGACGAGCGCGAGGGCGCGATCCTGCTCGACCTTGAAGAACCCGGGGCCGGTCGCGAACTCGCGCACCTCCCCCCCGCGTCGCAGGTGGACGCGCGTGGAACCGGCCTTGAGCATCGCGACGAGCGGGGCGTGCCGCGCCAGCACGCCGATCTCGCCGGCCTGCCCGGGCACGATCAGCATCTCGGCCTCGCCGTCGAACGCCGAGCCTTCCGGCGTCACCAGCGAGACCGAGAAGGTGCGGCGTTCGGTCGCCAAGGCGGCGGACTAGGCCGCAGCGCCCGCGGGCTCGCGCTCGGCTTCGGGCTCCGGCTCCGGCTCGCCCCTGTCCGCGGGCCGCCCGTCACGCGCCTTCTCGACCGCCTGCTCGATCGTGCCGACCATGTAGAAGGCCTGCTCGGGCAGCTCGTCATGCGTGCCCTCCAGGATCTCGCGGAAGCCCTTGATCGTGTCTTCGAGCCGGACGTACTGCCCCGGCGTGCCGGTGAACTGCTCGGCGACGAAGTTCGGCTGCGAGAGGAACCGCTGGATCTTGCGGGCGCGCTGCACCACGAGCTTGTCCTCGTCGGAGAGCTCGTCCATGCCGAGGATCGCGATGATGTCCTGGAGATCCTTGTAGCGCTGGAGCACCTCCTGGACGTCGGTCGCCGTGCGGTAGTGGTCGTCGGAGACGATGCCGGGCTGGAGTGCACGCGAGACCGAGTCGAGCGGGTTGACGGCCGGGTAGATGCCCTGCTCGACGATCGCGCGGTCGAGCACGGTCGTGGCGTCGAGGTGTGCGAACGTGTTGGCAGGAGCCGGGTCGGTGAGATCGTCCGCGGGCACGTAGATCGCCTGCACCGACGTGACCGACCCGGTGCGCGTCGAAGTGATGCGCTCCTGGAGCTGGCCCATCTCCGTTGCGAGCGTGGGCTGGTAACCCACGGCGCTCGGCATGCGGCCGAGCAGCGCCGAGACCTCCGAGCCCGCCTGGACGAAGCGGAAGATGTTGTCGATGAAGAGGAGGACGTCCTGGCCCTGCTCGCGGAAG
>JACVRM010000007.1 GCA_014534415.1 Thermoleophilia bacterium | reverse complement strand
TCGTCTTCGCCGTCGTGCTGCTCGCCGAGACGATGACGCTCGTGCAGGTGGCGGGCGGTGTGCTGATCGCGGCCGCCATCGCGCTCGGACGCCGCCGCGCGCCGGTCAGCGCACCCAGACCTGGCTGAGCAGCATTCCGAACACCGGGTGGTGCTGGTAGTTGCCGACCCGCCTCGACACGAAGTCCATTGCGCGGAGGTTGATCGCCCCGATCGCCCCGGCCCGACGCGCCAGCTCGCGGTCGAGGGCGGCCCATGCATTGACGGCCGCCTGCGGATCCCGGGCCTGCAAGGCGCGATCTGCCCGAATCCTTCGATCGATCGCCCGGTCGCACGAATACGGGTTTTGGACGCAGCCGACGATTCCCTCGAGGAAGTTGCCGGGAGCGGGGTAGTCCTGCGCCCAGGCCGTGGTGGCCGCGTCGTACCGAGCGCCTCCCGAATAGAACTCGCCGAAGTAGCCCTCGGGATCGGAGCGCCGATGGACGCGCACCCCGTAGCCAAGCTGCCGGAGCGCGCCGACCAGGGCGCGGGACGTGCTCACGAGCGGCTGGTAGCCCTGCGCGAGGACGAGCACGTTGACGGTCGCTCCAGTCGTTCCGGACTCTCGCGCGAGTCGGCGGGCGCGAACTCGATCCGGCGCGGTCCACGAGTCGCCCGCCCCGGTCGTATACCGGCAGTGCGAGCGATATGCGGGGAAGTTAGGTGGCAGGAGTTGGCACGTCGGCGCGGCGAATTCCGATCCTCCAAGGTCCTCCACGATCCGGCTGCGGTCGAGCGCGTACGCGACAGCCCGGCGCGCGCGAACATCGTCGAAGGGCGCACGGCGCGTGTTGAGCAGGATCGCGATGGTTAGAGCGGCCGGCGTCACGTGGAGCTGCGAGGCGTGGCGCGTCCGCGCCTCCTCGATCTTCGCTCGCGCGACGTCCGACGTGACGTCGAGGCGACCCGCGATCACGCCCTCAGCCTGCCGGGCTGCGGAGGGGATCACCGAGACCTCGATCGCGTCCGGAAGGCCGTCGGGCTGCGCGGCACGCGACCACACGCGGAAGTGCTCGTTGCGCACGAGTCGGATCCGGCGCTCCTTTCGGTACTCGGCGATGCGGTAGGGACCCGTGCCCGGCACCGGCCGATCGCCTTTGACGGGTGTGCCGGCCGGCAGCGCGAACGCGAACGGCATCGCGAGCTTGTAGAGGAACTCGGGGTCCGGCTCGCGCAGGTGGAACGTCACGGTGCCGGCCTTGTCGTCGGCGACCACGCCGCTCCCGAGGTCACACCGCCGCGGATGCTTCAGACACGCGTCTCCGCCGACGATTCCGGCGTAGAAGTCCGGCCGCCCGTCGGGCGGCGCGCGGAACATTCGCTCGAGCGTGTAGCGGATGTCCGACGGCTTGACCTCGCGTCCTGTGGAGAAACGGACGCCCTCGCGCAGCTGAAAACGGTAGGTCCGGCCGCCGTCCGTCGGTGCGGGAAGCGTGATCGCAAGATCGGGCACGAGGGTGTTTCCGTCCGCTCCGCCGACCTTCTTGAACCCGACGAGCCCGTCGCTCGTTGCGGCGAGCAACTGCCATGGGAGGGGGCCGTACGCGCGCGCGGGATCGATCGAGACGAAGTCGCCCTTGCGCCAGGCGATCTTCAGCGTCCCGCCGCGATGGGCGTCGCCGGCGGCCTGGACCGCCACCCAGATCGAGTCCTCCACCGCCGACACTCCCTCCGGCCGTCCACCGAGCCTCGTCCGAACCGCCTCGCCGGTTTCCGGGTCGACCCGCACGAGCGCGCCGGTCACCTCGTCCGTGACCCAGACGGCGTCGCGAGCGACGGCGATCCCGTTGGGCGCAACGCCGACGGGGTACGTGCCGGTCACCGTCCCGCGCGCGACGTCGATGCGGGTCACCGTCCCGTCGAGGTTGTTCGCCACCCAAACGCGGCCCTCGCCGTACACGATCGCAGTCGGTCCGCTGCCGACGTTGATCCTGCCCACGACCGTCTGCGAGGCCGGGTCGAGGCGGACGACGGCGTTCCCGACCGGATCGGTCAGCCAGACGGCACCCCCACCGATCGCCAGCCCGCGGGCGGCGGCGTCGACCGGAATCGTCGTTCGGGCGTCCCCGGTCGTGGCGTCGACCCGCGAGACCGTGCGGTCGTCCGCGTTCGTCACCCAGACCGAATCGTGGCCAACGGCTATCGCGCTCGGCGTATTGCCCACGGAGTAGGTCTCGACGACCTCGTTCGTCTCGGGAGAGATCCGCGAGACCGTGCCGTCGAGGCTGTTTGCGACCCAGACGGCGCCGGCGCCGTAGGCGATGCCCTGCGGCCCGCTGCCGACTTCGATGGTGTCCTCGACGTCGTGGCTTTCGGGATCGAGACGTATCACGCTGCCGCCGCCCTTGGAGCTCGTCACCCAGACCGCGTTTGCGCCGGCCGCGACGCGCTCCGGCGAGGGGATATCGGGTGCCTCGTCCACGATGTCGCCCGAGCTTGCGTCGATCGCTGCGACGGCGTTGTCCTGCACGGCGTCGAGCGTCTGTCCGCCGCCGGAGCCGCCGGCGATCGCGAAGACGGGGATCGCCACGGCCGCGGCCACCACGCCGGCCGCGGCGCCGACCAGGAGCGGGCGGCGGTAGAAAGGACGCGCGACGGCAGCCGTCTGCGTCCGCAGCGGCGGGAATCCCGTCGGCAGCCCGTCGATGTCCAGCTGGAAGATCCGCTCGGGGCGGTCGAGGTCCTTGAGCTCGTGCTGACCGAGGTCGCGCAGTTCGATGCCGGGCAGCCGCTCGTCGCCGAGCACGGCCGCGCTCGCCTGCGAGGCGAGCACCTGGCCGCCGTGCGCGGCCGCCATTACGCGGGCGGCGCGGTGGACGCCGACGCCGTGGTAGCCCTCCTCGGACACGCCGGGCTCGCCGGTGTGCATGCCCATCCGGACGCGCAACTGGACGCCGTCCGGCCACTCGCAGGCGGCCAATGCCCGCTGCGCGTCCGCCGTCGCAAGCGCGGCGTCGCGCGCGCGCCCGAAGACGTACAGGAACGAGTCACCCTGCGTGTCGACCTCGTCGCCCCCGTGCGCCGCGAACGCCGTCCGAATCAGGCGCCGGTGTGTGCTCTGAACCTCGCCGTACCGCTCGCCGAGCTCGTGAACCAGCCGCGTCGACCCCTCGATGTCCGTGAACACGAACGTGACGGTGCCGCGGCGGCGCGCAACCACAGCCGACAGTAAGAGCGCCGCCACTGCGAATGTCAATCGGGCGCCAGCAGCTACCGGCGCGCTGCGGCCGCGCCGGCGCTACGGTGCGCGCCCCGTGGAGCTGGGCTACCTGCAACTCTGCGCCGACAGGCGCTTTCACCGCCGGACGATGGAGGCCTTCGAAGCCGCAACGGGGCTCGGGCCCGACGAGTACTGGATCGAGGCGCGGCCCGGAGGTGCTCCGGCATACCCCGGAACGACGAACGCGGGGCGCCTCGCATACCGCGAGGGCGCGCTGCACATGGGCTGGGCGGCACACGGCGATCGCTGCCTCGGGTTCTCCGGCGAGTCCAACGACGAGATCCGGCGGAAGCTCCACCGTGCGGCCAGGGCACGCGCCGAGGAGTTCGCGCGCGCAATCCACTACGAGCTCTTCGGAGAAGGAGGCGACGTGACCGTCGTCCGGGTCGCGTGAGGGTCCGGGCCTACAGCGAGCGCCGATAAGATCCCGCGGGTGAGCGCTGCCGACTCGATGCCGCTGGAGGGCTGGGACCACCTCGAGCTCTGGGTCGGGAACGCGAAGCAGGCGGCGTTCTTCTACGAGCAAGCGTTCGGGTTCACGCGCACCGCCTATGCAGGGCCCGAGACGGGCGTACGGGACCGCGCCTCGTACGTGCTCGAGCAAGGCGATATCCGGCTCGTCCTGACGACCGGCCTCCGGAGCGACAGCGAGATAACACGCTTCACGTGTACGCATGGAGACGGCGTCAAGGACGTCGCGCTGCGCGTCCCGAGCGCCGCCGACGCTTACCGGCACGCGGTCGAGCGCGGTGCCCGCGGCGTGCGCGACCCGCGCTGGATGGACGACGAGTTCGGCCGCGTGGAGCTCGCCTCGATAGCCACGTACGGCGAGGTGATCCACACGTTCGTCAACCGCGCTGACTACACGGGCCCGTTTCTGCCGGGCTACGTCGCGCAGCAGTCGTCGAACGGCGCGCCCGGCGGCATCGGGCTGCTCGCCATCGACCACGTCGTCGGCAACGTGGAGCTCGGCCGGATGGATCGCTGGGTCGAGTTCTACGAGCGCACGATGGGCTTCGAGAACATCATCCACTTCGGCGACCAGCAGATCCACACCGATTACTCGGCGCTCATGTCGAAGGTGATGGCGGACGGCGAAGGCAAGATCAAGTTTCCGATCAACGAGCCGGCCGAGGGCAAGCGCAAGAGCCAGATCGACGAGTACCTCGAGTTCAACGAGGGGCCGGGCGTCCAGCACATCGCGTTGCAGACGACGAACATCGTCCAGACCGTCCAGGCTTTGCGCGACCGAGGTCTCGTCTTCCTCTCGACGCCGGAGGCGTACTACGAGGACGCGCGCGACCGGGTCGGCGACATCGCCGAGGATTGGGACGACCTGCGGCGGCTTCGCATCCTCGTCGACCGCGACGAGGACGGCTACCTGCTCCAGATCTTCACGAAGACGGCGCAGGACCGGCCGACGCTCTTCTTCGAGGTGATCGAGCGCCACGGCGCGCGCGGCTTCGGCGAGGGCAACTTCCGCGCGCTCTTCGAGGCGATCGAGCGCGAGCAGGCCCTTCGCGGGAACCTCTAGTCCCGTACGGATGAATCCGCTGGAGCTCATCCGGGCGTCCGCCCGTCAGTCGAACTCGCTGTCGGTCGTCGCCCACCGGCCGTGGCCTGTGCCGCCCGGGCGCTGGCTGATGGGCCAGACATGGCGCGACCTGCTCTTCGCGCACTGGCGCGTGCCGGAGACCGCTCTGCGCGCCCTCGTCCCTGACGTGCTCGAGCTCGACACGCACGAGGGTGAGGCGTTTCTGGGGATCACGCCCTTCCGGCTGACCGGGCTGCGCTTGCGCGGGATGCTTCCCGTGCCGCCCGCGTCGGAGTTCCCAGAACTCAACGTGCGCACGTACGTCACCGACGGCTCGAAGCCGGGCATCTTCTTCCTGAGTCTCGACGCAGGCAGCTCGTTCGCGGTCGCGGCCGCCCGGCGTTTCTACCGGCTGCCGTACTTCCGAGCGAAGATGAGCGCGCGGCGGCGCGGCTCGCACATTCTCTTCGCGAGTATGCGCGTCGAGCCGGGTTCGCATCCGCGGGCGTATCGAGCGCGATACCGCCCGGCCGGGGCGGTCTTCAACGCCGACCCCGGGACGCTCGAGCACTTCCTTGCGGAGCGGTACTGCCTGTACACGTGGGAGGCCCGGCGGCTCTACCGCGCGGAGATTCACCACCCACCCTGGCTGCTCCAGCTCGCGGAGGCCAAGATCGAAGAGAACACGATGGTGCCGCGGCCGGTAGCGCTTCCCGACGCGCCGCCGCTCCTGCACTACGCCGCCCGCCAGGACGTCGTCGTCTGGCCGCTCGAGCCGGTTGCTTCCGCGCGTGACGCGGATCGCGTCGCCCATGCGGCAGCAGAAGTAGAAGACAGCTAGGCGGGTATCCTCGTCTCGTTCCGGACAAGGAGATTCCATGCCCACGTATCAGATCCGAGGCGACGTCCCGCGTAAGCGGCATATCCAGTTCCGCGACAACGGCTCACTCCTGACCGAGGAGGTGATGGGCCTCGAGGGGTTCTCGGGGAACCAGTCGATCCTCTACCACCTGCATTCGCCGTGCCGGATCCGCGAGCTCGGTGATTTCGAGCCGATCGAGCGCGAGGAGTGGGTGCCCGACGCCCACGCCCACCGGCACATGCGCACGATGGACGTCGACGAGGACGGCGACGCTGTCTCGGCTCGCCGCCTGCTCATGTGGAACAACGACGTGGAGATCTCGCTCTGCCGCCCGGCCGAGCCGATGGACTACTTCTATCGGAACGGCGAGGGCGACGAGGTGATCTTCGTCCACCAGGGCGGCGGCACGCTCGAGACGATCTTCGGCGACCTGCCGTACCGCGACGGGGACTACATCGTCGTTCCGCGCGGCACGACGTACCGGTTCGCGTTCGACGGACCGCAGCGCCACCTCGTGTTCGAGTCACCGGGGCTGATCGAGATCCCGCGCCGCTACCGCAACGAGTACGGGCAGCTGCTCGAGCATGCGCCCTTCTACCACCGCGACATCCATCCGCCAGCTGAGCTGCGGACGTCGCGCGACCGCGGCCGGTACGAGGTGAAGGTGCGTGTGCGAGACGGCTATCAGACGTACGTTCTCGACTACCACCCCTTCGACGTGGTCGGCTGGGACGGGTACGTCTACCCGTGGACGTTCAACATCCGCGACTTCGAGCCGATCACCGGGCGCATCCACATGCCGCCGCCGTCGCACCAGACGTTCCAGGGCAAGAACTTCGTCATCTGCTCGTTCTGTCCGCGCAAGCTCGACTTCGACCCGCTCGCGATCCCGATTCCGTACCACCACTCGAACTTGAACTCCGAGGAGATGCTCTACTACGTGGACGGCAACTTCTCCTCGCGGAAGGGCATCGAGGTCGCCTCTGTGACGCTCCACCCATCCGGGATCCCGCACGGCCCGCAGCCGGGGCTCGCCGAGAAGTCGATCGGCCAGACCGAGACGCACGAGCTCGCGGTGATGTGCGACACGTTCTATCCGCTCAAGCTGACGAAGCTCGCGAAGGAGCTCGACGACCCCGACTACGCGTACTCGTGGTACGACGAGCCGCTGCCGGGACGCACGATCGAGGAGAACCCGGCCGGCGTCACCTCGCACTTCTAGCGCGGAACGCCGTGCCGTGGCGCTGCTCGGCGTCCCGGACCCGTACAGCTTCGAACTCTCGACCGGGCGCTACCGGGCGTTCGGAGTCGATCGCGCCAACGTCTGGTACGACGGCGCGCTCCACCGCGTGGTGGGCGACCGGGAGGTGCGGATCGCGGCCGCGCCGGGCGGCGTCGACGTCGAGCCGCTCGACGCGGAAACCGAGCCGGTCGTCCGCCGGTTGCTCGGTCTGGACTTCGATCTCCAGGGCTTCGAGCGCGTCGCCGCCGGCGAGCCGGTGCTCGCCCGGCTCGTCGCACAGCTCCGCGGCCTGCGCCCGCCCCTGGCGCCCGATCCGTTCGAGAGCCTGGTCACCTCCATCACCGCACAGCAGGTGTCGCTCCGGTCGGCGTTCGCGGTCCGCGGCCGCCTGATCGAGCGCTACGGCGGCTACCGCGGCGCTCACGCGATCGCCTTTCCCGCGCGCGAGGCGCTGGCGGCCGCGGCCGAGAACGAGCTCGCACGGCTCGGCTTCTCGCGCCGCAAGGCCGGCTACGTCATCGCCCTGGCCCGGAGCGACCTCGATCTCGAGGACCTCGCTGCGCTCCCTGACGAAGAGGTGAAGGCGCGCCTCGTCGAGCTGCCGGGGATCGGCGAGTGGACAGCCGACTGGTTCCTCGCGCGCTACCTCGCCCGACCGCGCGCGTGGCCGGCGGGCGACCTCGGACTGAGGAAGGCCGTCTCGCGGTTCTATGGTGACGGCCGCGATCTCACGACGGAGGAGGTGCGAGCGCTGGGCGCCCGCTTCGAGCCGTTCCAGAACCTGTCCGCGCACTACCTGCTCGCCGGGCTGCTGACCGGCGCATGACGATCCGCGCCGTTCGCGACGCCGACGAGGCGACCATCCGCGAGCTCTGGGAGGAGTTCGAGGCGGAACTACCGGAGCCGCCCGGGTTCCAGCCAGAGACGTGGGACGAGGCGTGGCACGATCTACGTCTCCACGCGCGGGACGGAGTCGCCCTCCTCGCCGACGACGAGGAAGGCCCGGTCGGCTATGCGTTCGCGCGGGCCCCTGAGCACGGACGGGCGCACGTGACCGACGTCTACGTGCGTCCACGAGCGCGGCGGCGCGGGGTCGCGTCGGAGCTGCTCCGCGAGCTCGCCGAGGGAGCCTCGGACCTCGGCGCCCGCTGGCTGAGCCTCGACGTACTTGCATCGAACATGCCGGCGCGCACGCTCTACGAGCAGCTCGGCTTCGAGCAGGCGCACGTCGTGCTGGCGGCGCCGGTCGATACCGTGCTCGAGCGGCTCGGTGCCCGGCGAGACGGCGGCGAGTCGTACGGCGCGGCCTACGTGCAAAGCGACGATCAGGGCGCGGTCGTCGCGGCCGTCGAGCGCTTCGTACCGCGTCTCCACCGCTCGGGGGCGACGGTCGTTTCGGTGCCGGCGAACGGCTGGGTGGCCGTGCACGACGACGCCGCCGACCGCGACCCCCGGCTGCTTCGCCGGCTCGGCCAGGAGCTCTCGCACGTGACCGGGACGCCCGTCCTCGTGCTAGGCGTGCAGGAGGGCGGTGTCGTCCGGCTGGTCGCTTTCGAGCGTGGCCACGTACTCGACGAGTACCTATCCGTCCCGGGCTACTTCGGCCCGGTGCCGCCCGGGGACGCGGTCGCGCTGCGGGCGAACGCGACCGTGCTGGCGCGGCTGACGGGCGCCGAGCCGAGGCGCATCCGCGAGGTGGCACGGACGGCTGCGTCGCCCGCCGATCTACCGCCTGCGGCCGAGCACGCGCTCGCGCTCGCCGAGACGCTCGGCCTGCCCGGAGCGTACGGCTTCGCCGACGCGGCGCGCGAGCCGGGCGCCGCCGTCGTGGAGCACTAGCATCGGGACGTGGCCGTCCTGCTCTTGCACGCGTTTCCGCTCGACGAGACGATGTGGGCGCCGCAGCGCAAGGCGCTCGCCGGGTTCGACGTGGTCGCGCCGCGGCTCTACGGGCGCGGGCGGAGCGTTGACGACTGGGCCGACTCGGTGCTCGGCGAGGTGGACGGCGACGTCACCGCCGTGGGCGCGTCGATGGGCGGCTACGTCGCGCTGGCGATGGCGCGGCGCTCGCCCGACCGCGTCCGCGCACTGCTGCTCGCGGGCTCGCGCGGGGGGCCCGACTCGCCCGAGCGACGCGAGGTGCGCGACGCCATGATCGCCCTGTTGCGTGAGCAGGGTGTCGAGGGATACCGGGCCGCCGCGCCGTTCCCGCTGCCGGACGGCCTCGCCGCCGAGGAGCTGATCGGCGCGCTCGAGCTGCTCCGCGACCGGCCGGACGCATCACCAGGCATCCGTCAGTTTGCGCGCCCGTTCCTGCTGGTTGTCGGCCGCCAGGACGAGCTGCTTTCGATCGAGGAGGCGCGCGAGATCGCCGCGCTCGCCGCGCACGGCCGCGCCGAGGTCGTCGAGGGCGCGGGCCACATCGTCAGTCGAGACACGCCGGAGCGCTTCAACGAGCTCCTGCTCGACTTCCTCGTCCGCGTCGGTGAGCCGCGGCGCGACGGCGGCGGAGCCGGAGGCCCTAGGCGACCGGCTGCTCGGCGAAGAGCTTCTTGAGCATGTCGGCGTTCGCCGCCGCCTGGGCGATCGGCCGGCCGTCCGGACCCGGGCTGCGGTTGTTGTTGTTGAACACGGCGAACGCTTGCTCCGCCTGGCCCGCGAGTTCCCGCAGCGGCTCGACCCACTCGCCGAGCTCCGCTTCGGAGTACAGGTAGTCGAAGCGTTCCGCGGCGCTCCCTCCGCGGACATTCCAGGTATTCGCGTTGCGGCCGTGGAAGCGGATGTACGCGGTCGGATTCGTGACGGCGAGTACCGTCGGCGGCACGTTCTTCGCGTCGACCTTCGGCGCATCGACGACGACGTGCGTGGCGCCGAGCCGCTCGAGCAACGCCAGCGTCTCGCCGACCTGATCTTCGTCGTACCAAGCACGGTGGCGGAACTCGACGAGCGGCGCGTCGCCGCCGAGTTGCCGCACCGCCCACTCGAGGTAGTCGACCGACGCCGCCTTGGGAACCACGTACGGCGGGAACTGGAAGAGGATCCCGCCCAGCTTTCCCGACGAGCGCAGCGGCTCGAGCGCCTCGCGGAAGCGGCGGAAGATCTCGGCGCGAAACTCGCGCGAGGGCCGCTCCACGCGGCCGCGCTCGTCGGCTGGCGCCTCGCCGCGCAGGTCCGGGGGCAGCTGGTCGACTTTGACCGGATGCCGGGTCATGACGCCGAAGGCCTTGACGTGCATCACGAATCCATCCGGCGTTCGCTCGGCCCACCGCTGCACCATCTCCGCCACGGGCAGCCGGTAGTACGTCGAGTCGACCTCGACGGTGTCGTAGTGCCGCGCGTAGTAGGCGAGGCGCTCGCCCGCCGGCGTCCCGGGCGGGTACCAGTACTTCGAGAGCGACTCGTCGGCCCACGAGCACGTGCCGATGCGGATCCGCGTCACGGCGTTCAGGATAGAAGCGGGGCCCGCTCGCCGGGACCCCGCCCCCAAGTAACAGACTGTTACAAGGCGTTACCGCCGCTTCGGCAGACGCACGCGCAGCGCGTTGCTCAACACCGTGAAGCGGGCGACTGTCGCGCCCGTGCACCCCGCGGGCGCAACGGGTGTCTCCCGGCAGCTCGTCGTTCGCTCCGGCGCGAACGCGCGTGCGCGGAAGACCGCAGTCCTCGTGAGACGGAGCGTCACGCTGACCTTGCCGGACTCGTTGGTCTCGAGCGTCCTGACGCGCCTGCCGGCGCGGAAGATCTGCACGGTCACGCCGCCGAGCTGCGTGCCGCCCTCGGTCACTTTCCCGGTCAGGCGGACGAAGTAGATGCGGCGGACCTTGCCCCGCACTTTGCGCCTCTTGACGAGGATCTTGCGCGCGAGCGTCGCGCGCGCGGGTACGCGGACGACCGATTGCGCCTCGACCGTGCCGGCGGCGTTTGCCGTCCCGGTGCCCGGCCTGTACGGGGTGAAGACCCCGCGCCAGAGGTAGTCGCCCTGCGAGGCGGGCGGGAGCAGCACGTTCCGTACGGTCAGTTCCGCCTCGGTGGGCTTCCCGCCGAGCGGCTGGCCGCCCTGCGCGGGCGGGATGTCCGGCGAGCGAAAGCAGATCTGGAGCTTGACGCCCCCGAGCAGCGCCTCGGGACCGGCGGTGCGGTTGACGAACGCCGGCAGCTGGATCGGGTTCTGACCCGAGCCGCCGACGCTCAGCGTCAGGAGCCAGACCTGCTCGTGGGTCGGTATTCCCGTGCACGCCGTCGCCTGCGTGCGGATCGCGACCGCCGTCGGGTCGGCCGCGGCCACGTTGCCGGTCAGCGTGATCTTCGTGTTCCCGAGCTCCTTCGCGATCAATACGGCGCGGGCGCTACCGATCTCGGCGCCGAGCGCGGGCGTCCCCAGCTGGTACGCGCCCGGGATGTACAGCGTGATCCTCGCCGTGGGGTCGTCGGCGTCGGGGAGCCGCAGCTGAATCGTCGTCTCCTGACCGACCCCGGAAGCGATCAGCTTGGGCGTGTAGGCCGCGATCGCCGGCGCGGCGAGCGCGAGCGCGACGAGCGCGACGCAGGCGGTGAGCGAGAACCTCAGAAAGCTCGACATGAACACCCCTTCCTTTTCCTCGGAGCATCCGGTTAGACGTCCGCGGCGCACCGAACTTCGCCTCTCCTAACGAACTGTTAACGGCCCTCCTGGCCGGGCCCAGGATACGCCGCGCGCCGGAGGCGAACCTACAATCGCCGCGTGGATCCGCGGCCCGTCGGCGTTTTCGACTCCGGGGTGGGCGGCCTGACCGTCCTCCACGAGTGCCTCGTGACCATGCCGCACGAGGACTTCGTCTACGTCGGCGACGCGGCGCGGCTTCCCTATGGACCCCGGCCGCTCGCGGAGATCCGTCGCTTCGCCCACGAGATCGCCGGCTACCTCGAAGCCGACGGCGTGAAGCTGGTGCTCGTCGCGTGCAACGCAGCGACCTCGGCCGCGCTTCCGACGCTCCAGGAGTCGCTCTCGGTCCCCGTCGTCGGCGTCATCACGCCGGAGGCCCACGCGGCAGTGCAGGCGACGCGCAACCGGCGGATCGGCCTGCTCGCCACGAAGGCGACCGTCGAAGCGGGCCGCTACGCCGAGCTCGTGCACACGCTCGACGCCGGTGCGACGCTCCACCCGGTCGTCTGTCCGAGGCTCGTGCCGCTGATCGAGAGCGACGACCCGTTCGGCGCCGCGACGACCGAAGCCGTGCGCGAGTACGCGGCGCCCGTCAAGCGCGCCGGCTGCGACACGATCATCCTCGGCTGCACGCACTACCCGCTCATACGACCGATCTTCCAGCGCGTGTTCGGCCGCGACGTGACGCTCGTCTTCTCGGCGGAGGAGACGGCCCGCGAGGTCGCTGAGACACTCGCGCGCAAGGGCATCGACAACGACCCGGCGCGCGAGGGGGGTTACCGCTTCCTCACGACAGGTGACCGCGAGACGTTTCGCGAACTGGGGCAGCGCTTTCTCCAGCTGCCCATCCAAGCGGTCGAGCGCGTGACGCTCGCGCAGCTCGAGGCGGCGGCCGCGTGAGACACGACGGCCGGCGTCCCGACGAGCTGCGGCCGCTCAAGATCGAGCCCGACTACATCGAGCAGGCACATGGCTCGGCCCTCATCTCGTGCGGCAAGACGATCGTCCTCTGCACGGCGACGGTGGACGAGAACGTGCCGCGCTGGATGTCGGGTCGCGGGACGGGCTGGATGACCGCGGAGTACGGATTGCTGCCGGCGTCTACCGGCGAGCGCACGCCGCGGGAGACCGGCAAGCAGAAGGGGCGGACGGTCGAGATCCAGCGGCTGATCGGACGGGCGCTGCGCGCCGTCACCGATTTCGAGGCGCTGGGCGAGCGGACCGTGTGGCTGGACTGCGACGTCCTCCAGGCGGACGGCGGGACACGCTCGGCCGGAATCTCTGGCGCCTGGGTCGCCGCCGCCCGTGCGCTCGACCGGTTCGGGCTCTCGCGCGCGCTGCCGGAGTCGATCGCGGCCGTCTCGCTCGGAATCGTGGAAGGCGAGCCGCTGGTCGACCTCGATTACGCAGAGGATTCGTCGGCGGACGTCGACCTCAACGTCGCGATGACCGGCTCGGGGCGCCTCGTGGAGGTTCAAGCGACCGCCGAGCGCGCGCCGTTCGACCGCGACCAGTTCAACGAGCTCCTCGAGCTCGCGGCCGCTGGAATCGAGCAGATCGCAACCGCCCAGCGCGCTGCAGTCGAACGAACCGTTTCCTCCGTCGGAGGGAGTGGCCCTGCCTGAGCTCGAGTGGCCGGAGGTGATCCTGCGCGTCGCGCTCGCCGGCGCGCTCGGCGGCGCGATCGGCTTCGAACGCGAGCTCCGGGACCGCGAGGCCGGCTTCCGAACGCACATGCTCGTCGCCGTGGGGGCGGCGCTGTTCACGCTCGTCTCGGCCTACGGCTTCCGCGATTTCGACTACGGCTTCCGGACGGGCATCAATCTCGACCCGACGCGCATCGCGGCGCAGATCGTCACTGGGATCGGCTTCCTCGGCGCGGGCGCCATCATTCGCCAGGGCCTCTCGGTTCGCGGCCTGACAACCGCGGCGACGCTCTGGGTCGTCGCCGCGATCGGCCTCGCCGCCGGCGCCGGCTACTACAGCGCCGCCGTCGTGTCGACCGCGCTCGTTCTCATCGCACTGTGGCCGCTGCGCATGGCCGCGCACCGCGTCGTCCAGCGTCTGCGCCCCGAGGAGGGCCGTCTCGTCGTCGACCTGCCGCCGGGCCACAGCGCCGCGCCGCTGCTCGCGAAGCTCGAGCAGCTCAACGTGCGCGTCCACGGCTTGGAGATCGAAGACGAGGAGGACCGCCGGTTCGTATCGGTCCAGGCTGAGTTCCGCGAGGCGGCCCGGACCGGCGAGGTCATCGACGAGGTGACGCAGATGGAAGAGGTGCGTCGCGTCGAGTGGCATACGTGAGGCTGCGGCTCGCGTCGCGCAACGAGCACAAGCTCTCGGAACTCGCCGCGGCGCTGGCCGGCTGGGAGATCGAGCTGCTGGGCGCCGCCGAGTTTCCGCCCGAGGAGGGTCAGACCTACTACGACAACGCGCGCTCCAAGGCGCGCTTCGGGCGCAGCCTTACGGACGGCTGGGTGCTCGGCGAGGACTCGGGCATCGAGGTCGACGCGCTCGGCGGCCGACCCGGCGTCGCGTCGGCGCGCTGGGCAGGGGAGAGCGGGCACGTCGCGAAGCTCCTGGACGCGCTCGGGGGCGTCGAGAATCGCCGGGCGCGTTACGTCTGCGAGCTGGTGTGCCTGTCTCCGGACGGTAAGGAGCTGCGCGCGAGGGGCATGCTCGAGGGCCGCGTCGCGGACGAGCCGCGCGGCTCGGAAGGGTTCGGCTACGACCCGATCTTCATCCCCGACGGCGAGGCCAGGACGGTCGCCGAGCTGGGGAACGCGTGGAAACGCGCGAACTCGCACCGCGCCCGCGCCGCCGCGGCGCTGCGCGAGGCTGTTCACACCCGCTGTTAGGCGAGGCCGGCCGCCTCCTCGCGCGCCTGCTGGACCGCCTCGAAGCGGCCTCGCGCGAGCCACCAGTTCACCTCCGCACCGAAGACGAGCACGTTGGCCATCACGTAGAGCCAGATCAGCAGGATGGGCAGACCGCCGAAGGCCTGGAGCGCGAGCAGGTCGTCGGTGAGCCGGAGGTAGAGGGGCAGCACCTGGAAGCTCGTCTGGAGCACGATCGTCGCCAGCAGAGCGCCCGGCAACACCTCGTGGACGGTCAGCTTGACGTTCGTGAGCAAGTAGTAGATCGCGACCACGAAGACGAGCACGGCGGCCGACGACGCCAGCACGGACAGGATGTACGCGACGTACTCGTTGTCCACGACTCCACCGGCGTACCGGGTCAGGAACTCGAAGCCGATCGTCCCGACGACGAGCCCGACGAACAGCACCACGAGCGACCCGAGGAGCAGGACGATCGCCACGAGCTTGCCGTGCAGGAAGGAACGGTTCGGGCGCCCGTACACGATGTTGAAAGCCGACTCGAGCACGCTGAAGAGCGACAGAGACGACCAGACGAGCAGGATGCCGCCGACCACGCCGAGCGTGGTCGCGTTGTCCTGAATCGCCTGCACCACGCGGACGATCTGTTCGAACGAGCGCGACGGGAACATCGACTTCAGCTCGGTGACGAGGTAGCTCGACTCGTCCACGCGGCCCGTCAGGCCGAACAGCGCCAGCGCGAGGAATACGAGCGGCACGAACGAGAGCAGCGCGAAGTACGCGATCATCGCCGCGACGTGGGGCCCGCGGTCGGCGAAGAACTTGGCGAGAGGTGCGCGCACGACGTCTGAGTATTCCCCGCCGCCGCCACTCCTCCCGCGCTAGGTTGCGTGGGTGGATGTTGCTGCCGCGCTCGCCGAGCTGCGCGAGGTCGCGCCGCACGTGCGCGCGGCTGTGCTGCTCGACGACTCCGGCGAGGCGATCGCCTCGACGGTCGCTCAGCCGGCGGAGCTGGGCCGCGCCGCGCGCGAGCTCATCGTCGCCGCCGACGAGCTGCGCCGCTCGCAGGGGCGAACGCTCGTCCGCCTGCGCGTGCTGACGCGGGACGGCGGCGTTTATGCCGCTCGCGGCGAGCGGGGGTGGCTCGCGGCCGCCGTCGCCACAGCGGCGGCCGAGACGCTCGTGTTCTACGACCTCGACAACTGCCTGCGCGCGCTCGCGCAGACCGCCGGTGCGACCGCGTAGCGTCCTGGTCGTGCTCGGCGGGGTCGGCGCCGCGGCGCTCGTCGGCCGGCGGACGAGAGCGGCGCGCGCCGAGCGTGCCGAGCTTCACTACGACGACGGCTCCTCGGTTGCGTTGCCCGGCGCGGCCGTCGGCGGCGCGCGACTCGTCGGCCTCGCCCGCGAGCTGATCGCGGCCGCCGGCCGGTGAACGACTCCGAGCTCGGAGCCGCGCTCGCCGAGCACGCGTACCTCGAGGGCGACTTCGTGCTGCGCTCCGGCCGGCGGTCGCGCTACTACCTCGACAAGTACCGCTTCGAGACCCAGCCGTCGCTCCTCGCGCCGCTTGGCGAGCGGCTCGCCGCTGCCGTTGCCGAATACGAGCCGGAGGCGACCCGGCTCGCCGGGCCGGCGCTCGGCGCCGTGGCGCTCGCCGCTGCGGCATCGCTCGCCTCCGGTCTGCCGTTCCTGATCGTCCGCGACGAGGCGAAGGGATACGGCACCGCGAACCGGCTCGAGGGCGTCTGGGGGGCCGGCGAATGCGTCTGCGTGATCGAGGACGTCGTGACGTCCGGGGGCGCCGCGCTCGAGGCCGTCCAGACGTTGCGCGCAGCGGCGCTGCGCTGTAGCACCGTTGTCTGTGTTGTCGACCGCGAGGAGGGGGGCGTGGAGCTGCTCGCGACCCACGGCGTTCGGCTCCGGCCGCTTTTTCGCGCCGCGGATCTGCTCGAGAGCCGTAAAAGTGCCGCAAACCCGCATCGTTGAGCCGAAACGGACACCCTGTTAGGGTTCCGCCCCGTGTCCCTGAGTCGATGGGAGGAGAGCTCGTGACGAAACAGGAATTCGTGGACCAGGTCGCGGCGAAGAGCGGCCTGAGCCGGCGGGATGCCGGGAAGGCGGTCGATGCCTTCCTCTCGAGCGTGACCGACGCGCTCAAGCAGGGCGACTCCGTGTCGTTCACCGGCTTCGGCAAGTTCTCGACCGCTCAGCGCGCCGCGCGCGAGGGCGTCAACCCGCGCAACCCGGGCCAGAAGGTTCAGATTCCGGCGGCGACGGTGCCGCGCTTCCAGGCGGGCAGCTCGCTCAAGCAGGCGCTCAAGAGCTAGAGAACCCGCGCTCGAGGGTTTGGGGGGCCGCGAAAGCGGCCCCCGCTCTCTCCGCATCGGCGGGGAGAACGACCGTCCGCGCGCTCCTCACGGTTGCCTAAGCTCCGGTCGTGGCGCAGGAGCTGGCCAGCGGTCCAGCCGCGGCGGTCGCCATGTTCGGCGACCGGCTCGCCGACTGTGTCGACCGCAAGCGCAGCCAGCTCGTCGTCGGGCTCGATCCGCGGCTCGATCTGCTCCCCGTCGAGCTGCGGGGCAGCGTCCATCGCGGCGACGACGAGGCCGCCGATGCGGTCGCGCGCTTCTGCTGCGCGATCGTCGACGCGGTCGCGCCCTATGCGGTCGCGGTGAAGCCCCAGCTCGCGTTCTTCGAGGCGCTCGGCGCTCCCGGGAGCCATGCGCTCGCGGAGACGTGCGCGTACGCGCGCCGTGCTGGGCTGCTCGTCGTGGCGGACGCGAAGCGGGGCGACATCGCGTCCACGGCGCGCGCGTACGCGACCGCGTACCTGGATCCTCGCGGGGAAGCCGAACCGCTCGCGGACGCGATCACGCTCAACCCGTACCTGGGTCGCGATTCCGTCGACCCGTTCCTGGCGGCCTGCCGCCGGCACGGCGCAGGCGTCTTCTGCCTCGTCAAGACGTCGAACGCGGGTAGCGCCGACGTGCAGGACCTCGCACTCTCCGACGGCCGACCGGTCTGGCAGCACGTGGCACGGCTCGTCGCGGATTGGGGCGAAGACCTCGTCGGCGCTCGAGGACTTTCGAGCGTCGGGGCGGTTGTCGGGGCGACGCATCCGCGCGCGGTCGGCGAGGCCCGCCGGCTCCTCCCGCAGGCGATCCTGCTGCTGCCGGGGTTCGGAGCGCAGGGCGCGACGCCCGCAGACGTGGCGCGCGCGTTCACGAGCGGGCCGGCGAGCGCGCTCGTCGCGGCGGCGCGCTCGATCATCTACGCCGCCCGCCACGGCGAGGCCGACTGGCGGGCGGCAGCGGGAGCGGCCGCCGCGCGTACCCGCGCCGAGATCTGGGCCGCCTCCGGCTGGTAGGCGATCTCGCCCCGGCGGGACTCGCTCATCGTGCGCTTCGCCGCTCCCGCCGCCTTCCTGCTCGCCGCCAACGTGGCCGTCCTGCTAGCGCCGGTACGATCATGCCGTGCGGCTCCGGCTGCTCGCTCTCTGCGGGGCTCTTGCCCTCGCCGCCCCAGCAGCGGCCGCCCCGCCGGGGGTGCAGGCGCGCGCCTTCCTCGTGGCGAACGGCGCGACGGGCGAGCCGCTGGCCGCGAAAGCGCCTCGGCGCCGCCTGCCGATGGCGAGCATCACCAAGCTGATGACCGTTCTGCTTGCGCTCGAGCGCTCGCGTCTCGGTGAGCGCGTCATCGTGCAGGCGGACAGCACTTCGGCCGGCGGCTCGACGATCTACCTGCGGACGGGCGAGCGGCTGACGGTGCGCGATCTCGTCGAGGCCGCGCTCATCCAGAGCGCGAACGACGCAGCGCTCGCGCTCGCCGAGCACGTCGGGCGCGGCGACGACCGGCGGTTCGTTCGCCTCATGAACCGTCGCGCCCGTCAGCTCAACCTGCGCGAGACGCATTTCGTACGACCCGACGGCCTCGACGCGGCCGGACACGTCTCGAGCGCGCACGACGTGACGCGGCTCGCGCGCGTCGTGATGAACAAGCCGTTCGTGCGCGCGACCGTGCGCAAGCGCTCCGTCGTGATCGCGGGCGGCCGGCGGCTTGCGACGTGGAACGACCTGCTCGCGACGTTCCCGGGGCTCGTCGGCGTCAAGACGGGCCACACCTCGCGCGCCGGGTGGTGCCAGGTCGCCGCCGCTCGAGGGCAGGGCGTGACGATCTACGCGACGATCCTCGGCAGCCCGTCGCGCGCGCAGCGGAACGACGATCTCGCGGCGCTGCTCCGCTGGGGGCTCTCGCGCTACCGTGCGGCCACCGTCGTCTCGCAGCGGCGCGTGTACGCGAGCGTGGAGGCGCCGTTCGGGCGCGGCCCGGTGCGCCTCGTCGCGCCACGGGGCGTGCGCCGCGCGGTGCGCGTGGGCCGGCCGCTCCGGGAACGCGTCGTCGCGCCCGCGGTCGTCTCGCTCCCGGTCGCGAAGGGGCAGCAGCTCGGCGAGGTGCGAGTCTACGAAGGCCGGCGGCTGATCGCGCGCTCGCCGCTCGTCGCGGCGCGCCGAGTCGACTCGCCGAGCCTGCCGTCGCGCGTCGAGTGGTATGCCGAGCGCGTCGCGGACAACCTGTTCGGGTGGCTGCCGTGATCGTCACCGTCACCCTCAACGCGGCGCTCGATCGCACGCTGACCGTGCCGAACCTCCAGCCCGGACAGCGCCACCGCGCCAGCGCGGCCTTGACGCTCGCAGGCGGAAAAGGCATCAACATCGCACGGGCGCTCAAGCGGCTCGGCGTCCCCGTCGTTGCGACCGGCCTCGCCGGGGGCGGGACGGGTACGCGCATCCTCGAGGAGCTGACCGCCGAGGCGATCCTCCACGACTTCGTGCGCATCCGGGAGAACTCGCGCACGTCGACCGCAGTCGTCGACCCGATGGCGAGCTCGTATACGGAGATCTACGAGTGGGGTCCGGCCGTCGAGCCGGACGAGCTCGACGTGCTCCGCGAGAAGCTGCGCTACCTCGCCGGCTCGGCCGACTTCGTCGTCTTCGCGGGCTCGCTGCCGCGTGGGGTCGACACGGCGTTCTACGCCGAGATCATCCGCGAGCTGAACCGGCGCGGCGTCCAGACCGTCATCGACGCGGAGGGCGAGCCGCTTCGCCTCGGCGTGGAGGCGGAGCCCTACCTCGTCTCGCCGAACGACCGCGAGGCGGAGGCGCTCGTCGGGCAGGAGTTCAACGGCGACGAGGACTTCCTCCACGCGCTCGATCGGATCGCGGAGATGGGCGCGCGTAACGTTCTCATCACCCAGACGAGCGGCTGCTTCGCGCTCCTGCGCGAGGAGCGCGTCCGGCGCCGCCTGCGCGCCGCCGCGCCGCGGGTGGACGTCGTGTCGGGCGTCGGGTCGGGGGACGTCCTGCTCGCGGCCTTCATCGCCGCCCGGCTCGCCGGCCGCGGCGGCGAGGAGGCGTTGCGAACCGCCGTCGCGACGGGTACGGCGTCCACGCTGGAGGTCGGCGCCGGCTGCTTCGAGGCCCGGGAGGCGACACGGCTCGCGTCGGCGGTGGAGGTCGTCGAGCTCGAACCTGTTCCGTCGTAGCGCCCTGCTACCATGCACCGCCACTTGAGAGAGGTGGCGGCAGGCACGTTTTCCGGCCCAGGCGAGTTCGGCGCGCCTGGGTTTTCTGCTTCCAAGGGGATGTTCGGTGTCGGTTGAGCTACGCCCCGAACAGGCCGAGCGCCTGCTGGCGCTGGGCGCGAAGTTCGCCCGCGAGGGGCTCACGTTCGACGACGTCCTGCTCGAGCCGGCCGCCTCGCGAGTACTGCCGGACGACGTGTCGACCGCGACACGGCTCACCGGCGGCATCCCGCTCGCCATCCCCGTCGTCTCGGCCGCGATGGACACGGTGACGGAGTCGAACCTCGCCATCGCGCTCGCACGCGAGGGCGGTCTGGGTGTCGTGCATCGCAACCTGCCGATCGAGGTGCAGGTCGCCGAGGTGGACAAGGTCAAGCGCTCGGAGTCGGGCATGATCGTCGAGCCCGTCACGCTGAGGCCGGACGACCGCGTCAGCGAGGCGCTTGCCCTGATGGCGCGTTACGGGATCTCCGGCGTGCCGATCGTCGACGACGCCGGCCACCTGGTCGGGATCCTCACGAACCGTGACCTGCGTTTCCGGGAAGACGTCGATCAGCCGCTCAGCGCGCTGATGACGAGCCGCAACCTCGTGACCGCGCCCGTCGGCACGACGCTCGACGAAGCGCGCGCAATCCTCGGGCGCAACCGGATCGAGAAGCTGCCCGTCGTCGACGCGGACGGCCGGCTCCGCGGCCTGATCACCGTCAAGGACATCCAGAAGCGAATCGAGCATCCGCAGTCGACGAAGGACGAGCAAGGTCGGCTGCGGGTCGCCGCGGCCGTGGGCGTCGGGAGCGACGCGCTCGACCGGGCGGCCGCGCTGGTCGACGCCGGTGCGGATGTGCTCGTGCTCGACACCGCGCACGGGCATTCCGCGGGCGTACTCGACATGGCGCGTCGGCTGAAGGAGCGTTTCAGCGTCGAGCTCGTCGCGGGCAACGTCGCGACCGCCGCCGGCGCCGAGGCGGTGATCGGCGCGGGCGCGGACGCGGTGAAGGTCGGGGTAGGCCCGGGCTCGATCTGCACGACGCGGGTCGTCGCGGGCGTGGGCGTTCCGCAGGTGACCGCGATCTGGGAGTGCGCTGAGGTGGCGTCACGGCACGGTGTGGCGGTGATCGCGGACGGGGGCATCACGACGTCCGGTGACGTCGCGAAAGCGCTTGCGGCCGGCGCGGACACCGTCATGGTCGGCTCGCTGCTCGCCGGCACGGACGAGGCGCCCGGCGAGGTGATCGTCGTCCAAGGCGAGCGCTTCAAGGAGTACCGCGGCATGGGTTCGCTCGGTGCGATGAAGGCGCGCGGGTTCTCGAAGGACCGCTACTTCCAAGGCGACGTCGAGGACGTCGCAGATCTCGTTCCCGAGGGGGTGGAGGGCCGCGTCCCGTACAAGGGGCCGGTGCGCAACGTGTTGCGCCAGCTCGTCGGCGGCGTCCGCCAGGCGATGGGGTACTGCGGCGCCGCCACGATCGAGGAGCTGAAGGCGGCGCGGTTCGTGCGTATCACCGGTGCCGGTCTTCGTGAAAGCCACCCACACGACGTGACGATCACGAAGGAAGCGCCCAACTATCGGCGCTGAAGTTCTGGCGCTCGACGACGCGCGCGAGGGCCGCGAACAGCGGCCCGTGCTCGTCGTCGACCTGGGCGGCCAGTATTCGCAGCTGATCGCACGTCGCGTGCGCGAGGCACGCGTCTACTCGGAGCTCGTTCCGCACGAGACGCCGGTGGAGGCGCTGCTTGCGCGACGGCCGCGCGCGATCGTGCTCAGCGGCGGCCCCGCGTCCGTCTACGCGGACGGTGCGCCGCGCGTGGACACGCGCGTGTTCCAGCTGGGCGTGCCCACGCTCGGCATCTGCTACGGCATGCAGCTCATGGCGCACGAGCTCGGTGGTGCGGTGGAGCGAACCGGCGCGTCGGAATTCGGTCGCACCGATCTCCAGGTCGAGGGAGGCGCCCTGTTCGCCGGCCTCCAGCTCGAGCAGACGGTCTGGATGAGCCATCGCGATTCGGTAACGGCGGCCCCCGCAGGCGCGCGCGTCACTGCCGGCTCGCCGTCGACCCCGATCGCGGCCTTCGAGGACGAGGGTCGTGGCTTCTACGGCGTGCAATTTCACCCCGAGGTCGTGCACACCGCCTCCGGGCAAGAGATGCTCAAGAACTTCCTCTACAACGTGGCCGGTGCGGCGCCCACCTGGACGCCCGCCGCGGTCATCGAGGAGCAGGTCGAGAGCGTCCGCGCCCAGGTTGGCTCGGCCCGGGTGCTCTGCGCGCTCTCCGGCGGTGTCGATTCCGCGGTCGCAGCGCTGCTCGTCCACAAGGCGCTCCGCGATCAGCTCACGTGCGTCTTCGTGGATCACGGCCTGCTCCGCAAGGACGAGGCTCGTCAGGTGGTCGAGACGTTCGGCGGCCACTTCCACGTTCCCCTCGTCCACGTTGAGGCGCAGCAGCGCTTCCTCGAGCGCCTGCGCGGCGTCGGCGATCCCGAGGAGAAGCGGCGCCGCGTCGGGGAGGAGTTCATCCGTGTCTTCGAGGAGGAGGCGCGGCGGCTCGGCGACGTCCGCTATCTCGTCCAGGGCACGCTCTACTCGGACGTGATCGAGTCGGGGGGTCTCGGCGGTGCGCAGGACGGCGTCGCCGCGACGATCAAGTCCCACCACAACGTCGGCGGGCTGCCCGACGAGATGGACTTCCAGCTCGTCGAGCCGCTACGGCTGCTCTTCAAGGACGAGGTGCGCCGCGTCGGCGAGGAGCTCGGCCTCCCCGAGCGGATGGTGTGGCGCCAGCCGTTTCCGGGGCCCGGGCTTGCGATCCGGATCATCGGCGAAGTGACCGAGGAGCGGCTCAAGACGTTGCGGGAGGCAGACGCGATCCTTCAGGACGAGATCCGACGCGCCGGGCTGTACCGCGATCTGTGGCAGAGCTTTGCCGTGTTGCCGGCGATCCGCTCGGTCGGCGTCCAGGGCGACGAGCGGACGTACGCCTATCCGATCGTGATCCGCGCGGTCACGTCGGACGACGCGATGACGGCCGACTGGGCGCGCCTGCCTTACGACCTGCTCGAGACCATCTCGAGCCGGATCATCAACGAGATCCCGGCGGTCAACCGCGTCTGCCTCGATCTCTCGTCGAAGCCGCCGGCCACGATCGAGTGGGAATAGCGCTCGAGCCCTGCGTGCTCGAGCACGGCACCGTCTAGAACCGCCGAATCGGGTACCCCAGCGCGCGCAGGATGCGGACACGCAGGCGGCCGCGCAGTTCCGGCCGGCGCACCAGGCGGTAGGCGAACACGAGTGCGACGAGGGTCGCGGCCACCGCCAGGAAGCCGAGGTTGCCCCGCTTGGCGATGTCGAGCGCCTCGTCGAGGCTCTGCCAGAACACGTAGCCGAGCGAGACGAAGGCCGCGACCCACAGGCCCGAACCGATCACCGACGCGCCGAGGAAGCGGAGGTACGGCATGCGCGAGGCGCCCGCGATGAACGGCGCCAGCGCCCGCATGAAGCCGATGAAGCGCCCCAGCACGATCGTCTTGCCGCCGTGGCGCTGGAAGAACTGCTCGACCGTCTCGAAGCGCTCCGGCGTCACCTTGACGCGGCCTCCGTGCTGGAGCGCCCAGCCGCGCCCCAAACGCCGCCCGAACGCGTAGCCGGTCGAGTCGCCGGCGGCCGCGCATGCCCACACGATGGCGGCCAGCACGAACGCGTCGATCTCGCCCTGGCCGGCGACGAAGCCGCCGAACACGACCGCGAGTTCACCGGGCGCCACGAGTCCAATGAACGCCGCCGTCTCGAGGAACGCCAGCGCGCCGACGAGCAGGTACGTCCAATCGCCGAGCCGAGCGCCGAGCCCCTCGAGCACCGACTCGGCGCTCGGCAGTTCGATGATTCCGCTTCCGTAGACGCCCAGGACGACGGCGGCCGCCACGGCGGTCAGCGCCCAGCGGTCGCGGCCACGCCGGCGGAGTACGACAGCCGCCCCCAAGGCGGCCATTGCGAGCAGCACGGGCAGCGGCTTCACGGCGATACGGTGACAGCTAGCCTCGCCTGCATGCAGTTCTACGAATTCGAGGAGCTCGTCCGCCCGGAGCGGTGGAGCCTCTAGCCGCGCGGACGTTCGTCGGCCGGCTCGCGGCGGCGCGCATCGGCGCAACGTTCAACCAGTACGCAGCCTCGGCGCGGCTCCGCGAGCGCCTCGCCTCCTACCTCGAGAGTCGCACCGGCGCGCCGTTCCTGCTCGTCGGCGAGGCGGCAGGCTACCGCGGAGCACGCGTCTCCGGCCTGCCCTTCACGTCGGAGCGGCAGCTGAGCGGCTCGGGGCCGGCCGAATCGGCCGCCACGATCGTCCACGCGGCGCTCCGCGAGCTCGGCGCCGTCGACGCGGTGCTCCTCTGGAACCTGGTGCCCACGCACCCGGGCACGCCGACCTCGAACCGCGCGCCCACGCGCGCGGAAATGGCCGCCGGCCGCCCGTTCGTCGACGAGCTCGCCGCGGGGCGCCGTGTGATCGCGATCGGGCGCTTCGCACAGCGAGCGCTCGGCGCGCCGTACGTTCGCCACCCGTCCCACGGCGGCGCGCGGGCGTTCCAGGCCGCGCTGGTTGAATTGCTCGGGTGACGGACGCGTACCCGGTCCGGCGCAACGCGCTGCTGCTCGCTGCCGGGCTCGTCTGCCTCTCGGGCATGTTCCAGCTCGCGGTCGCAGTGGCGACGGTCACGCTCGTGCTCGTGACCGGCATCGAGGGGATCCTCGGGCTCGGCCCCGCCATTTTCCTCACCGCAAGCGCGCTGGCCGCCGGGCCGGCGGGGCGGGCGATGGACCGCTTCGGCCGCATGCCGGTCATCCGTGTGGGCTTCGCGGCGGGAATCGCCGGCGGGGCAGTGACCGCGGCCGGCTGCGCGCTCGACTCGGCCGCGCTCGTGATCGCCGGCTTCGCGCTCGCCGGCGGCGCCAGCGGCATCGTCCTGCTCTCGCGGGCGGCGGCGGCGGAGATGTTCCCGCCGGAACGGCGCGGCCGCGGCATGGCGCTCGTCCTCTTCGGCGCCGTCTTCGGCGCGCTGCTCGGGCCGCTCGTCTTCGGGCCGCTCTTCGCCGGGAAGGAGCTCGAAACCGATGCCCTGGTCGTTCCCTGGCTCGTCGCGGGAGGCGTGATGATCGTCGGGCTCGTCTTCGCGTTCGCCGTGCGACCTGACCCCAAGACGATCGCGGGCTCGGGGGAGGCGGAACGCGCGGCCGCGCCGCTCGGTCGCATCGTGCGACGCCCCGGCGTCCCGACGGCGCTCCTCGCCGCCGTGACCAGCTTCGCCGTAATGGTGGGCGTAATGAATCTGACGGGCTACGTGGCGATCGGCCACGGACACGAGCAGAGCGACGTCTTCCACGTGATCAGCGCGCATATCGTCGGCATGTACGGACTCGTGCTCGTCGTCGGCGACGTCGTCGACCGCGTCGGCCGGCACCGCGCGATCGTGGTCGGCCTCCTGCTCATGTCCGCGTCGACGCTGGGCCTCGTGTGGCTCCAGAGCATTGCCGGCATGTCGGTGGCGCTGTTCGGGCTCGGGCTCGGCTGGAACCTCTCGTACGTGGCCGCCACGACGGAGCTCGTCTCGCTGACGGCAGCGTCGGAGCGGGGGCGGCTCGTCGGCTTCTCCGATCTGCTGTCGGGGCTGGCGGGCGCGGGTCTCGCGCTGGTCGGCGGCGTGACCTTCGCCGAAACCGGCGCCAACGGCTTGGCGCTCGGCGGCGCCGTGCTCGCCGCCGTCCCTGCGCTCTGGATCTTCGCGCGCCGCGCCGCGCCGACGCCCACCGCGGAACCGGCCGCCTAGATGCGTCGCGCCGCGCTCATCGTTGTCGCTGCAATCGCGGCCGTTCTGCTCTTCGTCGGCCTACGCCCGCACGACGACGATGAGCACGCGGCCAGGACGCCGACCGGGACGACGCAGACGACGACGGTGCCAAGGGCGCGGGCCACGACGACGCAGCCGCAGCCTCCACCCGGCCCGACGGTCATCGGCGTCAGCGTTCGGCGCGGCCGCGTCGCGGGAGGCCTGAAGCGAGCAACGCTCGAGCGGGGCGACCGAGCAGTGCTCGTCGTCCGGGCCGATGTCTCCGACCACGTGCATCTGCACGGCTACGACCGCTTCGCCGACGTTGCGCCCGGGCGGCCGGCGCGGCTCCGCTTCCGCGCGACCATCCCGGGCCGCTTCGAGGCCGAGCTCGAGGACGCCGGCCTGCCGATCCTCGACCTCGAGGTGCGGCCGTGATTGCCCACGGGATCGCCAGCGTCGAGGATCTGCCGCTGCCGCTCTGGCTCTTCTACTACGGCGGCGCGCTCATTCTCGTCCTGTCGTTCGTGGCGCTCGGCGTGCTGTGGCGCCGGCCGAGGCTGGAGACCGCGCAGACCGGCCGTCCCCTGCCCGAGGCGCTCCAGCGCGTGCTCCTGTCGCCCGCCTTGCGCGCGCTCGTCTCCGGAACGTCGCTCGCGGTCTTCGCCGTCGTCTGGCTCGCGGCGCTGACGGGCGGACGCACGCGCGTCGACAACATCGCGCCGATCTTCGTCTTCGTGATCTTCTGGGTCGGCCTCGTCCTCGTGGTGCTCGCGTTCGGCAACGTCTGGACGGCGCTCAACCCGTGGCGCGCGGCGGCCGACGGTGTCGCGTGGCTCGCTCGCCGCGCGGGTGCCGCGTGGACGACGCGCGAGTATCCCGCGTGGCTCGGCCGCTGGCCGGCCGTGACGCTGCTCCTGGCGTTCACGGCGTTCGAGCTCGCGTACGTGGACCCGTCCGATCCGCGCAAGCTCGGGTTGGCGATCACGGTCTACAGCGTGGTGACGTGGGCCGGCATGGCGGTCTACGGCCGCAAGGCGTGGCTGGACAACGGCGAGGCTTTCAACGTCTACTTCACACTGCTCTCGCGCCTCGCGCCGTTCGGGCTGCGCGAGACCGGGCGGGGCCGCCAGCTCGTCGTTCGGCCGCCGGTGACGGGCCTTGCGCTGCCGGAGCCGCGGCGCGCGACGCTGCCGTTCGTCGCCGTCATGCTGGGCTCCGTCGCGTTCGACGGGCTGAGCCGGACGCGCTGGTGGTCGCAGCAGGTGCTCGAGCTTCAGGGCCGCTACGTGCTCGACCATCCGACGCTCGCCGACGTCGCCGTGACGCTCTTCAACCTCGCCGGGCTGCTCGGCGCAAT
>JACVRM010000121.1 GCA_014534415.1 Thermoleophilia bacterium | reverse complement strand
TCGGCGATCTCCGCCTCCTCCTTGGGGAAGAGCGCCTCGAGCGAGCGCCCCACCATGAGGCGGACGATCTCCGCGTGCGAGAGTTCGCCTGCCGGCCGCGTGGCGATGCGGCGGCCGTCGCGCAGCACCGTCACGACGTCCGCGATCACGCTCACCTCCTCGAGGCGGTGGCTGATGAAGACGACGGCGACGCCGCGGTCGCGCAGCGCCCGCGCGACCCGAAAGAGGTTGTCGACCTCGCGCGGCGAGAGCGCCGCGGTCGGCTCGTCCATGATCAGCACGCGGGCATCGGCCGACAGCGCCTTCGCGATCTCGAGCAGCTGGCGGTCGGCCACGCCGAGGCCGCGAACCGGCGTATCCGGGCCGAAGTCGACGCCGAGCTCGGCGAGCACCGCGGCGGCAGCGCGGTTCATGCGCGACCAGTCGACCGAACGGAGCAAGCCGCGCGGGCGCCGCCCGGCGAAGATGTTCTCCGCCACGGAGAGGTCGAGGAAGACGGACGGCTCCTGGTACATCGCGGCAATTCCGAGCACCTGGGCGTCGTGGGCGCCGCCAATCCGCTGCTCCTCGCCCTCGAAGAAGATTGCGCCCGCGTCCGGCTGGTGGACGCCGGTCAGGATCTTGACGAGCGTGGACTTTCCGGCGCCGTTCTCACCCACCAGCGCGTGCACCTCGCCCGCGCGCAGCTGGAGATCTACGTCGCTCAGCGCCTGCACGCCGCCGAAGCTGCGCGAGATGCCGCGCAGCTCGACGAGCGGCGGGGAGCTCGGGCCGGTCACCTCGGGTACGCGGCCGTGACGCCGCCGTCGACGTTGACGACGTTGCCCGTCGACTTCCCGGAGCGCGCGCCGGCGAAGTAGGCGATCGCCTCGGCGACGTCCTCCGGAAAGACGTTGACGCCCAGCACGGTACGGCCTCGGTAGAAGGCCGGCAGGTCTTCCTCCGTGATCCCGTACGTGCTGGCCCGCTCTGCCCGCCACTCCGAAGACCAGATGCTCGAGCCCTCGATGACGGCGTCCGGGTTGACCGTGTTGACCCGGATCCCGTGCCGGCCGCCTTCCTCGGCGAGGCAGCGCGCGAGGTGCAGCGCGGCGGCCTTCGCCGAGGAGTACGCCGACGCGTTCGCGCCCGCCACGAGGCTGTTCTTCGAGCCGACGAAGACGATCGAGCCGCCGCGTCCTTGCTCGACGAGCACGCGGAACACCTCTCGCGCGGCGAGGAAGTAGCCGCGCGCCAGCACGCCGTGGTTCTTCTCCCACTCGGCGACGCTCGTCTCGATGAGCGGCGCGCTGGTGGCGATGCCGGCGGAGCAGACGAGGATGTCCAGGCCGCCATAGGCGAGCACGGCGCGCCGGACCATCTCGCGCACGTCGTCCTCGCTCGTGACGTCGACGGGCGCCGCAACGGCCCGCCGGTACCCACGCGCCTCGCGAATCTCGTCGGCGACGGCCTCGGCGCTCTCCAGGTTGAGGTCGGCGACGACGAGGTGCGCGCCCAGCTCGGCGAGCCGCCGTGCCGTGGCGCGGCCGATCCCGCTCCCGCCACCGGTGACGAGCGCGACCCGGCCGGCCAGCTCGCCCCGCGGCGGCGCCTGCGTGAGCTTGTAGCGCTCGAGCGGCCAGTACTCGATCGCGAACGCCTCCGCCTCTGTGAGCGACCTGAAGCCGCCCGCCGCGTCTGCGGCGTCCTGCACGGCGATCGCCCGGTGGTAGAGATCACGAGCGAGACGGGCGCGGCCGGCGTCGGCGCCGCCCGTGACGATGCCGACGCCCGGGACGAGCACCACACGCGGACCCGCCGGGTCGATCGGGTACGGCCGGCTCTCGTCGCTGAGGTTGCGAGCGTAGTAGTCCCGGTACCACGCCGCGTACCGCTCGACGCCGTCGACGCACCCTCGAGCAAGCTCGGCCGCTGTGTCCCGGCCGGGGTCGAAGTCGACGACGAGCGGCTTGTGCTTGGTGCTGATCAGGTGGTCGGGACACGGCGCGCCGACCTGGCTCACTTCCGACGCCCGCCGCGACGACGCGAAGGCGACGGCCTCGGGGCTGCGGTCGACTTCGAGGACGACGCCGTCCGCGTCGGCGAGCAGCGCTCCGCGCAGCGCCGGCAGCGACGCGGCGAGCAGGCCGGCGGCCTCGTCGCCGTCGATGCTTCGGACGCGTGGGCCGCCGAGGCCGAACCGTCCGCTCCCCGCGCGGGCGAGCGCTTCGGCGGCGCGGCTGACCGCGTCGAGCGTGCTCGCGTACGCCTCCCGGCTCGTCTCGCCCCACGTGACGAGCCCGTGCAGCGCGAGCAACACGACGCGCGCCGCAGGATTCGCCCCGAGCAGCTCGGCGATCCGCTTCGACATGTCGAAGCCCGGCCGCTGGTAGTCCAGCCAGACCGCCTCCTCGCCGAACGCCGCGTGCGCGAGCCGCCGCCCGTCGGGCGAGGACGTAAGCGCGATGACGGCGTCGGGGTGCGTATGGTCGACGTGTGTCGCGGGGATGAAGGCGTGCAGCAGCGTCTCGATCGACGGCCTCGGCTGGTCCGGCGACAGCGCGCAACGCCGCAGGTAGTCGACCATCTCGGCGTCGTCCATTGCGTCCCGGCCGCGCAAGGGCACGACGTCGTCGAGCCGGAGCGCCGCAAAGCCCACCGGCGTGATCGTCGCCAGGTCCGTGCCCGAGCCCTTGACCCACAGCGTTCGGGTCTCGCGGCCGGCGTGATCGCGTGTGATGCCCTTCGTCGACGTGTTCCCTCCGCCCTGGTTGGCGAGCGCCCGATCGGCTCCGAGCAGGTTGGAGCGGTAGACGAGCTCGTCGACGCCCTCGAGTCCCGTGGCGACCGTCTCGTCCCACAGATCGGCCGGCGGGGCGATCCCGCTGAGAACGCCGGCCGTCTCCGTCACGCTCCGACCTCCTCGCGGAGCTGCGCCGCGGACGCGATCTGCTCGAAGCGCTCGCGCGCCTCGCGCCACGCCGGCGAGCCCTCCGGCTCGTACACCGTCGGCTCGAACGAGGCGCGAACGACGGTGCGGGCGTCGTCGAGCGAGGCGAGCTCGCCGAGCGCGATCGCCTGGACGACGAGGTTGCCGATCTCGGTCGCCTCGACGGGGCCCGCGACCACGGGCATGCCGGCAGCGTCGGCCGTCCAGCGGCAGAGGAGCTCATTGCGCGCACCGCCTCCGACGATGTGGACCTCGGTCGGCGCTGCGCCCGTCGCCTCGCGAAGCAGGCCGATCGTCTGCGCGTGCTTGAGGGCGAGGCTCTCGAGGATGCAGCGCACGACGGCCGCGGGCTCTTCGGGCGCGCCCTGGCCCGTTCTCGCACAGAACTCGCGAACCCGCCGCGGCATGTCGCCGGGAGGAGCGAACAGCGCGTGGTTCGGGTCGACGAGCGAACGCAGCGCGGGCGCGTCCTCGGCGAGCGCGACGAGCTCCTCGAAGGAGTAGTCGCGGCCGTCGAGCGCCCACATGCGGCGACACTCGTGGAGCAGCCACAGGCCGGTGACGTTGCGGAGCAGCCGGAAGGTGCCGGCGACGCCGCCCTCGTTCGTGAGGTTGGCGGCGAAGGTACGGTCGTCGATCGCCGGCTCCTTCACCTCGAGACCGACCAGCGACCACGTGCCGGCGCTGATGTACGCCGATCCGGCTGTGCGGAACGGAATCGCCGCGACCGCCGCGGCGGTGTCGTGCGTCGCCCCGGCGACGACGGAGGCGCCGGTGAGGGAGGTCTCCTCGGCGACGTCGGCGGACAGCGGCCCGAGCACCGTTCCCGGCGCGACGATCTCCGGAAGCAGCCGCGCGGGGATGTCGAGCCGCGTTGCGACGTCCAGAGCCCAGCCGCCCTCTCGGGGATCGAGCAGCTGCGTCGTCGTCGCGTTCGTGAACTCGGACGCGCGGGGGCCCCCGAGCCAGTAGTGCAGGAGGTCCGGCATCAGGAGCATCGTCTCGGCGACGTCGAGGACAGGATCGTGCTCCGCCGCCATTGCGGCGAGCTCGTAGATGCTGTTGATCGGCATCAGCTGGGTTCCGGTGCGCTCGTAGAGTTCACGCGGCGGGACTTCGGCGAGCACGCGGTCGACGGCGCTCGCGCGGCGCGCGTCGCGGTAGTGCACCGGGTTCTGGAGCAGCCGGCCGGCGCGATCGAGGAGCGCCAAGTCGACGCCCCACGAGTCGACGCCGACGGCGTCCACGCGGCCAGCCTCGCGAGCGGCGGCGCGCAGTCCGTCGAGCACACCCTGGTAGAGCGCCAGGATGTCCCACTGCAGCCGGCCTCGCGTCCGAACCGGCACGTTTGCGAACCGGTGCACGGTCGAGACCGTGAGGCGCTCGCCGTCGAAGCGTCCGAGCGCGACGCGTCCGCTCTGGGCGCCAAGGTCGGCGGCGACCAGCGTCGCCATCAGGAGCCACCGTCCGCGCGTCGGCTAGTCAAGGTGGAAGACCTCCGGCAGGCGTTCCAGAGCGGTGTCCGGCCGCGCATCGTCGGGCATTTCGAAGAACGGCGCCATCTCGGCCTGCCACCGCGCATTGACCTCGTGCGCCTCCATGCCTGTCAGCGCTGCCTCGAAGTCGTCGCACTCGAGGTAGCCGACGAGCATGCCGTCCTCGCGGAGGAACAGCGAGTAGTTGCGCCAGCCCGTCTCCCGGAGTGCGGCGAGCATCTCGGGCCACACGTTCCGGTGGCGCTCGCGGTACTCCTCGAGCCGGTCGGCGCGAACCTGGAGGACGAAGCAGACGCGCTCCATCAGCTGCTCACGACACGGCGGAGGTCGCGCGGACGAATGGGCGAGCGCTCGCGGGCGGCGGCCTCGACGACGACGACGTCGGTTCCGCGGGAGCGCCAGGCCTGCACCTCGTCGGCCGGCGCGCTCCGATCGGTCACGATCGCATCGACCCGGTCGGCGGCAACGAATGAAAGGAGTGCGCTTCGCTGCCACTTCGTCCCGTCGAAGATGCCGACGACCCGCTCGCACGCGTCGGCCATCTCCTGCTTGATCCGCACCTCGTCCGGGTTCAGGTCCATCAGCCCGCGTTCCAGGCTCAAGCCGCGGGCGCCGAGGAAGCCCTTATTGATGCGCGCGGAGCGCAGGACGTCGAGGCCGAGGTCGCCTACGAGTGACATGGCCGACAGGCGGAGCATGCCCCCGGTGACGAGAACGGTGATGCCGGGTGCGTCGGCGAGCGCAGCGGCGATCAGCAGCCCGTTCGTGACGACGACGACCTCGCGCTTCGAGCGCAGCTCGAGCGCGAGGTAGTACGCCGTGGTGCTCGAGTCGAGCGCGACCGCCTCGCCCTCGTCGACCATCGACGCCGCGGCGCGGGCGATGGCCTGCTTGCGATCGGCCTCGATGCGCAGCCGCAGGTCGAATCCGAGCTCCGACTGCGCCGGCTGGAGCGCCCGCACGCCGCCGCGCACGCGCGCCACCAGCCCCTGGCGCGCGAGCTCGGCCAGGTCGTTGCGAACCGTGACCTCGGAAACCGCAAAGGTTTCCGAAAGCTCCGCAACCTGAACGGAATCGCGCGTCTCGAGTAGCCGCAGCACATGCTGCTGCCGCTCGCGCTGCGAGAGGTTGGGGACGTTCGGCGCCGTCCGGTTCTTCCTACGTGACGATTCGCTCAGCGGGGCGACCTTACGACACTTTCGCGCCGTCTGTCAATTGCTTTCGATTCTCGACGAATCGAAAGCTGCTACGTCAACCGCGCACGACGACCAGCTCGAGGCGCCGCGGGCCGTGCACGCCCTCGACGCGCGAGAACTCGATGTCCGAGGTCGCCGAGGGACCCGAGACGAAGGTGATGGCGCGACGCGCGGCGCGCACGTCCGCGGCGATGCGCCGCAGCGCCGCCGGGACGCCGTCCAGAACCTGCGTCTCCTCGACCACGCAGACGTGGACGTCGGGGACGAGCGTCAGCGCGCGCCGGCCCTGGCGCGCACCGCCGTCGAAGACGATCGTGCCGGTGTCCGCGATCGCGAGCGCGCAGCCGGTCAGCGCAGCGCCTACTCGGTCGAGCTCCGCCGGCACGAGATCGAGGTCGGCGACCGTTTCCACGCTCTCCGGTACCCAGGCGGATGGCAAGTCCGGAGGCACGAGCAACCGTTCGGCGTGCGTATCGCGGCACGCGTCCTCGACCGCCGCCGCGATCTCTGCGGGCGCAACGAGCCGAACGCGTGCGCCGTAGTCGGTGACGCGCTCGACGAACCGCTCGACCGTTCCACCCGGCTCGCTGTCGCGGTAGCCCCGCGGGACGGCGACGTCATCGGGCCGCTCATCGGCCGGGACGTCGCGGAGCGCGAGTCTCACGCGCGCGAGGATCTCTTCTCGTGCCGCCCTCACCGCGAACACCACCACTCGCGAAACGTCTGGCGCGGCACGGCGGGAAGGTCGCGCGTATCCGTCCAGGCGCCAAGGCCGGGCAGGCGCGAGATCAGCCCGTCACGCGCCAAAGCGCGACCGCCGGCGCGCCCCAGCTTCTGCGCCCGCTCGTAGCGACGCTCGTCGCCGAACGTCCACGCGAGCGCCCGCATTGCAGCGCGCTCGCCGGCGCCGGGCCGACTTTCGTCAACGACACGGCCTCGCAGGTGAACGAGCACCTGCGGAATATCGATCTTGACCGGACAGACCTCGTAGCATGCCCCGCAGAGGGTCGAGG
>JACVRM010000034.1 GCA_014534415.1 Thermoleophilia bacterium | reverse complement strand
CGGTGCGTCGAAGATCCGCTCGACGCGGATCTCGAGCACGTTCGGGGTGGTGACGGTGGTGGTGTTCATCGGTCTCCTTTCGTGCGTTCGACGACCTGCGCGAAGCGGTCGAGCCGCTGCAGCCACGTGCTGATGCCCTCGAAGGCGTAAGGCGCGAGCATGCACCTGCGGACACGGCCGACCTTCTCCGTCGTCACGAGCTCCGCCTCCTCGAGCAGCCGGATGTGCTTCTTCATCCCGGTCAGCGACATGCCGAAGGGCTCGGCCAGCTCGCTGATCGTCGCGCTGCCGGAACCGAGCCGTTCGAGGACGGCGCGGCGGGTCGGGTCGGCGAGGGCCGCGAACGCGCGGTCGACGGTCGCTGGATACTGAACCATTAGGTTCACTATAGTAGGCTCGGCGCTGCGATGCAATACCGCCGCGTCGGCAAGTGGTCGCCGGCCACCGGGACGAAATCGTCGTCTCGACGAAGGCGCGCTGAGACAAGTGGCCGGGCCCGTACGGCGACGGGCGCCGCACCTCCACGCGTGCCCAGCCGAAGTTGCCGCGCTGCCGAGGAACGCCGCCTTCAAGGCGCCGTGGCCGCGCGAATTCGACGGGCGTGATACGCACCGCGGACGGCCTGTCATCGTCGCTCGCTCCATACCGCGACTGACTGGACTGGCGTAGGCGACCGATCGCGGCCGCACTCACGCCGCGGGCGGCAACGCCAGGTGAAGGCGGCGCTTCCTTGCGCTCGTTAGAGAACCTGCTCGCCGCTGACGAGCGCGTACAGGCTCTCGTGCTCCTCACGGCAGGCGGGGCACCCTTCCAGGTGCGCGCGCAAACCCGGGATGGCGGCGTCGGCGTCACGGCCGGCCACTTCGAGCTCCACGTAACGGTCGAGCTCGTCGAAGCAGACGTCGCAGCCGACTTCAGGCGCGGCCGGTCCGAGGAGCCGGCCGAGCGCCTGCTTGAGTTCCGGTCGCTCCATCAGTGCGCCTCCTCCAATAGTGCGTCAACGGACAGCCCTTGCTCGTCGAGATGCCTGCGCAGCTTTCGCCTCGAGTCGTGCAGCGTCTTGTAGAGCGCGCCGCGGGTCGTACTCAGCCGCTCGGCGAGCACGTCGATCGGCACGCCATTGAGCGCGAGGGCAACCAGGACACGCCGTTGGTGCGGCGTCAAGAGGTCCGCGATCGCCCGCTGCACGGTCGTCAGCAACTCGCTTTGCTCGACCTCCTCGTCCGGCTCGATCCCCACGCTCGTGAACAGGCTCCACGTCTCAGGCTCGAGCGGCAACTCCCGCCCCTGCCAGGAGCGCTTCCGCAGCTTCACCGCCGCCTCGAGCAGCGCGAATTTATAGGCCCAAGTCGTGAAGCGGCTGGCGCCGCGAAAGTCGTCGAGGCGAGCGAGCACGCTGACGAGCGCGTCGTCGGCGGCCTGGTTCGCGATGTCGTCGAGGTCGTTGCCGCGCAGGTGCGGCAGCGTCGGGCGGCGGCGGGCGCACTCGTACCGCGCGGCGCGGAGGAGCAGGGCGTGCAGGCGCGCGACAGCGTCATCCTTCGTGCGGCCTTCCGCCCGCAGGTCGCGCAGCCATACCCGCGACTCGTCGTCGAGGACCGCGGGCGGCGGAACGGAAACCCCGGCCGACGGGTGAGTCGTCGACTCCATTCGATCCGCGACTGTATGGGTAGTGGTGCTCACCGGGCGACCTTGTCGTCCAGTGGTGCGACGATTCGTACGGCTAGCTCGGGCCGACAGCCGCGCTCGACCAGCTCGATCAGCGCGTGCAGGTCGTAGCGCCCGTCGTCGGCCAGGCGCGCTGCGGCTGACAGCGAAAAGCCCGAATCGATGAGCTGCTCGCGCCGCCAGCGCAAGATCTCGTGATGCGCCCCGTTCGCCATCTTCGTTTGCATGTCTCTTTGGTGACGCCTCGGGCGCGATTCTTACCTCTCGAATAGGGTCGCGCGCTTGTCGAAAACGCGAGCCGCGCGCGATCACCGCGAACGAGGCGTCGTCAGCGGCGCCCGCTCGCGCGCTCCAGGATGGCGCGATCTGAAAGACGTCCTATAACGAGTCGTCCCGGAGCGGAAGAGCCGCTCCGGGACGATCTCAGCGCGAGCGCTGCAGCGGTTAGCGGAAACGCTGCGGGAACTGCTTCGCGAGCCCGGCCGAGAGGAGGTCGGACATGTGGAGGATGTGCTCGTGGATCTGGTCGTAGGCGGCGACGTCCGCGCTCCAGTTCCCCTGCAGTCTCGCGACCGCCTCCTGGGTCGTCAGGTCGAGGTGCTTGTGCATCTCCGCCTTCAGGGTCGCCAGCTCCCAGTGCTTCGGATTGACGCTGTTCAGGAGTGCGGCGATGTCGTCGGCGTTGGACTGCCAGCGCGCCTGCGCGTCGGCGAGCTCGGCTGGATCGCCCGCCCTCGCGGCGGCGACCACGTCGGCGGCAATCAGGATGTGCAGGCGCAGTTGACGGGTGAGTTCGTTCCCGGCCGCCTCTCCATAGAACGGCTTCACTGCGTCACCGATGTCGGTCTGATTCTCGAGCAGCCGCCCGACCGTGGCCTCGGTGTCCGCAGAGTCGGTCGTCAGGCTGATGATCGCCAGGCGCGTCCAGGTGATGTGGTCTTCCCACAGCCGGCGCATCTCCTGGCGGAGAGCGAACTCACTGCTCGAGATCCGCGCCGCGTTGTCAGCGGCGGTCGCATGCGTCGTCGCATGCTGGTCGCCGTTCCCGTGCGCCGCCGCGTCGTGGCCGCCGGCGACGGCGAGGGCGACGACAGCGCTGAAGATCGCGATCAGCATCGTCAGCGCCACAGGAATGGGGCGGTAGGTACGCGTGTTCATGTCAGTGTTCCTTTCGGTTGCAGGAGTGTCACGGCGAACGGCCTCCAGAGCAGGCTCGTCGCCGCGAGCAGGCCGGCGGCCTCGATCGCCTTCGTGGCGAGGGCGAGGCCGTCGACCGGCTCCGCGTCTGGATGCAGGAGGGGCAAGCCGGTCGTGATCGCCAGCGCGTAGCTGGCGAGGAGGCTGGCGAGCGTCGCCGCCGCGGTTGCGAGAGCCGGCAGGCTCGCGGGCCGCCGCGTCAGCCAGACGACCAACGCCGCGAGCGCCGCCGTCGCGGCGGCGAAGCCGAGACCAGGCCCGGTGCCTTCGTCGAGGTGGCCGGGCACGAGCGCCCCGTGGATGCCGGCGCTGATCGCGCAGGCAAGGATGACGACGTCGCCCCTCAGCTCGGCGAGGCTCACTTGACGATCACCTCGCCGTCCATGTCCTTGCTGTGCAGCGTGCAGACGTAGTGGTGGGTGCCGGGCGTGTCGAAGGTGAGCGAGAAGCTCTCGCCCCGCTCGAGCTCGTGGTCTTCCCGGCCCTCGACCTCGACCGTGTGCGTGAAGTTGTCCTCGTTCGTCCAGGTGACCGTCTCCCCGGCTTTGATCTCGATCACCTTCGGATCGAAGCGGTAGCTCTTGACCATCTGCACCTCGGTCGTCGCCACCGGCTCGCTGCTCTCGCCCGAGCCGCCGCAGCCCGCCGCCAAGGCGGCGGCCGCGAGAGCCGGGAGGAGGAACTTCCTCATCAGCGGTTCACCCCGACGGTGTTGAGCGCCGGCCGGCGGACGGCCGAGTAGACCGCCGCCGCGAAGACGAGCACGAACGCGGCCAGGTCGAGCACCTCGGCGATCGTGTGCGCGAAAAGGAAAACGGTCCAGTCGAGGTGGTAGGTCATGTAGACGAGCTCGGCGGCGGCGAAGAGCGAGAACGCCGATCCGAGCAGCGCCAGCTCACGCGTGAACGCCAGCCAGGCGAAGCCGGCGCCGAGCGCGAAGGCGGTGATGTGCACGACCAGGAAGAACTCGGTCGGCAGATCGTTGATCCAACTTCCCCAGGGCATGTGCTCCTCCTTGTCTCTCGGTGTCGGAGGGGTTGGTGTCGCCGTGGGCACCGTCCTTACGTCGCTGCTCGATCGGCTGCCCGGCGCCGGTGCGCGGGCCCAGACCCCTCAGCGCACGCCGACGGTAAGAACCGGCACGCGCGGGACACCAACTAGCGACCGGAGAAGCGAATTCGTCGAAGCACCGCGGCGCGAGGACGTTGTGTCGCGGTTTACTCAGGTCTCAGCACGTCCCGCACGGCAAGGAGAGGAAGCGATGAGTGGGAGGCCAGCGCGGTTCAACGGCTACGCGCCGATCCGCGACTACGCCGCGATCGGCGATGGCCGCACGGTCGCCCTGATCGCCCGCGACGGCTCGATCGACTGGCTGTGCCTGCCCGACCTCGATTCGCCGAGCGTTCTCGGCGCTTTGATCGACGCCGAACGCGGCGGCCGGTTCGTGCTCGAGCCGGAGGTGCCATACGAGGCATCGCGCCGCTACCTGCCGGAGACGAACGTGCTCGAGACCACGTTCGCGACGAGCACCGGACACGTACGGGTCACCGACGCGATGACGCTGCCAGCCGGTGAGCTCAGCCCTTATCGCGAGCTCGTCCGACGCGTCGAGGGCGTAACGGGCACGGTGCCGCTGCGCTGGCGGCTCGATCCGCACTTCGGCTACAGCGGCGGGAAAACGCGGATCGAGCAGCGTGCCGGCATCCCCGTTGCCGTGAGCGGCCGCGATGCGCTTGCTCTCTGCAGCTGGGAGGCTGGAGAGCCCGAGTACGGCAAGCAGACGATCACCAGTCGCTTCAGCGTCGGCGAAGGCGGGAGCAGCCTGTTCGTCCTCACCGCCGCTCATCAAGAGCCGCTTGTCCTGCCGACCCGCACGGACGCCGAAGCGCGGCTTCGGTCAACGGCGGGCGCGTGGCGCGAGTGGGCAGCCGCTCGCGAGTACGGCGGGCCCTGGCAGGAGGCGGTGATCCGCAGCGCGCTCGCGCTCAAGCTGCTCGTCTTTGCGCCCTCGGGCGCGATCGCCGCTGCCGCGACGACGTCGCTGCCCGAGCAGATCGGCGGCGAGCGCAACTGGGACTACCGCTTCTCCTGGCCGCGTGATGCCGCCTTCACGCTCCAGGCGCTGCTCGCGCTCGGCTGTGCGCCCGAGGCGCGCGCCTTCTTCTCCTGGATCCTGCACGCGTCGCAATTGACCCACCCGCGCCTGCAGGTGCTCTACCGCCTCGACGGGCGCGCCGAGGCCGACGAGCGGTCGCTCCCGTTCGCCGGCTACCGCGGCTCGCTGCCGGTCCGAGTCGGCAACGGCGCAGCCGATCAGACGCAGCTCGATGTCTACGGCGAGGTCCTGGAGGCCGCCTCCCATTTCGCTTCCTCCACCGGTGGGCTCGATCGCGACCACGGCCGGCGCCTCGCCGAGCTCGCCGACTTCGTCTGCGAGAGCTGGGAACAGCCGGACGCGGGGATCTGGGAGACGCGCAGCGAGCCAGCCCATTTCATCCAATCGAAGATGATGTGCGTGGTCGCGCTCGGGCGCGCTTGCGAGCTGGCCGAGCGCGGCCTGCTGCCGGTGAAGAACAGCCAGCGGTGGCGCCGTGAGCGGGAGCGAGTCCGTGAGTTCGTCGAGACGCGCGGCTATTCGGAGCGCACGCGAAGCTACGTCCGCAGCGTCGACGAAGAGGAAGTCGATGCCTCGCTCCTCCTCGCCGTCCTTGCCGGCTACGACGACCCCCGCGCGCCACGCCTGCTCGCCACCGTCGACGCCGTCCGCCGCGAGCTCGCTCGCGGCCCGCTGATCCACCGCTTTCTCGGCGACGACGGCCTCCCCGGCGAGGACGGCGCCTTCCTCGCCTGTTCCTTCTGGCTGGTCGAGGCGTACGCTCGCCAGGGTCGCCTCGACGAGGCGGCGGCGCTGATGGACGAGCTCGTTCCGCTGGCCAACGACGTCGGTCTCTTCGCCGAGGAGATCGATCCGGCGACGGGCGAGTTCCTCGGCAACTTCCCGCAGGGCCTCTCACACCTCGGGCTGATCAACGCGGCCGTCTCGATCGAGGAGGCTGGGACGTGATCTGGGGCGCGCTCGTCGGCGGCTTGGCGGGCACGCTGGTGCTGACGACGCTGCTGCGGGCGGCGAGCGAGTTCGGCCTGACCCGAATGGACCTGCCTTTCTTACTCGGGACCGCGGTCACCGCCGACCGGGTGCGCGCGAAGGCGATCGGCTACGCGCTCCACTTCGGCTTCGGCCTGCTCTTCGCCCTCGGCTACTACGCGATCTTTCTCGTCATCGACCGAAGCGGGTTCCTGCTCGGCGCGTTCTTCGGCCTCGTGCACGCCATCTTTGCCGGCAGCGCCCTGGTCAACATCCTGCTCCCGGTCGTCCATCCGCGAATGGGCACCGGCTTCACCGCCGCCGGCTCGGCGCCACTGCTCGAGCCACCGGGCTTCCTGCTGCTCAACTACGGCCGCCAGACGCCGCTGGCGACGATCATCGCGCACATCGCCTACGGCGCCATCGTCGGCGGCTTCGTCTCGCTCGCGAACTGATGCAAGGCGCGGTCGTCGTCATCACGGGAGCGTCATCGGGAGTCGGGCGCGCCTGCGCGCGCGAGTTCGCCCGCCGGGGTGCGCGCATCGGTCTGATCGCGCGCGGCCGCGACGGGCTGGAGGCGGCGCGGCGCGAGGTGGAAGAGCTCGGCGGCCGCGCGCTTATCTCGGCGCTCGACGTCGCCGACGCCGAGGCTGTCGAGGCGGCCGCCGCGGCGATCGAGGCGCAGCTGGGACCGATCGACGTCTGGGTCAACAACGCGATGCTCTCCGTCTTCTCACCGATCGCCGAGCTGAGCGCGGACGAGGTACGGCGCGTGACCGAGGTCACCTACCTCGGCTACGTGCATGGGACGCTGGCCGCGCTGCGGCATATGCGCCCGCGTGACCGCGGCGTCATCATCCAGGTCGGCTCAGCGCTCGCCTACCGGGCGATCCCCCTGCAGGCGGCCTACTGCGCCGCCAAGCACGCGATCGAGGGCTTCACCGAGTCGCTGCGTTGCGAGCTCCTGCACGACAAGACCAACGTCCGCGTCACCATGGTGCAGCTGCCGGCGCTGAACACGCCTCACTTCAGCGTCGTGCGCACGCGCCTACCTCGCCACCCGAAGCCCGTGCCCCCGATCTTCCAGCCGGAGCTTGCTGCACGCGCCGTCGTCTTCGCGGCCGAGCACCCGCGGCGCGAGCTCTGGGTCGGCGGCTCCACCGTCCGGGCGCTGCTCGGCAACAAGCTCGCGCCCGGCCTGCTTGACCGTTATCTCGCCCGGAACGGCTACGCGGCGCAGCAGACCACCGAGCCTGTCGAGCGGGATCGTCGCGACAACCTGGCCGGCGCGCTGCCCGGCGACCGCGGCGCGCACGGCATCTTCGACGGCGAGGCGCACGCGCGCAGCCTGCAGTTCCTGACGGTGACGCACCCGCGCATGCTCGCTGCCGGCGCGGTCGCGGCCGCCGCCGCGGCGGTGCTGGGACTAAGGCGAGCGCGCCGATGAAGCTCTACGGACGCCGCCGACACGTCCATCGCGTCGTGCGCTGGTGCCCATCGCTACTCGCCGCTCGATCATGAGCCTCGGGGGCCGATCGGAATACGTTTAGCCAAAACCGCGCGCCAGCTCCGGCCTCGAGTCTCCAGATTTCGTCGAGTCCTACTCAGGCGTCCCGTCCGACTCGCGCACTTCGAACCCCTGAGCGCGCCGGCCGCGCTCGTCGCCGCCTTTAGTTCCTCCCGGGGAGGAACTCCTCGAGCTTGTCCTTGAGCGAGCGTTCGACCATCTCGCGGCGAGCCGGATCTCCCTTCGCCGCGGCGAGCGCGAACATCTTCGCCTGCTCGAGGGTGATGTGCGGCGGCAGCGGCGGCACCTCCGGATCGGTGACGAAGTCGAGGACGACGGGCCGGTCGGCGGCCAGTGCTTCCTCCCAGGCCGGCGCGATCTCGTCCGGCGTCTCGACCCGGATCCCTCTCAGGCCGAGCAACTCGGCGAAGCGCCCGTAGGGAAGGTCGGGGATGTCCTGTGAGGCCTCGAACTTGGGGTCGCCTTCGAGCACGCGCTGCTCCCAGGTCACCTGGTTGAGATCCTGGTTGTTGAGGACGGCGACGATCAAGCGTGGGTCGCTCCAGCGCCGCCAGTACTTGGCGGCGGTGATCAGCTCGTTCATGCCATTCATCTGCATCGCCCCGTCGCCGACGAGCGCGATCGCGACGCGCTCAGGGTGGCAGAACTTCGCCGCGATCGCGTACGGGACTCCAGACCCCATCGTCGCCAGCGTCCCCGAAAGGGAGGCCATCATTCCGCGCCTGATCTTCAGGTCGCGCGCGAACCAGTTCGCGGCCGAGCCCGAGTCAGACGTGAGGATGCAGTTATCCGGCAGCCGCGGCGACAGCTCCCAGAAGACGCGCTGCGGGTTGATGGGATCGGCGTCGTTCATCGCCCGCTCCTCGAGGACCCGCCACCAGTCGGCGACGCTCTCCTCGAGCTCCTCCCGCCAATCGCGGTCCTGCCTGCGCTCGAGCCGCGGCAGCAGCGCGCGCAGCGTTTCTGCGCTATCGCCGACGAGATTCACCTCCGTCGGGTAGCGGATGCCGAGCATGCGCCCGTCGAGGTCGATCTGCACGGCCCGCGCCTTCCCCTCCTCGGGCAGAAACTCCGAGTAGGGGAAGCTCGTGCCGACCATCAGCAGCGTGTCGCAGCCGGTCATCAGCTCCCAGCTCGGCCTCGTCCCGAGAAGTCCGATCGCGCCGGTGACGAACGGCAGCTCGTCGGGCAGCGCCGCCTTGCCGAGCAGCGCCTTGGCCACGCCCGCGCCCAGCACATCGGCCACCTCGACCAGCTCGTCGGTCGCGTGCAGCGCGCCCTGCCCGGCAAGGATCGCCACCCGCTCGCCGGCGTTGAGGACGTTGGCGGCGCGGCCGAGGTCGTCGTCTGACGGGACGACGCGCGGGCGCGAGTAGCCGACCGACGAGTGGATCGTTCCGTGCGCGTGCTTGGGTTCGGGCACGGCGTCCATCGTCTGGACATCGTTGGGGACGACGATGCACGTCACCGTGCGCTCGGCGAGCGCGATCCGCAGCGCGCGGTCGACCAGGTGTCGCACCTGGGCCGGGTCGGAAACCATGTGGACGTACTCGTGCGCCACGTCCTTGAAGAGCGAGACCAGGTCGACCTCCTGCTGGTAATGGCCGCCGAGCGCGGCCCGCGCCTGCTGGCCGACGATCGCCACGACCGGCTGGTGATCGAGCTTCGCGTCGTAGAGACCGTTCAGGAGATGGATCGCACCCGGCCCGGAGGTCGCGAGGCAAACGCCGACCTCTCCCGTCCATTTGGCATGGGCGCAGGCCATGAAGGCCGCCATCTCCTCGTGGCGGACCTGGACGAAGTCGACCCGCTCCTCGGCGCGCTGGAGCGCGCCCATGATCCCGTTGATGCCGTCGCCGGGGTAGCCGTAGATCCGCTTGACGCCCCAGTCGGACAGGCGTTCGATCAGGAAGTCGCCAACGTTCACGTGGACCTCCTTTGGTTCATCGCAGCCACCGCGCAAGCGCGCGGACGCCGACGCCCACGGCGGCGAGAGCGAGCAGCAGCGGGATGTAGAAGAGAAATGCGTACAGCGGCACGCGGCGCGGCTCGGGCGGGCTCACGCTGACGCGCGCCCCGGGGACGCGACGTATCCGCCAGAGCGTGCCGGTGCCCTCCTTCATCCGGACGCCGCCCGCCTCGGGCGCGATCTTGATCTCACCCCAGTCGACGACGTAGAGGGCGCCGTCCGGGCCGAACTCACAGTGCGCGGGGCGCTCGAAGCCGCCGTGCGGGAGCTTCGACGCCGGCCCGACGATCCTGTTCACGGCGAAGTCAACGGCCTCCCGGCTGCGCATGTCGACGCGGGCGATCCTGTAGCCGGCCGGCATCGCCTGCCGAGTCGTATTCGGGTTCAGGTCGCCGAAGAGCGCGACGAAGGCGTCGCCCTCGAAGCCGAAGCCGGCGTCGCGCGAGAAGGCGAGCCCGTTCGGGGCCGCGTGCGGCTCGAAGGTGACGAACGGCTTCGGCGGGTTCGGATCCGGGTGCTCGGCGAGCAGCGGCTCGCGACCGCGGCCACGCCGACCCCAGTGCGGGTCGTCGAGGCGGATACCGGAGGCGAAGTCGGGCCAGCCGTACCAGGCTCCCTCGTGGATCTCGTAGAGGTCTTCGAGGTCGCCGAAGATATGACGGTGACCGCGCTCGTCGATCCCGTGCTCGGTCGCGAAGAGGCGCCCGTCGCCGTCGAAGGCGAGCCCGAAGGGATTCCGTAGCCCCCAGGCCACGAGCTCGAGCCCACTCCCGTCGGGGTTGCAGCGCAGCACCGAGCCGCTCGCCTTCACCTCACCGTGTATCGCCTGGCCGGGCTGGGTCGGCGTGCCGTAGGGGACATAGGCGCCGGTCTCGATCCGGCGCGCCGGGCTGCCGGCGACGCGGACGTCCTGCGAAGCGAAGTTGGTGCCGACGAGCGTGATGTCCGCGCCCGGCACGTCGCAGACGTCCGGGAAGTGGCGCAGCCACTCGTAATTGAAGTTGTCGGGCCCGACCACCGCGGTGTTCGTCGCCGTGCCGACGGTGAAATAGAGCTTCCCATCCGGGCCGAGGACGGGGTGGTTCGTCTGGTGGTCGCCTCGTCCGGGAAGGCCGGTGACGATGTCCTGGATGCTCCCGTCGCGGTCGAGCCGGAAGACCGTGTCCGTGTTCGTGATGTAGAGCGAGCCGTCGTGCCAGCAGGCGCCGGTCATCGCGCCTGTCTGGATCCAGCGTTCCTCGGGCAGCTCGAAGAAGACGTCCGTCTCGCCGCTCTCCACGTCGACCCGCATGATTCGTGGGCGCGACTCGATCTTGAAGCCCGCCTCGGTCACATAACAGCGGCCGTCCGGTCCGAAGGTGCAGTGGACGGGCGTCTTGAAGCCGGTCGCGACCAGCTCGGCGACGTAGCCGTCCGGCAGCAGGATGTCGGCGGGTTCGTGCTTGCGCCGGCCCTCACGCCGGATCGTCACCTGCCGCACGAGCGGATAGAGCGGCCGCCCCGCGTAAGCGAGCAGCGCGTGGAGCTCAGGCCCGCGCCCCCAGCCGCCTCTCCGATGCCGTGCCATCTCGCTTCGTCCCTCTGCTTGCCGGCGCCCGCTAACGCGTTGCCGGTTCGTCGGCGGCGCCCCCATCGCGCCGCCGCAGGATCGCGACGCCGAGAGCGACCATCGCCGCACCGCCGACGAGGCGCGAGAGGCCGCTCACGTTCTGACCGGTGACCGCGCCTTCAAGCAGCGGCAGGACGTGGTACGGGATCACGGCGAGGCCCCAAAACAGGCCGAACAGGATCGAGGTCAGCGCTCGCCGTCCGGCGCGCATTCGACTCCAGGACGCAAGGAGCGCGACGTTTGCGATCCCGAACGGGACGGCGATCAGCTCGCCGATGCGGATCTCGTCGATCGTGTGCGCCCACGCCACGGCGGTCGCGGCGGCGAACAGCACGAGCTCATGCCGTTCGAGGCTCCATGCGCGCGGATATGCAATGGCCGCGCCGGACGCGGGCGTTGGCTCAACTGTTTCGCTCATTGCCTCCTCCTTTCATCACTCGATTTCGTCCAGGACGGCCATCCCTTGCTCACGCCGCGTGCTCGAGGGCGAGGCGAGCCGTCCGGGTCGCGAGCGCCTCGATCGTCAGGCTCGGATTGACCGCGCCCGCGGTCGGCCAAACCGAGCCGTCGCAGATCCACAGGTTCGGCACGTCATGGCTGCGGCAGTCGGGCCCGACAACCGACCTCGCCGGGTCGGTGCCCATGCGGGCGGTGCCGAGGATGTGGTGTGTGCCGTCGCTGGTCAGCAGGCGTGTCGCGCCCGCGGCCTCCATCACGCGCTCGCCCAGCTCACGCTCAGCGTCGATGATCGCCCGGTCGTTCTCGCCGTAGGAGAAGGTGATCCGCGCCACCGGGATGCCGTTGTCGTCGACCTCGTCGGCGAGCGTGACCCGGTTGTCCGGGTTCGGCAGCACCTCTCCGAGTGTCGCGACCAGCCCCCAGTGCGCGTACTCGTCGAGCACGTCCATCAGCTCCGAGCCCCAGAGATCCGGGTTGCTGCCTACGAGCGCCTGGGCGAAGTTGACCGGGAACTGGCAGTAGGTGTTGAGCAGGAAGCCGCGCACGAAGCCGCGGGCGGGATCGCATCGGTAGGGATCGCGCGTCATGATCCCGACCGGCGGCGTGACGAAGCTGTCGAGCGGACGGTCGAAGCGGCCGTACACGATGGGGCCGCTGTGGACCATGAAGTTGCGGCCGACCTGGTCGCTCGAGTTGGCCAGGTTGCCCGAGTTCAGCAGCAGCCGTGGCGTCTCGATCGCGTAGCAGCACACGAAGACGCGCTCGGCCGGCTGGAAGCGCTCCTCTCCCTCGTGCAGGTAGGCGACGCCGGTCGCCCGGCCCTGCTCGGTCTCGATCCGAACCGCGAAACAGTTGGCGCGGATCTCGGCCCCGGCCGCGACGGCCTTCGGCACATAGGTGACGTGCATGGCGCCCTTGGCGTCGCTCTTGCAGCCGTCCATGCAGAAGCCGTAGTACATGCAAGCGCTCCGGCCGTCGACGTTGCCGGTCGCGATCGCGTGCGGCGTCATCTCGACGTGCAGGCCGGCCTTGTCGAATCCGTGCCCGAGGATGAGATCCTTCGCCGACCACGGGAGCGCGCCGTGCGGATACGGCGCACCGGAAGGCCAGGCCGAGCGGCGCGGGCCGGAGACCGGCAGCATGCGCTCAACCTCGGCGTAGTACGGCGCGAGCTCCTCATAGCCGAACGGCCAGTCGACCCCCACGCCGTCGCGGGTCGCGATCTCGAAGTCGCTCGGATCGAGGCGCAGCGACATCGCCGTGAAGTGCACGGTCGTGCCGCCGACGGCGCGGCCGGTGTTGACCCGCCCGGTCTTGATCGGGTCGTTCCCGTCGGTGATGCGCAGGTCGTCCCAGTCGAGCGGCCCCAGCATCGAGAGCTCGTCGTTGACCATGTCCTCGCGCGAGTCGATCCAGTCGCCGGCCTCGAGCACGACGACGCTCATCCCGGCTCCGGCGAGCTCGTTGGCCAGCACCGAACCGGCGGCGCCGCAGCCGACGATGCAGGCGTCCACGGGCCCATCGTGCTGGCGCATGATCCGCTTCAGCTCCGCGACCCGAAGCGGCGGAACGCTCACAGCCGCGACGCCCCCGGAAACCCCTCGTGGCGCCTGGCCACAGCGGTCGGATTGATCCAGGCGTAGCCGTTGGGATAGGCCGGCCCGTTGAAGCCGATCCGCTCCCACGTGTCCGGATGGGCGAGATAGCCGGCCAGAGCCTTGACCAGCAGCCGATCGATGAATTCCTTGGCGGGCAGGCCGAACTCTTCGTCGGCCTGGCCGCGGCGCATGCGCGCGATCAACTGGTCTTGTTCATCGGCGGGCAGGCGGACGAAGGCGAAGTCGCGGAGGCGGCGCAACCCGAGGGCGAACAGGTCGGGGATCGGCGGCAGGCCGGGCGAACGGTCGCCGCGGCCGATCGGGTTCGCGGCGTGCGCGTCCACGAAGCCGGCGAGGTCGATCGCTTCCGGCACACCCGGCAGCAGACGGGCAATCAGCGCACGCAGTTCGGCTTCGACCTCCCCGAAGTACTCGAGCGACTCACGGCGATAGCCGCTGCGGCGCCGCTCCTCGATCAGCTGCAGCTCCTTGGCTCCGAGCTGATCGCGCGCTTTCACAGCGCCTCCCACACGAGCGCGAGCACGCCCGTCAGAGCCAGCGCCGTGAACGCGACCGGCAAGAGCGGCGGCGGCCCGCTCATCAGATTGCGCAGCGAGAAACCGCCAACTCGCCGCGCGATGCCTCGCAGATGCTCGACGACGCCAACGAGACCGTCGACCATCCCGAGCACGAAGACCCCAAGCACGAACCAGCCCAAGAAGCCGTCGCGCTGGACCGCGCCGAGCACTGCCGCGACGACGAGCACCGGCGCGAACAGGACCGGCCCGTACATCGTCCAGCGGCGAAACCCCGCCCGCCAGTGAAAGAGCAGCACCTGCAGGCCGATCACCGCGAACGCGAGTGCGACCAGCAGCATGTAGAGGCGCGCGAACGGCCAGCCGTCCCAAGATTCCATCGTTTTAGCGCTCGATCTCTGACGGGCCCGATCGAGAGCCCTCGGCTGCTTCCTTCTCCGGATGCGGAACAGGAGCCCCGGCCCGCCTAGCCGGCTCGTCGACGAGGTTGAGGACGCGCATGCCGTGTACGAACACGACCGTTCCCCCGAGCCAGCCGCCAAGGGTGAGGAAACCGAAGCCGACGAGGGTGAGGACGAGCGAGCCGCTCGTGACCTCCTCGTCGACGTAGCCGCCGTGCCCGAAGATTGCGGCGAGCAGGAAGAACACGGTCGCGGTCAGCATCGAGAGCATGTGTGCGGTCGCCGTCCGCCAGAGCGGCGTGCCCCACGTGATGCCGAGCCAGTCGATAAACCCCGTGAGCGCGGTCGGGCCGGTGACGACGAGCCCGACGAGCAATGCGAGCCACCACGCCGCCGCAGTGTTGCCCTCGGAGACACCGAGCGCGCTCAGCACACCGAACGCCGTCGCGCCCGTGTAGATGCCGATCGTCGCGTCGGTCAGCGGCGGGTGGAGCGGGTGCCCTGGAAGACCTTTGACGAGATAGTTGAGCTTCATCCGATCCTCCTTTGTTCCTTCCGGCATTCTCCGGGGCGCTGCGCGAGTTCGCACAGCCGCGCGGCGGGTAGCGTTTCCCCACTGTGCCGCTCGACCGCCTGGCAGCGGCCGGCGATCCCCAGCTTCGCCGGATACTTCTCTATGCGCGCTCGCGGAAGGATCCGTTCACCGCGCATGAGGTCGCGGTCGCGCTTGGCGTCCACCGCAACGTCGCGCGTAGCCGTCTCGACCGGCTGGCAGAGGCCGGCTTCCTCACGGTCTCGCCCGAGCGGCGGGGCGGCCGCGGTGGACCCGGCGCCGGGCGTCCGGCCAACGTCTACCGCGTTACGCCGGAGCTGGAAGCAGTCGAGTTCCCCGACCGGCGGCTCGCAGAGCTGATCGGCCTTCTGCTCACGAAGCTTCCGGCGCGTAGCAGAGAGAAAGTCCTCCGCGAAGCGGGCGAGGAGTTCGGACGCAGCCTCGCCGCGGCCGCCAATCTGAAGGCGTCGGGAAACATCAGCACAGGTCTGCAGCGCGTCTGTGAGGCGCTCGGCTCGCTCGGCTTTCAGGCCTCGGTGCAGTCGCTGAAGGGCGACACGGCGACTCTGGAAACCGCCACGTGTCCGCTGCGACCGCTCGTCGTGAAGCGGCCCGATGCCAGCGGCATCGACCGAGGCATGTGGGCCGGTCTCGCCGAGCGGGGCGTACGCGGCCTCACCGCCGGCCTCATCGAGTGCGAGACCCCTCGTTGCCGTTCTGTGGACGTGCCGTGCTCGGTCAGGCTCTCGCTCGGGCTTGGGCTTCAGGGGCCAAGCGCGTCCGGCGGAACGGCAACCTGACGGTTGTCGTGCTCGTAACGGGCGGGACGCTCCTGAGCGAGTTCCGACAGCGGCTCTCACAAGCAGACGCGGCCTGGTCGACAAGCAGCCCCAGCGAGCCACCTCACGAATCTAAACACTAACATTCAGTGTTTAGAGAAGCGCATCGCCCAGCTCGCGATTCGCTGGGTGCCTCGGTGATCCGGTGCAACAGAAAGGAGCACTGAAATGGAGTGGGCAGCGCTCATCAGCTGGGTCGTAACCGCGGGCGGCGGAGTCGTGCTCCTGGGGCTGTGGCTCAGGCATGGCGGAATGCGCCAGCGTGAGCCCGGCCGACGGATCCGGCCGCCGCTGATCCTGAGCCACTTCGCGCTGGCCGCGACCGGCCTCGTGCTCTGGATCGTCTACCTCGTCAGCGACAGCGACGCCCTCGCCTGGATCGCCTTCGCCATCCTGGTCGTCGTCGCCCTGCTCGGCTGGACGATGTTCGCGATCTGGTGGCAGCGCCGGCAGAGCCGTGCGGCAGACGCATCCGCATCGACCCCCGGCGTGCCGGCCGAGCAGCACTTCCCGGTCGCGATCGTGACGCTGCACGGACTGCTAGCAGTGACGACCGTCGTCCTCGTTTTCCTGGCCGCCATCGGTGTCGGCGCATAAGGCGCAATGCGTCGAGGATGTCCTCAGGTTGTGCTGCGCTGACGGGCCCTCGGCGCGCTGAGCCGTTGCGCGAAATCGAGTGGGGCGGGCGCGCAAAGCGGCCCGGGACGCGATCGCCGACCGTGCCGCCGACGTCGCCGATCGCAGCGCTTAAAGCGGTCGCGGTGATCGTGATGCCGCCGCGGGCCTTCTGCTTCAGCGACGGCGTCCACTTCCACTTCTGCGACCCCTCGCGCGCGGTAGTCGGCTCGGGTTTTCGTCGGCGAGGCGGCAGCCGGCAGCGGCACGCCGCCGGGGGCGCTTCGAGGAGGTCGGCCCGGTCCCGCTCAAAGGCCTCTGTCCGCCCCGTGACGATCTACCCGAGCGCTCAGAGATGAGTTTTCGGCCGCGTCTTAGTCTTAGTTGCAATGAGCTGAAGCAGGGAGGGAGCGATGACGGAGCACAGGGTCGGAACACGCGAGGAATGGCAGGCGGCCCGGAACGCGCTGCTCGAGCGCGAGAACGAGCATGCCGAGCGGAGCGAGGAACTCGCCCGCGAGCGGCGCGACCTGCCCTGGGTCCCGGTCGAGAAGGAGTACACCTTCGCGACCGACGAGGGAACGAAGACACTGGCGGAACTCTTCGACGGCCGCTCACAGCTGCTCGCCTACAACATCATGTTCGGGCCG
>JACVRM010000169.1 GCA_014534415.1 Thermoleophilia bacterium | reverse complement strand
CGTGGCGCGTGCGGTCGCGGCCGGCCGCCTGTCGGCGACGTCGGCCGCCCGCTACCGAGCTGCGGTCGATACTGCCGTAGCCGTCTGGCGCAGGCTCCCCGGGGCGCGGGCCACGAACCTCGCGGGCGCGCTTCGCGAGGCTGCCGCCCTGGCGCCTCGCTACGACGAGCCGCGCGCGCTGGCGATCTTCGCCGGCCTCGAGGTCAACACCGACTACTTCAGCAGCCACGCGGCGCCCTCGCGGACGATCGATGTGGAAGGCGAGGACGGCGTCGTCTACCGGCTGTTCGCGCCGCGCGGCCTCCAGTTTCACCCGCTCGCCAACTTCGCGAAGTTGAACACCCACGCGGCGCGCAAGGACTACGAGGCGACGGCGCGGCTCGCCGAGGCGCTGCTGATGCGCGCTCTGCCCGTGCGCGCGGGCTTGACGTGGGAGTACTACTTCCCCTTCGGCGGGGGCCGTGCGCCGTGGACGTCCGGTATGGCCCAGGCGGTCGCGGCGCAGGCGTTCGCGCGCGCGTCGGCCGCGCTCGGCGACCCGGCGCTCCTCGAGCCCGCCTCGCAGGCGTACCGCGCGGCGACGGCGCTCGTACGCGCCACGTCGGCCGGCCCGTGGGTTCGCCTCTACAGCTTCAGCTCGATGCTCGTGCTGAACGCGCAACTGCAGGCCGCGCTCTCGATTGCGGATTACGCCAAGGCGTCGGGCAGCCCTGACGCCGCCGTCTTCGCAACGAGGTTCGAACAGGCCGCCGTGGCGATGCTGCCGCGGTTCGACACGGGCGCCTGGTCGCTCTACGCGCTCGGCGGCGCCGAGGCGCCCCTCAAGTACCACAGCTACGTCGTCTCGCTGCTGGAGCGGCTCGCGCAGCGGACGCAGTCGCCTGCGTGGGCCGACGCGTGGGCGCGGTTCGACTCGTACCTCGCGCTCCCGCCCGACGTCGCGCCGCTCGCGACGATGGGCATCGTCTACCCGCTCCCGCGAGACGGCTTCCGGGACCGGGCGAGCGTGACGTTCTCGCTCTCGAAGAAGTCGACGGTGCGCTTGGTCGTCGCGGGCGAACAGCGCCCGTTCACGGTCCCGCGCGGCCGGCACACGCTGTCGTGGAACCCGGGCAGGCGAGCGCCGCGCCGCTACGCCGCGCGCCTCGTGGCGACCGACCTCGCCGGCAACACGACCGAACTCGCGCTGCCCGCGATCGAGGTGCGCCGCGACACCGAGCCGCCCGCTGTCGCCGCGCTCGTCCAGGGCCGCACGCTCACGTGGGACGTCTTCGACGAGGGGACGCCCTGGCTCCACCTGACCGTCGTCGTCGAACGGGGGAGAACGCGGACGCGTCTCGAACTCGGCCGCCGGGGGTTCAAAGGCTCCTACCGGTTGCCGCAAAGCGGCGTGCCCGTGGAGCTCGTCGTGGCGGACTCGGCCGGCAACCGGACGACCGTCGCGCTCTAGGACCGCGCGGCTAGCTCGCCGCGCTCCAGCACGGCCGCGAACGCTTCCGTGAAGCCGGGTGCGTGGTGGACGGCGTGGCCGGCGCCGGCCAGCACGACTCGCTGCGCGCCGAGCCGCCGCTCCAAGACGTCGCAGACGGCCTCGTAGGCGGGGTGCCCGCCGCTCGAGCAGACGAGCTTCGGATAGCGCGTCGTAGCCAGCCGCTCGAGCGGAATCTCGGCTTCCCACGGAGGCCGCTCCGCCATGAGCGCCCGGACGCCCTGCTCCCGCCCGGGCGGCACGTCAGCGGGCACGCGTCCCTGCTCGCCGAACACGGCTGCAAAGCCGGCCGCGAACTCGCCCGGGCCCCGGACGCCCGAAGTCCACAGAGCGACGAAGCGCTCGACCGTCTCCTCGACCGCCGGGTGACCGCGCGCGACGCCGAAGCACGGCGGCTCGATGACCGTGAGCGAACGTACCGCGTCCGGCTCGAGGTCCGCGGCCAGCAGGGCAATCACGCCGCCGTAGGAGAAGCCGGCCAGGTGCGCACCGCCCTCGAAAAGTGCCGCGAGCTCGTGCGCCTGCTCCTCGAAGTCGATCCGCGCGAGAGGCGGGTTCGGCGGATAGCCCGGCCGGTCGGGCACGACGAGCTCGTACCGTCGCGCGAGTGGCAACACCGGGCGCCAGGTGACGCTGTTCGTGATGCTGCCGTGTACGAGCACGACGCGCGGCCCGCTGCCGTACCTGCTGACGTGCATGGAACGACGCTACAAAGTGTCCCCGTTTAGCGCAAATCTATCGGCTTTCGGCTGTTACAAGCTCTGGTATGCTCGCGGGGCATGGAGCCTGCGCCGCGCCCCGTGTTCCAGCCCGCCGGAGCGGGTGCGCTGCTCGCAGGGACGGCGGCCGCCGGGATCGCCGTCGGCGCTGCCGTGGGCTGGGCGGCGGGTTCCTGGGGGCTGGGCGCGCTCGGCGGCGCGGTCGTCGGCATCCCCGCAGGCGTCTACGCGGTCTACCGCCGCTACCGAGGATTCTTCACGTAGTGGGCACCTTCACGACGCCTCGTCCGGTTCCGCCGAGGGCCCTGCCCGCGCTGGCGGCCGGCGTGGTGGTCGCACTCGCGCTGCCCGTCTTCCTGCTGGCCGGGTGGCGGCTCGACGGCTGGGCGCTTGGCGCAGTGCTCTGGGCCGGCGCGCAGCTGCTCGGCGTCGTGCTGGCGCGGCTCCCGATCGGCGCGGGTAAGCTCGCCGCCTCCAGCGTGGTGGGGATCGCAATGACGTTCCGGGCGATCGCCGTGATGGTGGTCGTCATCGCAGTCGCAGCCTCGGACGCGGGCCTCGGGCTTGCGGCGGCGCTCGTCTACGCGCTGGCGTACTCGCTCGAGCTCGCGATCTCGCTCG
>JACVRM010000097.1 GCA_014534415.1 Thermoleophilia bacterium | reverse complement strand
TCCTCTATCTGGGCTCGGAATTCCAGCCGGCGCTCGAGGACGCCGCCCGCGACGCGGACGGAGAGACGCTCGATCTACTCGGCGGCGGCGACGACCCGCACATCTGGCTCGATCCGCCGCGCTACGCGGGCCTCGTCGAGCGGCTTGGCGGCGAGCTCGGCCGGCCGGCGGCCGCGCAGAGGCTCGCCGCCCAGCTGCGCGTACTGCACGGCGAGTTCCGCCGCGGCCTTGCCGAGTGCGCTCGGCGCGAATTCGTCACGAGCCACGCTGCGTTCGGCCACCTCGCTCGCCGTTACGGCCTTCGGCAGATCGCGCTCGCGGGCCTGTCGCCGGAGGCCGAGCCGTCGCCCCGCGAGCTCCAGAAAGTCGTGGACGAGGTACGGGAACACAGGGCTACGACGGTCTTCTTCGAGCCACTCTTGTCGCCGCGCCTCGCCGAGACCGTCGCACGCGAGACCGGCGCCGCGACCGCGGTGCTCGACCCGCTCGAAGGGCTGTCCAAGCGGCAGCTCGCTGCCGGCGAGGACTACTTCTCCGTCATGCGGACGAACCTGCAGGCGCTGCGGCGCGCGCTCGCATGCAGGTAGCCATAGATCTCGCGGGTGTCTCGTTCGGGTACCGGCCCGGGCAGCCGGTTCTCGAGCGCGTCGATCTCCGAGTCGGGCGCGGTGAGTTCGTCGCGGTCGCCGGGCCGAACGGCGGCGGGAAGACGACCCTACTCAGGCTCGTGCTGGGCTTGGAGCGACCGACCAGGGGCCAGGCACGGCTGTTCGGCGAGCCGGCGCACGCCTTCTCGCGGCGCCGCACGCTGGGCTACCTCGCGCAGCGCGCGCAGCTCGCGACCGACGCGCCTGCGACGGTGCGGGAGGTCGTCGCGTCCGGCCGGCTGGCCGCTTCGGGGCTGCTCGGGCCGCTGCGCCGGCGCGACCGCGCGATCGTCTCGGAGTCCATCGTGCGCGTCGGACTCGAGCGGGTGGCCGATCGGCCGCTGCGGACGCTCTCGGGCGGCCAGCAACAGCGCGCGTTCATCGCGCGCGCGCTCGCCGGCGAACCTTCGCTCCTCGTGCTCGACGAGCCGACCACCGGGGTCGATGCGGAGGGACAGGAAGCGCTTGCCGCGCTGCTCGACCGGCTGCACCGCGAGCTCGAGGTGACCGTCCTGTACGTCTCGCACGAATTCGGCGCCGTGGAGCGATACGTCGAGCGCGTGGTGCTCGTGCGCGGCGCGATCGTCTTCGACGGCCCGCCGGCCGCGCTGCCGGACGTCTGGCACGACCCTTCGCATCCTCATGCTTGAGCTCGAGTTCATGCGCTACGCGCTCGCGGCGGGCGCCGTTATCGGGCTGCTCGCGCCTGCGGTCGGCTTCTTCCTCGTGCAGCGGCGGTTGAGCCTGGTCGGGGACGGCATCGGGCATGTTGCCTTTGCGGGCGTTGCGGCGAGCTACCTCGTAGACGCCCCGGTGCTGCTCTGTGCGCTCGTGGCAGCGATCGCGGGCGCTGTCGCGATCGAGGGGCTGCGGGCTCGCAGGACGGCGGGCGACCAGGCGCTCGCGCTCGTCTTCTACACGGGGATTGCGGGCGGGGTGGTGCTCGTCTCGGTCGCGGACGAGCTGGACGTCGACCTCTTCGCGGTGCTCTTCGGGTCGATCCTGACGGTGAACGAGGCCGACCTGGCCGCGATCGTCGGCCTGGGGCTCGGTGGGCTCGCCATCCTGATGCTGCTCTACCGGCCGCTCGTCGCGGTCGTGCTCGACGAAGAGGGGTCGAAGGTCTCGGGCATACCCGTGGCCGCGCTCAATGTGGCCGTCGCAGTCCTTGCCGCGGTGACCGTCGCGGTCTCGATGCGCGTCGTCGGAGTGTTGCTCGTCGCTGCGCTGATGGTCATGCCGGTGGTCGCGGCCATGCGGGTGGCGTGGAGCCTGCGCTCGACGCTGCTACTCGCCATGGGTCTCGGACTCGTGTGCGTGCTGGCCGGGCTGACGGTCGCCTACTACGCCGACCTGCCGCCCGGCGGGACGATCGTGTTGCTCGCCGCCGCATCGTTCGTCCTCGCGAGCGCCTGGGACGCGCTGCGGGCGCGCGTTTAATCGAGCGCCTGCTCGACGCGCTCGCGGATTCGCGCGACGCCGGCCGGAGCGAGTGCGCCGCCGAGCACCTGCGCCGCGAGCTCGTTCGCCTCCCGCACGACGGCCTCTCGCTCGCCGTTGAGGGCGCCGCGCGTCAGCAGCAGGGCGCCTTCGGCTCGCGCCGACCACGCCAGCAGCTCGTCGAGGCCGTGCTCCGGCAGGCCGGGCCAGCGCGCGGCAAGGCGCGGCGCCGCCTCGAGGTCGCGCGCGAGCTGCGCCGCTTCGGCGGCGATTGTCGAGGCGTCGGCTTCCGCTTGGACGGCGCGCCGCTCGAGCTCGGTCGCCCGGCGGACGGCCGAGGCAAGCTCCTCCTCTGCTCGCTCGGCGGCGCGGCGTGCCTGCTCCGCGGCCTCCTCGCGTGCCGCGGCGTTGCGTCCGCCTGGGTCGCGCGCCGCCCTCTCTGCGGCGTCGAGCTCCCGCCGGCGTAGCGAGACGTCGGCCGCGCCGCGCTCGACGGCCGCAGCGGCTGCTTCGCGTTCTCGCGGCAGCCGCTCCGAGAAGCGGCGCGCGATGCGGGCTTGCTCCGCGAGGTCGCGCGTGCGGCCCAGCAGCTCCTCCACGGCGCCGAGGGCGACCGCGACGGTCTCGTCGCGGCGCTCGAGCTCGCGTATGTACGAAAGGGCCGAGGCGGCGTTCACGGCTGCCATTAGAACAGTCATTCAAGTTGGCGCGCACGTCTGCCGAGAGGGGTTGCGAGCACCGCCGCGAAGGGATCTCTAATGCCGCTCCGCCTGCTTGCCGCGCTGTCTGTCCTCCTCCTGCTCGTCGCCGTGCCGACGGCCAGCGGGCAGCCCGGGCTGCGGTGCCTGGGAAAGCGCGCAACGCTCGTCGGCACGCCCGGCAACGACTCGCTGACCGGGACGCCCGGGGCCGACGTCGTCTTCGCGTCGGGGGGCGACGACGCGATCGACGCCCGCGGCGGTCGCGACGTCGTCTGCGGCGGTGACGGCAACGACTCCATCGCGGGCGGTGCAGGCGCGGACGAGCTCGCCGGCGAGGCCGGCGACGATCGCATTGACGGCGGGCCGGGGCTCGACTACGCCGTCTTCGAGGAGTCTCCGGTGGCGGTGAGCGTCGACCTCGCGCGCGACGGCGCGACCGGGTGGGGCAACGACCAGCTACCGAAGATCGAGGCGGTCGTCGGGTCGCGCTTCCACGACAAGATCGTCGGCGACGACGGGCGGAACTACCTCGCGGCGCTGGAGGGCAACGACGACGTGAGCGGCGGAGGCGGCAACGACTACCTCGACGGCGGCGCCGGCAACGACCTCCTGAAGGGCGGCAAGGGCTTCGACACGGTCGACTTCTTCTTCGCGCGACAGGGCGTCCGCGTCAACCTCGGTTCCGGGCGCGCGTCCGGCTACGGGCGCGACCGCCTGTCGAACGTCGAAGACGTGGACGGCTCGCGCTTCGGCGATCGGATCGTCGGGAACGCGTCGGCCAACTGGTTGCGCGGCTTCGGCGGTCACGACCGGCTGCTCGGCAGCGGTGGCCGCGACCGGCTCGAGGGAGGCGTCGGCAACGACCGCCTCTTCGGCGGCCGCGGGCACGACCGCCTCGCGGGTGGGCGGGGGCGCGATTACCTGGACGGCGGCGGCGGCCGCGACCGCCTCTCCGGCGGGACCGGGCGCGACATCTGCCGCCGCGGCGAGCGCCTGACCGGTTGCAGGTAGGACTGAGAGCTGTACGTCACCGGGGCGGTCCGAGGCGACGGCCCTAGCGCGCGGCGTACCATCGCATCGGAAGGAGCGAAGGACGAACGACCTCGACGACGGTGACGGCCGCGGGCGCGGCTCCCTGGGTCCGCTGACCCCGCGCCGGCTCGTCCTCACCGCCAGCGGGGTGCTCGCGCTGCTCGCCGTCGTCGTCGTGGCGAGCCGCGGCGACCGCCCCACCGGCGGTACCGCGCCCGACCAGAGTGCCGAGAGCATTCTCCTCAACGTGCTGCTGCTCGTGCTCGCGATCGTGGCGGCCGGGCTGATCGCCGTCGTTCTGTTCAGCTTCTCGCCGGGCAAGGTGCCCAACCCGCAGGCGCGCACCGGGCCGAAGCTGCTCGGTCAGATCCTTGCGGCGGTGGTGATCATCGGCCTAGTGCTGGCCGCCCTAGCGACATTCCGCCGCCTGCGCGACGGCGACCGGCAGGCCGAAACGCCTGTGAACACCCGGACTGCCGAGCTGCCGACGAAGCGCCCGGACGCCGAGCGCCGCCCGCCGCCCGACGTCGACTGGCTGCCCGTCATCGTGGTCTTCACGGCGGCAGTCGGCGCATTCACTGCCGCGGGCATCGTGGCCCTCCGCCGCGGGCCGCTGCCGGAGCGCGACCTGACACTCGCCGAGCGGCTTGCGGACGTCTTCGACGAGACGCTCGAAGACCTGCGCGCCGAGGCGGACCCGCGCCGCGCGGTGATCGCCGCCTACTCGCGAATGGAGCGCACGCTCGGCAGGCACGGGCTCCCGCGCCGCCCGGCGGACGCCCCGCACGAGTACGTGACGCGAGTGCTCGAAGAGCTCACGTCGAGCGGCTCCGCCGTGCGCCGCCTGACGCGCCTCTACGAGCGGGCACGGTTCAGCGAGCACATCGTCGATCCGCTCATGAAAGACGAGGCGATCGGGGCGCTCGAGGCAGTTCGCGACGAGTTGCTCGCCCGCGAGGTAGAGCCGCTCGTCGCGGCGCCGCGGTGACAGCGCGCGTCGTCCCGCTCGTCGTCGCGGCCGCAGCCGCCTTCTTCGTGCTGCTCGCGGTGCTCGCGCTCGTCCCTGGCGAACGCGACGTCGCCGTTCAGGCCTACGTGCTCTTCCTCGGTGGCATCGTGCTTCTCTGGCTGCTCGGCGGGGCGCGGCGGGCGAACCCCACCGTGCCGTCCGCGTTCGATCGCGCGCGACGCCCGCGCGCGGAGCGGACCGAGCGGCTCTCGCAGCTGGCTCGGCTGGAGCGCGAGACGGCGCTGGGGGTGGCGAACGCATTCGATCTCCACCACCGCCTGCGGCCGCGGCTCCGCGAGGTGGCCGCGCACCGGCTGGCAACGCGGCGCGGGATCGACCTCGACCGACACCCCGAGGCCGCTCGTGCCGTCCTCCCGCCGGCGCTCTGGGAGGTCGTACGGGCAGACCGCCAGGCGCCGCACGACCGGTTCGGGCCGGGGATGGAGGCCGACCAGCTGCGCGAGGCGGTCGAGGCTTTGGAGAGAATCTGAGGGTGGTCGCCGTCGACGTGGTCGCCGCCGGCTCGGCGCGCGTGCTCGACGAGGTCGGGCGCGCGGTCGTCGGCAAGCGCGAGGCTCTCGAGCTGGTCATGCTGGCGCTGCTCGCCGACGGCCACGTGCTGATCGAGGACTACCCGGGCCTCGCCAAGACGCTCATGGCACGCTCGTTTGCCGAGGCGACGAGCCTTCGCTTCGGCCGCGTTCAGTTCACGCCGGACCTCATGCCGTCCGACGTGACCGGCTCGTCGATCTACAACCAGCGCGAGAGCGACTTCGAGTTCCGCGCGGGCCCGATCTTCACGAATCTCCTGCTGGCCGACGAGATCAACCGTGCGCCGCCGAAAACGCAGGCGGCGCTGCTCGAGGCGATGCAGGAGCGGCAGGTGACGATCGAGGGCGTGACCCACCCGCTCGAGCGGCCCTTCGTGGTGCTCGCGACGCAGAACCCGATCGAGTACGAGGGCACGTATCCACTTCCCGAGGCGCAGCTCGACCGCTTCCTGATCCGGATCGGCGTCGGCTATCCCTCGCGTGACGACGAGTGGGAGGTGCTCGGGCGGCGGCTCGAGCGGCGCGCCGACGAGGTCGAGCTGCGGCCGGTCATCGACGCAGCGGATCTGCTCGGCATGCAACGCGCGATCGAGCACGTGCACGTCGCAGACGCGGTCGGCCGCTACATCGTCGATCTCGTTCGCGCGACGCGCGATTCTCCGCGCGTCCAGGTCGGCTCTAGCCCGCGCGGCACGCTCGCGGTGCTGAAGCTCTCGCGCGCCCGGGCCGCGCTCGGCGGGCGCGACTTCGTGACCCCGGACGACGTCAAGGCGGTGGCGACACCCGCGCTCGCCCACCGGCTGGCGCTCCGGCCGGAGCTCTGGGTGCAGCGCGTCCGCGGCGAGGACGTCGTCCAGGAAGTGCTCGACAGCGTCCCGACGCCGCCCGCGGAGAGCGCCGAGGCGCTCGCGTGACGCGCGCCGCGTCGCCGAAGCTGGCCGCGTACGCGGCGCTCGCCGCGTTCGGGCTGCTCGCCGCCCTGATCGCGAACCGCCCGGAGCTGGTCGTCGTGACCGCGCCGTTCTGGTTCGCTCTGGCGCTCGGCCTCGCCGCCGCGCGCGACCCCGAGCTGCGCCTGCGCGCCGAGCTCGAGCGCGAGCGGGCGCTCGAGGGCGAGAACGTCGTCGTCAACGTGGAGCTGCGCTCCGACCGGCCCGTCGAGCACGCCGAGCTGCTGCTGGAGCTGCCGCCCGGCCTCTTCGTCCGCGAGAGTGCGAACCCCGTCGCGTTCGCGCTCCGCGACGGCGAGCGCGAGGTGCGTCTCGACGTGGAATGCCGGCGCTGGGGTGGCTACGTGCTCGGCGACGTGCACGTGCGCGCACGCGACCGCTTCGGCTTCTTCCAGTTCGAGCGGCGCTGGGAGGAACGGCTGCCGCTCAAGGTGTATCCCCGCGAGGAGGCCGTGCGCTTCGTGCTGCGGCCGCGTGAGACGCAGGTCTTCGCCGGCAACGAGGTGTCGCGCCGCCACGGCGAGGGGATCGAGTTCGCCGACCTGCGCCAGTTCGTGCCGGGCGACCGCATCCGCCGGGTCAACTGGCGCGCCAGTGCGCGGCGCGGCGAGCTCTGGGTCAACGAGCACCACCCTGAGCGGAATACGGACGTCGTGCTCTTTCTCGACACGTTCGTCGAAGCCCGGCGTGCGGCGGCCGGCACGCTCGATCTCGCCGTCCGGGCGGCCGCGTCGCTGACGAGCGCGTACCTCCAGCAACGCGATCGCGTGGGCCTCGTCTCGTTCGGCGGCGTGCTCCGCTGGTTCCTGCCGGGCTCCGGGATCGTCCAGCGGTACCGCGTCGTCGACGCGCTGCTCGACACGGAGATCATCGAGAACTACGCCTGGAAGGACATCGACGTGATCCCGGCGGGGACGCTTCCACCCCAGGCGCTGGTCGTGGCGCTCAGTCCGCTGCTCGACCCGCGCGCCGTCGACGCGCTGCTCGACCTGCGCGCTCGAGGGTTCGACCTCGCCGTCGTGGAGGTCTCGCCGGTGCCGTTCGCGCCACCCGGTCCGAGCCAAGTTGATCAGCTCGCGCACCGGATCTGGCGCCTGGGCCGCGAGGCGTTGCGCGCGCGGTTCCAGCAAGCCGGCGTCGCGGTCGTCGAGTGGCGGGAAGGGACGCCGCTGGCGGAGAGGCTCGAGGAGGCAGAGGGATTCAGGCGCTTCGCCAGAACCGCACGCGGCTAGGCGTCACTGCGGCGGCGCTCGTCGTGGCGGCGCCGCTCGTCGCCTACCCGGCGCTCGTCTCGGAGCGCGAGCCGGTCGTCCTGTGGACGGTGGGCGGTGCGGCGGTGGTGATGACCGTGGTCGGCATGGCGGCCGGCCTTGCCGCGCCGATCGTCGCGGCGGTGGCTGCCTTGGCGATCGCGTACGGCGTCTCGGCGGACGAGCTGGGCGCCGCGCTCGACACGCGCGCCGTGGTCTACGGCGCCGGGTTGCTGTTCTTCGCCGAGCTCGCCTTCCTGGGCGTCGAGGTGCGCACGTCGGTCCTGGAGGGAGGCGATCTCGTCGCCCGGCGGCTGGGGACGATCCTCGGGCTACTCGTCGGGGCGGTATTCGTCAGCGCGCTGCTCCTCGCCATCGCCACCGTCGAGCCGCCCGGCGGACTGCTCGTCCAAGTGACCGGCGTGATCGCCGCCGCCGGCGCGCTCGCACTCGTGATGAGCCTGGCGAGGCGGTGAGCGCGCCGCGGCCCGGCCTCGC
>JACVRM010000038.1 GCA_014534415.1 Thermoleophilia bacterium | reverse complement strand
TCGAGCATCGCTAGCGCCGCGCGACCGCTGATTTCCGGCCCCGCACCCGGCACGAGCAACCCGAGCGCGCCTCGGTCGTGCAGCGGCTCGACGTCGGCGAGCTCGAGGCCGTGCACCGCGACGACCCGGAAGCCCTGCGCGTGTGCTTGCGGCGCGAGGACAGCCGCAATCACGCCTAGGATTCCCACGACGCGGATGATGGGCGAACGGTACAAGCCGATCGGCGCCCCCACGCGCTCGCGAGCTCTCGACGGAGAGACGGCATGACCGCCCTCGGCGGCCCGCTCGTCGCGCTGCGGGACCGCGAGTGGGCGCTCGCAGGGCTGATCGCGGCCTTCGCGGCCGCTGCGCTCGCGGCCGTCGGCCCGTCCGGAGGCGACGTGCCGGCGCACCTCTACCGCACGCTCCTGGTCGACCAGGGCGTGTACCTCTGGGACAACCTCTGGTTTGCCGGGCAGTACCCGCTCGTCTCCTACAGCCTCCTGTACTACCCGCCGGCTGCGCTCTTCGGGAACGTGCCGCTCGTGTTCGCCTCCGTCGTCGTGTCCGCCGTGCTCTTCGAACGAGTTTGCGATCGCGAGTGGGGCGAGACGGCCGTGTGGCCGTCGCGCGCCTTCGCCCTGCTGGCGGCCGCGCCGCTCTTCACCGGGACCTACAGCTATGCCGCAGGCGTCGCCGCGCTGCTCGCCACGCTTTGGGCGCTCCAGAACGGCTGGACATGGACGGCGGTCGGGTGCGCCGCCCTCACGCTCGGCTTCAGCCCCCTCGCGTTCGTGTTCCTCGTGCTCGTGCTCGCGGCTGTGCTCGTGGCGCGGCGCCCGCTCGGTCGGAAGGCCGCGATCTTCACGACAGGGGTGGGCGGCGCGGTCGCCCTGCAGGCGGTCGTCCTGCACGTCTTTCCGACGGGTGGCCGGTATCCGTTCCGCGCCGTCGAGCTGGCGACCGTTTTCGCCGTCTGCGGGATCGGCCTGCTGCTCGCGTCGCGCGCGCCGCGAGGCGGCTTGCTCGCCGCCGTCTTCGCGGTGTGGCTGGCGGCCTCAGTGCTGCTCTTCCTCGTGCCCGAGCCGGTCGGAGAGAACGTCACGCGCCTCCGTTCGGCCGTCTTCCCAGTCATGCTGCTGGCCGCGCTGCTCGCGCGCTTCCGGCCGCGCTGGCTCGCCGCGGTCGGGCTCGCCGCGGCCCTCGCGTACAACGTCGTGCCGTACGCCTCAACGGTTTCCACGCGCATGAGCAACACACGCGCGGCACAGGAGGAGTTCTGGGCCCCGGCGCTTGCGTTCCTGCACGCGCACAACACGCCGGACTACCGGGTCGAGGTCGTGCCGACGTACGACCACTGGGAGTCGTACTGGATCCCGCGTGACGGGTTCGCTCTCGCCCGCGGCTGGTACCGGCAGCTGGACATCGCCGAGAACCCGGTGCTATACCGCGACCCGCTGGCGCCCGACGGTTACCGCGCCTGGCTGCGCCGGATGTCGGTGCGCTACGTGCTGCTGCCGCGCCGCGCCCGCCTCGGCAAGAAAGGAGCCCCGCGCGAGGCGGCGCTGCTGCGGTCGGGCAAGGCAGGCCTCGTGGAGGTCTTCCGCAGCCGCGACTGGCGCATCTTCGAGTTCCCTGGGGCCAGGCCGCTCTTGAGCGGCCCCGGGATGTCGCGGATCACATTCTTCTCGCACGACCGTCTGGTGGGCTGGACGGACGCGCCGGGTACCTACCGACTGGCCGTCCGGTACATGCCGTACTGGGATGTGGGCGGGCCGGTCTGCGTGACGCGCGCGCCGGATGGGATGACGAGGGTGCGCGTCAGCCGTCCCGGTCACTTCGCGCTGGACTCGGACGGCGGCGCGACTGCGCTCGTCAGCTCGCCGCTCCGCGGTGCGGACGCCAGGACGTGCTAGTTGCAGGGCGCGATCGCAGCGGGCCATCCGCTGACGGCTGAGGCAGGCGCGCGCGCACTCGAGGCCGGCGGAAACGCGGCCGACGCCTGTCTGGCGGCTGCGTTCGTCTCCTGGGTGGCCGAGAGCCCGTTGACCGGACCGGGCGGTGGCGGCTTCCTGCTCGTCCACCGCGCCGGCCGCCCGGATGCCGAGCTGCTCGACTTCTTCGTCGCGATTCCAGGGCGCGGGCTCGCGCCGAACGCCAGACGGGCGGAGATGGAGTCGATCGACGTCGAGTTCGGGTCGGGGGCGACGACGCAGGTCTTCCACATCGGTCACGCGGCCTCGGCGGTGCCGGGTACGCTCGCAGGGCTGGAAGCGGCGCACCGCGCGTACGCGACGTTGCCGTGGGCCGAGCTGGTACGGCCCGCGATCGCGCTGGCGCGCGACGGCGTGGAGCTGACTGCCGCTCAGGCGTACCTGCACGCGATCCTCGACCTCATCCTGCGGGCGCGCGACGAGGGCAAGGCGATCTACGGCCCGGCCGGCAAGCGGCTCGCGGCCGGGCAGCGGCTCGTCCAGTCCGATCTGGCCCGGACGCTCGAGCGCGTCGCCGAGCGCGGCGCCCGCGCGCTCTACCGCGGGGAGCTGGGCGAGGCCGTCGTCGGTTGCGTGCGCAGCGCCGGCGGAGCGATCACCCATGACGATCTGCGCGCGTACCGGGTGCTGCGTAGGCGGCCCGTCCACGTGGATTTCGACCGCCACGAGTTTCTCTCGAATCCGCCGCCGTCCTCCGGAGGCGTGCTGATCGGCTACGGGCTCCGGCTCCTGAACGAGCTGGCGCCGCGCGAAGCCGGCAGCGGCGAGGCGATGGCCGAGCTCGTCGAGGTCATGCGCGAGCAGGCGCGCGTCCGCGACGCGAGGTTTGCGGCGCAGCTCTACAGGCGCGGGTTGGCCCGGCGACTGCTCTCGGAGCGCTCGGTCGCCGCCGCGCTCGAGCGCATGGGCGCAGCCACCGTGCCCGAACGGTCGGGCGCTCCCGGAACGACGCACATCTCCGCGATCGACCGCGACGGAAATGCCGCCTCGCTCACCGCGTCGATCGGCTCGGGCTCGGGCGTGATCGTCCCCGGTACCGGAATCCACCTGAACAACATGCTCGGGGAGTACGACCTGAATCCGGCCGGGTCCACGCGGCACGCCGGCCAGCGGCTCACGAGCATGATGGCGCCGTCGCTCGCGCTTTCGTCGGGCCGCCCGCGGCTGGTCGTCGGCAGTGCCGGCTCGGTGCGCCTGCGCGGCGCGATCATGCAGGTCGCGGTCAACGTGCTGCGGCACGGAATGCCGGTCGAGGAGGCGATCGCGCACCCGCGCGTGCACGCGGAGGAGGACGTCGTCCACGTCGAGGGTGGCGCCGACCCGGCCCACGTCGAGCACCTGGCGGAGCTTGGCTACGACGTCGTCCGCTGGCGACGGCGGAACCTCTTCTTCGGCGGTGCGGCGGCGGTCGAACTCGCGCCGGACGGAAGCCTGCGCGCCGCAGGCGACCCGCGCCGCGGCGGTTACGGAATGGTCGTCTAGAGCCGCGATCGGTCTGCGCCGGTAGAGCGGGAACTGGTCGGCGACAGGCACAGCTGGCGACGACACCCGCGGTAGGGTTCGCGGCCGTGCCGACCCCGCTCGCCGAGATCGCCGAAACCTTCTTCCGGCCGGCGGTTGCCGGGCTCGTGCCCTACGAGCCCGGCAAGCCCGTGGAGGAGGTCCAGCGCGAGCTCGGCCTCGACCGCGTGGTGAAGCTGGCGTCCAACGAGGGACCGTACGGGCCGTTCCCGGCGGCGCTCGAGGCTCTCGAGCGCTCGGCCCGCGAGCTCAACCGCTACCCCGACGGCGGTGCCTACCGCCTGCGCCGTGCGCTGGCGGAACGCCTCGACGTGCGCTTCGAGGAGGTCGCGGTCGGCGCAGGCTCCGACGGGCTCGTCGACTGCCTCTCCCAGCTCGCGCTCGACCCGGGCGACGAGATCGTCTGCGGATGGCCGTCGTTTCCGAGCTACGCCATCGACGCCGTCAAGCTCGGCGCGATCGCGCGCACCGTGCCGCTCCGCGATCACCGTTACGACCTCGATGCGCTCGTCGCGGCGGTCGGGCCGCGCACGAAGATCGTCTACATCTGCCATCCCAACAATCCGACCGGCACGATGAACACACGCGACGAGCTCGACGCCTACTTCGAGCAGATCCCGGAGCACGTCGTCACGGTGCTCGACCAGGCCTACCTCGAGTACATCGACCATCCCGAGTACCCGGATGCGGTCGTGGAATACCTGAAGACCGGCCGGCGCGTCGTCGTGCTGCGGACGTTCTCGAAGATCTACGGGCTGGCCGGGCTGCGCGTGGGCTACGCGCTTGCGCCGGCGGCGATCGTCACGGCGGTGGGCAAGGTGCGGCGCGCCTTCGACATCAACTCGCAGGCGCAGGAGGCTGCGCTCGCCAGCCTCGACGACGCAGACGAGCTCGAGCGGCGACGCAGCCTCAACAGCGAAGGCCGCGGTCAGCTCGAGCGAATCCTCCGGCAGCACGGTCTCGAGCCCGCCGGCCCGGCCGTTGCCAACTTCCTCTTCGCCGAGATCGGCGACGACGCGCGCCCGCTCTTCGAGGCGCTGCTCGCAGAGGGTGCAATCGTGCGTCCGGCCGGCGGGTTCGGCGCGCCGGGCGCCATCCGCGTGACGGTCGGCACGCCGGATGAGCACGAGTTCTTCTCGGCGGCGCTCGGCCGAGTGCTCGCTCAAACGGCCGTCTAGCGCGGCTAACATCCTCCGCCGCCCGGCCTGTTCCCGTGCGGCCCTCGATTGACCGGACGGCTATGGATCGAGAGGGATGGGCCGGGCGGACGACTGTTAGCGTGCGCCGGTGCGTCCAGGCCTGGGGGGCCGCCTCGAACTGCTCGGCCGCGTGCCGGCCTTCCGGCTCCTCTTCACGGCGACGCTCGCCTCGGGCCTGGGCACCTGGCTGGCGTACGTCGCGCTCATGGTCGATGTCTGGGACCGGACGCACTCGAGCGTCTGGATCAGCGCGCTCATCGCCGCCGACTTCCTGCCGCTCGTCGCGGTCGGCCTGCTGCTCGCCCCGCTCGTCGACCGCTTCTCGCGCCGCCGGCTGATGATCGCGGCCGATCTCGTCCGCTTCGCCGTATTCATGCTGGTGCCGTTCGCCGGCGGCGCGGCGGCGATCGTCGCGCTCGCCGCCGTGGCAGGGTTCGCCACGGGGTTCTTCCGGCCGGCGCTGTACGCGGGCGTGCCGAATCTCGTTGAGGAGGACGACCTTCCGCAGGCGAACTCGCTGCTCCAGGCGATCGAGAACTTGAGCTGGATGCTGACGCCGCCGCTCGCCGGCGTGCTCGTGAGCGCATGGGGACCGAACCCGGCGTACTGGTTGAACGCCGCGTCGTTCCTGGCGTCCGGGCTGCTGCTCGCCGGGATCCCCGGCCGGCTGCTCCAGGCGGGCCGGGCGGTGAGCCGGGGGCACTGGCGCGACCTGCTCGACGGCATCGGCCTCGTCGTGCGCTCTCGCGCGCTGCTCACGGTCTTCGTCGCATGGAACGTCTTCTTCGTCGCGACGGCGGGCGTCAACGTCGCCGAGATCGCGCTCGCCAAGGTGGCGCTCGACGCCGGCGACTTCGGCTATGGGCTGCTCGTCGGAGCGACGGGGGTCGGGCTCGTGCTCGGCAGCTACTTCGCCGGAGCGCTCGTCGAGCGCTTCGACATCGCGCGCCTGTACGGGGCGAGTATTGCGGTGATCGCGGTCGGCGTTGGCTGCGCGGCGGTCTCGCCTTCCGTGTGGCTCGCGGCCGGGTTCGTCGTCGTGCTCGGGCTCGGCAACGGCGCGGCCGTCGTCTACAACGCGCTGTTCGTCCAGCGGGGTGCCCCGGACGAGCTGCGGGGGCGTGTCTTCACCGTGATCATGAGCTCGAACTACGCGGTGCTCGGACTCGCCATGGCCGCGGCGGGTCCGCTGACGGACGCGGTGGGGCCGCGCTGGGTGTGGGGCGCTTCGGCCGCAGTTGCGCTCGCCGCGGCGGTGCTCGGCTACGCGCTAGCGCCGCGCGAGCGCGTCAGTGCGCCGGACATCGAGCGCGGCCCGCTGCCACAGGGCGCCGCGCCGCCGACCGAGCCCGCGGTCTGATTTGTGCACCCACTAGCCTTTCCGCGATGGCGCGCGAAAGCTGGACGCGAGAGTCGCTCGCCGAGGGCGTGCAGGCGGGCGACAAGCGCGCGCTGGCACGCGCGATCAGTCTCGTGGAGGACGGCGACCCGCTCGCGTACGAGCTCGTTCGCGACCTGTATCCGCAGACGGGGCGCGCCTACGCGATCGGCGTGACCGGGCCGCCCGGCGTCGGCAAGTCGACGCTGATCAGCGCGCTCGTCCGGCACGTGCGCGCGCTCGGGCGGAGCGTCGGGGTGATCTCGGTCGACCCGTCGAGCCCGTTCTCGCAGGGCGCGCTGCTCGGCGACCGCATTCGCCTGTCCGACCACTTCCTCGACCCCGGCGTGTTCATCCGCTCGATGGGCACGCGCGGCCATCTGGGCGGCCTCGCCGAGGCGTCGCTCCAGGCGATGCTGTTGCTGGATGCCGCCGGCAAGGACCTGCTCCTGCTGGAGACGGTCGGCACCGGGCAAAGCGAGGTGGAGGTGCTCGGCGTCTCGGACACGGTCGTCCTCGTGCTGATGCCGGGCTCCGGCGACTCGATCCAGGCGCTCAAGGCGGGAATCATGGAGATTCCGGACGTGATCGCCGTCAATAAGCGGAACCATCCGATGGCGAAGACGATGCTGAACGAGGTGCGCGCGGTGCTCTCGCTCGACCGCGATCGCGAGTGGCGGACGCCGATCGTGCTGACCGAGGCGGTCGAGGGCGCGGGGGTCGACGAGCTCTGGGCGAAGATCGAAGAGCACCGCGCGCACCTGGAGGCGGACGGCGCGCTTGCCGAGCGGCGCCGCCGCAACCTCGCTGGTGAGGTCTTCGCGGTCGCGTCCGCGCGCGCCAAGCGGCATCTCGAGCACGCGGTGGCGGACGACCCGGAGCTGCGCCGGTTGCTGGACGCCGTCGAGCGCCGCGAGCTCGACCCGCTCACTGCGGTACGCGAGATCATGGAAAGGGTGTTCTTTGCGCGCAGGAACGGCACCGAGCCTCGCTGATATCGAGGCGGCGCGGCGCCGCCTCGCGGGCATCGCGCGCGTCACGCCCGTCTACGGCTCGGAGACGCTCTCGCGAATAACCGGCCGCGAGGTGCACCTGAAGGCCGAGAACCTCCAGCGCACGGGTGCGTTCAAGATCCGCGGCGCCGTCAACCGCATCGCCACGCTGACCGAGACCGAGCGTGCGGCAGGCGTGGTTGCCGCCAGCGCCGGCAACCACGGCCAGGCGGTCGCGTGGGCGGCGCGCGAGGTGGGCGCGCGGGCGACCGTGTTCATGCCGGAGGACTCGCCGATGGCGAAGGTCGACGCGACGCGCAACTACGGCGCTCACGTGCGGCTCGTCGGCGAGGGCTTCGATGACGCGCTGGCCGAGGCGCTGGCGCTCGCCGACGAGCAGGATGCCACCTTCGTCCACGCGTTCGACGACGAGCAGGTGATCGCCGGCCAGGGCACGATCGGGCTCGAGCTCGCCGAACAGCTGCCCGGCGTGGAGACGGTGGTCGTACCGGTCGGCGGCGGCGGTCTGTGCGCCGGCATCGCCCTCGCGCTTGCCGAGCGCGCGCCGCATGTGCGCGTCGTCGGGGTGCAGGCCGAGTCGTGCGCGCCGCTGGCCGGCTCCGAGACGCACGGCTTCACGATCGCGGAGGGCATCGCGGTCAAGCATCCCGGGGAACTGACGAGCGCGATACTCGCCGAGCGCGCCGACGCGATCGTCGCCGTCGCGGACGAGGAGATCAGCGAGGCGATCGTGCTGCTGCTCGAGCGCGCCAAGCTGGTCGTCGAGGGGGCGGGCGCCGCCGGCGTCGCCGCCCTGCTCGCCGGCAAGGTGGAGGGCGCCGGGCCGGCCGCAGCGGTGCTCTCGGGCGGCAACATCGACCCCACGCTGCTCATCTCGGTGATGCGCCACGGCCTCACGCTCGCCGGGCGCTCACTTGTCATCCGCACGCGTCTGGTGGATCGCCCGGGCGAGCTGATCAAGCTGCTCTCGCTCGTGGCCGAGGAGCGAGGCAACGTCGTCTCGATCGAGCATCACCGGGAGGGGATGGACCTGCCGGTATCGGAGAGCGAGGTCGAGCTGACGCTGACCATGCGCGACCGCGCACACTGCGACGAGCTCGCGGCGGCGCTGCAGCGCGCCGGCTACCCCGTCGAGCGGCTGCACTAGCGCCGAAGCGCAAGCAGCACGCTGTTACAGAATTGGACCGGCGCGCGCGCCGCTTGCGCGCGGGCTCGCTCGACGGACGCGTCCGTCGTACGCTCTGCACGTGCCCACGTGCTCGAAGTGCGGTCAGGAGAACCCCTCCGTCGCGCGCTTCTGCCTCGCGTGCGGCTCGTCGCTCGCGGTGGAGCCGCTTGCGCGGCGCGAGGAGCGGAAGGTCGTGACGGTGTTGTTCTGCGACCTCGTCGGCTTCACCTCGCGGGCGGAGCGGCTCGACCCGGAGGACGTGCGGGCGATGCTGACGCCGTACTTCCAGCGGCTGCGTACGGAGCTTGAGCGCTACGGCGGAACCGTCGAGAAGTTCATCGGCGACGCGGTGATGGCGCTCTTCGGGGCTCCCGTTGCGCACGAGGACGATCCGGAGCGAGCCGTTCGAGCTGCGCTCGCGGTGCGCGAGTCGGTCGCCGAGCTGAACGACGAGGACCCGACGCTCGAGCTCGAGCTTCGGATCGGGATAACGACCGGAGAGGCGCTCGTCACGCTGGATGCCGGCCCCAACCACGGCGAGGGCATCGCGGCGGGTGACGTAGTCAACACTGCAGCGCGTCTCCAGACGGTCGCGCCGGTCAACGGCATCCTGGTCGACGAGACGACGTACCGCGCGACCGAGCGGGCGATCGTCTACGGGGCGGCCGAGTCGCTCGTCGTCAAGGGGAAAGACGAACCGGTCACTGTGTGGGAGGTCACCGAGGCGCGCGCCCGCTTCGGGATCGACACCGGCCGCCGCGCCCGAACGCCGCTGCTCGGTCGCGAGCGCGAGCTGGACGCCCTCGCCGACGCGCTCGCACGCGCACGCCGCGAGCGAGCGCCGCAACTCGTCACGCTCGTCGGCGTGCCGGGTATCGGCAAGAGCCGCCTGGTCGGCGAGCTGTTCGCGCTCGTCGAGGCCGACGCGGAGCTGATTGCCTGGCGCCAGGGCCGTTCTCTCCCCTACGGCGAAGGGGTCAGCTTCTGGGCGCTCGCCGAGATCGTGAAGGGCGAGGCCGGCATCCTCGAGAGCGACGACGCGGATGCGGCCGAGGGGAAGCTCGCCCGCGGCGTCGAAGCGCTCGTTCGCGAGGACGCCGACCGCACGTGGGTGCTCTCGCACCTCCGGCCGCTCGTCGGGCTCGGGGAGGGACGGGACGGCGCGACAGACCGCCAGTCCGAAGCCTTCGCCGCCTGGCGCCGGTTCGTCGAGGCGCTGGGAGAGCGTGGCCCGACGGTCCTCGTGTTCGAAGATCTCCACTGGGCCGACGAGGGATTGCTCGACTTCGTCGACCACCTAGCGGAGTGGGTGACCGGCGTGCCGCTCGTGCTCGTCTGCACGGCGCGTCCGGAGCTGCTCGCGCGCCGCTCGGGCTGGGGCGGGGGGAAGGCGAACGCGGTGACGCTGTCACTCGGCCCGCTCTCCGGCGACGACACGGCGCGGCTTGTCGCCGCCCTCCTCGAACAGGCCGTGCTCCCGGCCGCCGTGCAGCAGGCGTTGCTCGTGCGTGCGGAGGGGAACCCGCTCTACGCGGAGGAGTACGTCCGCATGCTCCAGGACCGCGGCCTGCTGCGCCGAGACGGCGGTGGGTGGGCGTTCGCCGACGTGGGCGACCTGCCGCTTCCGGAGACGATCCAGGGACTGATCGCCGCCCGGCTCGACACGCTCGACAGTGATGGCAAGCGGCTGCTGCAAGACGCAGCGGTGATCGGAAAGGTCTTCTGGCTCGGCGCGCTCGCGGCGCTCGGCGACGCGTCTCGCTGGGAGCTGGAAGAGCAGCTGCACACGCTCGAGCGGCGGGAGCTCGTGCGCCGTGAGCACCGCTCGGCGGTGGCCGACGAGCGCCAGTACGCGTACTGGCACGGCCTCGTCCGCGACGTGGCCTACGGGCAAATCCCGCGCGCCGCCCGCGCCGCCAAGCACCGGCTCGCCGCCGAGTGGATCGAGTCGGTCTCTCCAACACGTGCGGAGGACCGCTCCGAGATGCTCGCGTACCACTACGAGGCCGCCCTCGAGTACGCCCGCGCGACGGGGCAGGACACCGCTTACCTCGCTCCGCGCGCTGCGCGGGCATTCCGCGACGCCGGCGACCGCGCTGCAGCCCTCAACGCCTTCGCGGCCGCGCGGCGCTACCAGCTCGCGGCGCTCGAGCTGATGCCTGAGAACGACCCGGAACGGCTGGACGTCGAGCTCAGCGCCGGCCGCGCGATGTACTGGGCCGAGGAAAGAGGGTGGGATGAGCTCGAGCGGCTCGCGGACAAGCTCGCTGCCGCGGGCAGGCCGGACGCTGCCGCCGAAGCGGAAACGTTGGCGGCTGACCTCGTCTGGCGTCGCGGGCACCGCGACGGCGCCCTCGAGATCCTCGAGCGGGCGCTCGCCCGTACGGCGCAAGCCCCCCCGTCGTACGGGAAGGCGTACGCGTTGAGCGGCGCATCGCGGCTCAACATGCTCGCCGGCAGGACCGACGAGGCGGTGCGAACGGGCGAGGAAGCACTCGCGATGGCAGACGAGCTCGGTCTCGGCCACGTAAGGGTCCACGCCCTGATCAACGTCGGCACCGCTCGCGCGAACGTTGGCGACCGCCGTGGCTTCGACGAGCTGGACGAGGCGATCCGGCTCGGGCGTGCGCTCGGCTCGCCCGAAGCGGTTCGTGGCTACATCAACCTCGCGTCGATCACCTGGGCGTATGGCGAGCTCGAGCGGTCGCGACAGGCCGGGGACGACGGCTGGGCGTTCGCCCAGCAGCTCGCCCTTCGCGGTCCGCTGCGGTGGCTCACCGGCGAGCGCTCCGGCTTTGCGTACCTTTTCGGCCGCTGGGACGACGCGCTTCGCGAGGCCGACAGGTTCATCGCCGAAGCCGAGGCGGGCACTCCGCATTACCTCGAGTCGCAGAACCGCTGTATCAGGGTCCTGATCGGGATAGCGCGCGGCGACACAGTGGGCGCTCTCACCGACGCCGAGCGTTCGATTGCGCAGGCACGCGAGCAGAAGGACCCGCAGGTGCTCTATCCGGCGTTCTCGGTGTTGACGCTGGCGCAGCTGGCGGCGGGCAGCGCAGCCGCCGCGCGCGCCACGGCGGACGAGCTGATCGCGGACCTGACGGGACGGTCGGCCGACCTGCCTTTCGCCGAGGGTGCCGCAGTCGTCGACGCCTTCGACAGGCTTGATCTCGGCGGCGCGCTGGTCGACGCCGGGCGCTCGAGCGGCGTGCGAACGCCGTGGCTCGAGGCTGCAGAACACCTGGTCGCCCACGAGTACGAGCGCGCGGCAGAGCAGTACGCCGACATCGGGTCCCGGCCCGACACGGCGTTCGCGGAGCTCCGCGCCGCGCGCGAGCTCACCCGTACCGGTCGCAAGAGCGACGCGGACGCGTACCTCGGCCGCGCACTCGCCTTCTTTGCCAGCGTCGGCGCTTCTGGATACGTGCGTGAGGCGGAGGAGCTGCTCGCGGAGGCTTCGTAGCCGCGCGCTGGATGCGCCGCGCGGCTCGCGAGGGCCGCCCGGGCGGCCTAAACTCGAAGAGATGAACGGCCGCGCGCGCAAGGAGCGCAAGGTCGTCATGGTCGTCTTCGTCGACCTCGTCGGCTTCACCGCGCGTGCCGAGAGCCTCGACCGGGAGGACGCCGAGGCGATCCTCGAGCCGTACCACGGTCGGCGACGCGCTGAGCTCGAGCGGCGAGCCGGGACCGTCGAGAAGTTCATCGGCGACGCGATCGTGGCCGTCTTCGGCGCGCCCGTCGTTCACGAGGATGACGCTGAGCGCGCCGTCCGCGCGGCATTCGAGATCCGCGATTGGGCAGCAGAAGATCAGCACGTCGAGTTCCGCATAGCGGTTAGCGCCTCGCCTGCGTCCGGCCGCGCGTCGACGAGACGAGTGCGTCGCGGGTGCGCTCGGACCGCTCGTCAACGGGTGACCGCGCCGCAGCCGAGCAGTTGCTTTACGCGCTCGTGCGCAAAGAGTTCGTTCGCCGCGAGCGGCGCTCGACGGTCGCGGACGAGCTGCAGTGCGCGTTCCGGCACGTACTCGTCCGCGACGTCGTCTACCCGCAGATTCCCCGCGCCTCTCGGGCGGCCAAGCACGAGCACGTGGCTGCCTGGATCGACGCGCTCGGTCGTTCCGAGGATCACGCCGAGCTGCGGGCCCACCACTACTCGAGCGCGGTCGAATATGCCCAAGCCGGGGGCCGCGAGACCGGCGAGCTCACCGCGCGCGCGCCTCGCGCTCCGCGACGCCGGCCGGCAGGCAGTGGCGCCGATGGCGCCTCACGCCGCGGGCAGCTTCCTGGCGGCCGCGCTCGAGCTGTCGCCGGCCGACGATCTCGAGCGGCCGCGCCTGATGCTCGAGCTCGCCGACAAGCAGGAGCGCGCGATCGAGCTCGGGCATAAGGCGCTGGCGATGGCGGCTGAGGTCGGAGACGACGAGTTCCGGACCCACGGCGTGCGCGGCAGCTTCGCGAGGGGCGCTGCCAGCTCCGCCTCGGCACTCGTCGAGCGCGACTTCGCTCGCGAGGCGGAAGAGGCGCAGCCCGAGGGGCGCGCTTACGAGCCGCCAGAGTGCGAACCAGAGCTCGAGCCCCCACTCGTCCGGACGGTGGTCGAGAGCGTCGCGCTCGTCAGCCCATCCACCCATGACGTAAAGCGGCCAGGTCCGCTCCCTCTCCCGACGATCGCCGAGATGGGCGCGCCCGCGATCGAGGCGACCGTGCGGCTGTGGGCCGCCCAATGGCTCGCCGAGGGACGGCGCGCCGAAGCCGACGCCGAGCTACAACCGTCGCTCGCCTTCTGGCACGCGGTGGGCGCCCACCGGCACGTGCGCCAGGGCGAGCGGCTGCTCGCCGCGGCCTCATGAGCGTCTGCCCGGCCTGCGGCGCCGAGAATGTGGCGACGGCGAAGTTCTGCCCCGAGTGCGGCTCGCCGCTCGCGGCGGCGCCCATCGAGCCGCGCGAGGAGCGCAAGGTGGTGACGGTGCTGTTCTGCGACGTGGTCGGCTCCACGGCTCGCGCCGAGCGCGCTGATCCCGAGGACGTTCGCGCGGCGCTGTCCGCTTTCCATGCCGGCGTCCGGTCGGAGCTCGAGCGCTTCGGCGGGAGGGTCGAGAAGTTCATCGGCGACGCGGTCATGGCCGTGTTCGGTGCGCCGGTCGTGCACGAGGACGACCCGGAGCGAGCCGTCCGGGCGGCGCTCGCCATCCGCAACTGGGCGCAGGACGAGGGTGGGCTGGAGGTACGGATCGGCATCACGACCGGGGAGGCGCTCGTGACGCTGGGCGCGCGGCCCGAGGCCGGCGAGGCGATGGCCGCGGGCGACGTCGTGAACACCGCGGCCCGCTTGCAGAGCGCAGCACCCGTGAGCGGGATCCTCGTCGACGAGGCGACGTACCGGGCGACCGAGCGGGTGATCGAGTACGGCGACCACGACCCGATCGAGGCGAAGGGAAAGACGCAGCCGATCCTGGTCTGGTCGGCAGTGGAGGCGCGTGCCCGCTTCGGCGTGGACGTCCGTCCTGCCACGCGCGCACCGCTCGTCGGCCGCGAGCACGAGCTGGACGGGCTCGTGCGGGCGCTCGCCCGCGTCCGGCGCGAGCGCGAGCCGCAGCTCGTCACGCTCGTCGGTGTGCCGGGAATCGGCAAGAGCCGCCTCATCTGGGAGCTCTTCGAGGCTGTTGGACGAGATCCGGAGCTCATCTACTGGCGCCAGGGTCGCTCGCTCCCGTACGGGGAAGGCGTCACCTACTGGGCGCTCGGCGAGATGGTGAAGGCGCAGGCCGGCATCCTCGAGACCGACTCGTCGGAAGCTTCCGCGGCCAAGCTCGAACGCGTCGTATCAGAGCTCGCTCCCGATGAGGCGGAGGCGGGGTGGGTCCTCGCGCACCTTGGCCCGCTCGTGGGCATCGCCGCCGCCGGCGAGCTGTCCGGCGACAGGCAGGGTGAGGCGTTCGCCGCGTGGCGTCGCTTCTTCGAGGCGCTCGCCGAGACGGGGCCGCTCGTGCTCGTCTTCGAGGATCTCCACTTCGCCGACGAAGGCCTGCTCGACTTCATCGACCACCTCGTCGACTGGGCGAGCGGCGTGCCGATCCTCGTCGTCTGCAGCGCGCGGCCCGAGCTCTTGGCGAGACGGCCCGGCTGGGGCGGCGGGAAGCCGAACGCGACGACGCTCTCGCTGGCACCGCTGTCGGACGAGGAAACGGCGAGACTCGTGCACGCGCTGCTCGACCGCGCGGTCCTCCCCGCGGAGACACAGACCTCGCTGCTCGAACGCGCGGGTGGAAATCCGCTCTACGCCGAGGAGTTCGCCAACATGGTCTCCGAGCGCGGCACGGCAGCCGGGGACGGTGATTTGCCGCTCCCCGAGTCCGTTCAGGGGATGATCGCGGCGCGCCTGGACGCGCTTCCCCGCGACGAGAAGGAGCTCCTGCAGAACGCCGCGGTCGTCGGAAAGGTTTTCTGGGTCGGCTCCGTCGCGGCGATCGGCGGACTCGAGCTAGGCATCGCCGAGCAGCGCCTGCACACACTTCAGCGCCGCGAGTTCGTCCGCCGGGAGCGCCGCTCGTCCGTGGCCGAGGATGCCGAGTACGCCTTCCGCCACCTGCTGGTCCGCGACGTCGCCTACGGGCAGATCCCGCGGGCAGCACGGGCGGCCAAGCACCGTTCGGCCGCTGAGTGGCTCTCGTCGCTCGGCCGGCCGGACGACCACGCCGAGATGCTCGCGCACCACTACGTCTCGGCCCTTCGGTTTGCGCGCGCTGCGGGGCAAGGCGAAGGAGAACTCGGCGAGCGCGCTCGCCTCGCGCTACGCGACGCCGGTGACCGAGCGGTCGCGCTCAGCGCAAACGCGGCCGCCGCCCGCTTCTACCGAGACGCGCTCGAGCTGTGGCCGCGGGACGATCCGGAACGGCCGTCCCTGTTGCTCCGCACGGGGAGAACGCGCTTGGAATCGGCGGAGGAGGGCTTCGAGGAGCTCGAAGAAGCGGTCGCCCTGTTTCTGGAGGCGGGAAACCGCGAGGCGGCCGCGGACGCGGAATCGATTCTCGGCCTGCTCTGCTGGCGGAAAGGGCGAAACGACCTCGCGGACGAGCACGACGCCAGGGCGGAGGCGTTGCTCGTCGGAGCGCCGCCGTCGGCGGCCAAGGCATGGGTTCTGAGACGGCTGGCCGGTAGGCACATGGTGGGCGACCGGAACGCCGAGGCGATCCGAGTCGGGCAGGAAGCGATCCGGATGGCCGACGAGCTCGGGCTCGAAGACGTCCTC
>JACVRM010000149.1 GCA_014534415.1 Thermoleophilia bacterium | reverse complement strand
GCCGTTCGAGCTCGGCGATCCGCGCCTCCAGCTGCGCCTGCTCCTCGAGCGCCTCGGCCAGCGCCGGGTTGTCGGCGAGCCCGCCGTCGCGCCGCGCGTCGGCCACCTGCTCGGTGATCTGGCTGCGGCCGTTGGTCCGGAGAAGCTCGAGCTGCGCGCGGAGCCGTGCGTACCCCAGCGGAGTCACCGCGAGACCCGCGTCGGGCAGGGAGGAGGCGCTCATGACGAGGGCCGGCGGCGAGGTGTCTCGGACGCGGCGACGGGCATCTGGCGCCGCTGCTGGCGTTCGGAGATCGAGGCCCACGCGAGGGATGCGACAACGAGGGCGAGCAGCGCGAGCGGCGGCGCGGCGAGGGTCAGATACGAGGCGAGGTCAGCCATCTGCCACCTCCTCGGCCGGCGCACTCAGGCGGCGAAGCGTGCAGCGCGGGAAAGCGCACGATCCCGCCGGCCGTCTCGCCGCGCGTCCGAGCCGCTGCGTCGCCGTCCGCACGGCGGCGGAGACGATCCGCGTCTCGGAGACCTGGAGCCGGTCCGTCCGGCTCGAGCTCGACCTGATCCATCCGTACCACCTCCTCCGGTTCTGTGCGCCACCTCGTGCCGCGCACATTCGCCACCTTAGAGCGACACGCACAGCATCCGCCTAAACTGGAAGCCATGCTTAATAGCGTCCCCGAGAGTGGAGACGGGGGCTCGGAAGTCGCGAGCTCCGGCGCCGCGCCGCTCGACACGCTCCTCGGCGGCCTCTTCTGGGGCGACAACGTCGTCTGGGAGGTGTCTGCTGTCGAAGCCGCCGCGCCGTTCTACGCGGCTGCCGCGGCCGCATCCGGCTACGACGGGCGAATCTACGTCCGCGTGAGCGAGCGCGAGCCGACCGACCCGTCGCTGGACGTGATCGACGCGCGGCCGGGGCGGCCGCATGCGGCGCCCGCGCCGCTCCTCCGCGCCCTTGCGGAGCGCTGCGAGAGCGGCCGGAACCTGCTGCTCATCGACGGCCTCGACGCGATGATCGTCAACTGGGGGGCGCCACTGGCCGAGCAGTTCTTCGCCCGCTGCTGTCCGCAGCTGCTCGAGCTCGGGGCCGTGGCCTACTGGACGCTCCCTCCCGGCGATGCGTATCCGCAGCTCCGGCGAACCGTGGAGGAGGTGACGCAGTGCATCTTCGCCCTCGGCGACGACCGCCTGCGCGTCGTCAAGGCGGAGGGGCGGCCGCCGGGGATCGAGGGCAGCGTCTTCCGGCTCCAGGCGGTCGACGGCGGTGTCAGCCTCGCTCCTGCGCCCGTCGCGGCGCGGATCGGCACGGCGCTGCGTGCCGCCAGGATGAAGCGCCACCTCAGCCAGTCGGACGTCGCCCGACTGGCAGGCGTCTCGCCGAGCGCGATCTCGCAGGCCGAGCGCGGTCAACGAGGCCTGTCGCTGGAGACGCTGCTGGAGCTGGCGACGAAGCTGAACATCACGCTCGACGAGCTCTTGCGAGGCGAGGTGGCCGCCGGCTACCGCCTCGGTCGCCGCCACTACTCCGGGCGGCGCGCAGCCGAAGGAGCAGCGCCGATCGCGCTCCTCGACGACCCGGAGGTCGGGCTCCGCGCCTATCTCGTGCGGCTCCCCCCGCGCGCGACCATCGACCCGCACCTGACGCACAAGGGACTGGAAATCGTCGCCGTCGCGAGCGGACTCGTCCAGGTCGTGCTCGCGACCGGCCGTCCGGTGCTCCGCTCGGGCGAGGTCCTCCTCGCCGAAGACACGCCGGTCACCGGGTGGCGCAACGTCGGTCCCGGCGACGCCGCAGTCTTCTGGATCCTGCGCGACGCCCGCCGGACCGCCGAATAGCTGCGGCCGGGACCCTGGCGCGTGTAGCCCTGCTTCTGCACGGCGCCGGCGGGGGCGCCACCCGTCTACGGTCGCGCCTCATCAGCGATCGGAGCGACCGGTGAGACGCCGACGTAAGAGCGCGAGTGAGCGCGACACCAACTGTCCACGCGAGTGGGAGGGTCGAGTGAGAAACGAGTCGTTCGACGGCGAGCGTGAAGGCGACACCAGCGGCGCGCGGGGGCTCGCGACGTTCACCGCGCTCGTCGCACTGCTGGCCATCCTCGCCGATGCGGCCGTGGGGCACGCGCTGCTCTGGGAGAACGACCCGTACTGGACGTACTGGATCACGAAGACGTTCCTGATCGCCACCGTCTTCGGGCTCGGGACGGCCTGGCTGGGGACCGGCGTCGTCCGCGGCGCCGCGGTCGCGTTCGTCCACACGATCGTTCTCACCGTCTACTACTGGACGCTGTCGCCGATCGGGTTGCCGTCGCACCCGGACTGGCTCGACCTCGAGCACACCTGGATCACCGGCGTGCCGGTGCATTTCTCGGTCATCTACCTCGGCTACCTGGTCGCGCTGTGGCTGTGGCGGCGCCGCCCGCTCGCGGACGCACCCGCCGGGCGCGACGCGCTGGCGGCGCTCGGCGCCGGCGTGGTGATCGTCGTCGTCGCCGGCGGCTTCGCCTCGCTGGCGGTAGGCGACTTCCCCGGTGTCACCTGGTTCGTCGTCCGGCTGCTGGTCACGGTGCCGTTCCTGATCTTCTGGTGGGCGGCCGCTGGGCGCGACTGGCCGGCCGCGGTGGGCGGGGCGATCACGCTCGCTTTCATCTGGGGCGCCTACGGCCACTTCCTCGGCCCGAGCGGCCTGCCCGACTCCCCGCTTCGGATCATCGGCGAAGCGCCTCCGCCGGCGAACGTCGAGTGGCTCGGCTACCGCGACCTTTGGCTGATCAGCGTGCCGATCTACCTGCTCGTCTCGGGCGCTGTCCTCATAGCGGCGGTGCCGCGGCTGGCCCGTGCGCGTCTGGCGGCTCTCCCGGCGGCGGGCACACTTGCGCTCGTCGCGGCACCGCTGCTGATCGCGATTCCGTTCGCCGACACGAGCGGCGACAACGCGGCGCTCGACGCTTCCGGCGCGGCGCAGGTCGAGCGGGGCGAGTGGTACAGCGGCGACTTCGAAGAGGCCGACGCCCAGCTGACGCTCCAGGCGACTGACCAGGGCGGGCGGGTGACGCCGCTGCCTCCGCACGACCGCGTCACCCTCGAGGCGCGCGTCGAGCACCCCGACGGCGAGACGTACGAGATTCGTGCCGACAGGTCGCTCGTCGACGACCCTCTCGGCCGCCACGGCACCTGGTGGGGCGTCGGCCTCGACGTCTGGCACCACGGCGACAGCGGCATCGGCACCAACCGGCTGCCGGCGATCCATTCCGAGGTCGCGGTGTTCGCCGTCGGCGAGGTGCGCCGCAACGGCGAGCTCGTCGCCGCCGGCGTGCCCGTCCACGTCATGACCGCCGACCACGGCCTGCCCGGGCGCTTCGAGCTCAACGTCGGCGACGAGCACACGCCGGTCGCCGGCCTCCCCGACGAACGCCTCCGCGTCGTCTGGGACGACTACAGCGGCGGCGGCGAGAAGAAGACCGACCGCCACCTATTCGGAACGATCGTGCTCGTGCTCTTGCTCGGCCTCGCGCTCGTCGCCAATACGCGCGCGGTGCCGGTGCCTCGCGAAAGGAGAATCCGATGAAGCCAACCGAGCTCGTAACCGGCCTGCCGGGCCACCCCACGCATCCGCCGCTGACGGACGTGACGATAGGCCTCTACACCGGCGCGGCGGCGTTCGCAGTGCTCAGCGCGCTCGGCGTCGCCGAGCAGAACCTCGCGGTCGCCTGGTGGCTCGCGCTCCTCGCAGCGCTCGTCGCCACCGTCCCGACCGCCGTGACCGGCCTGCTCGACTGGCTGAAGATCACGCGGGGGACGCCGCTCTGGCGAACGGCGACCGCCCACCTGCTCGCGATGGTGACGGCCACGGTCGTGTTCCTCGTCGCCGCGATCGTCGGCCACGGCGGCTATGTCGACCGCGAGGTGACGACGGGCGCGCTGCTGCTCACGCTCGCCGGGTTCGCGCTGCTGACGCTCGGCGGCTGGCTCGGCGGCACGGTCGTCTTCGTGCACGGGATGCGCGTCCTCGGCGAGAAGGATCGGCCGACGGCGGACGCGGTCAGGCCGGACGCGACGAACAACAGCGCCGGCGGTGCGCCGCAGCAGGGACTGACACGGGCGGGCGAGGGCCGTCATGGCTGAGTCCGTTGCGGACTTCCTTGTCCGCCGCCTCGGCGAGTGGGGCGTCCGCCGCATCTACGGCTACCCCGGCGACGGGATCAACGGGATCATGGGCGCCCTCCAGCGGGCCGAGGGCACGATCGAGTTCGTCCAGGTTCGCCACGAGGAGATGGCGGCCTTCATGGCCTGCGGCCACGCCAAGTGGACGGGCGAGGTGGGCGTCTGCCTGGCGACGTCGGGACCCGGTGCGATCCACCTGCTGAACGGGCTGTACGACGCCAAGCTCGATCGCCAGCCGGTGGTAGCGATCGTGGGTCAGCAGGCGCGGGCGGCGCTCGGCGGCTCCTACCAGCAGGAGGTCGATCTCCTCTCGCTGTTCAAGGACGTCGCCCATGAGTACGTGCAGATGGTCACCGAGCCGGAGCAGGTGCGGCACGTGATCGACCGCGCCCTGCGCATCGCGCTCGCCGAGCGCACCGTCACCTGCGTGATCGTGCCGAACGACCTGCAGGGCGAGGAGGTCGAGGAGCCGCCG
>JACVRM010000158.1 GCA_014534415.1 Thermoleophilia bacterium | reverse complement strand
ATCCCGCCGGCCGCTCGCCGAAGCCGTGCACGTCAATAGCTGAAGACCGTGGCGGGCTCGCTGCCGATCCACTCCCAGAGCGGGGTCGCACCGGCCAGCCGCGCGTTTGCGACGAGCTTGCTGTCGTCGAGCTTCCGGGCGTTGGCACAGATCGGACAGACGAGCAGCTCGCCGCCGTTGCCGGCGTACTGTTCGAAGAGGCGGCTGAGCGGCGGGCAGCCGTCGCAGGCGACCGCCTCCGCGACACCGGGCACGGCGAGCCGGACGGCCTCCTTGGTCAGGAACATCGCGACCTGCTTCCCCTGTTCGGCTGCGGCACCGCCAACCAGGAACGCGACGGTTACGCGCTCGGGGTCCTCGAGCCCGGTCGCGAGGTTGATAACGACCTTGCCGCCGTCGTCGGCCATTTTTCCTCCCTACGTCGCTGGCTTGTGCGCCTTGACGGTGGTCCCGCGGGCGCCGAACTTCTCGGCTTTTCGCCGGGTGTCCTCGAACGCCGAGCGCGCGTAGGTGTCGACGAGGTCACCGGTCTCGATCTGCTCGAACCCGTGTCGATCGAGGAGCGTGGCGTACTCTGCTTCCAGCAGAGCCCCGGCGATTCAGCCGGTCCAGAGATCGATGTTGCGTCGCCCCTCCTCCGAGACGGGGCGCTGAATCGTCACGTCGGCGATCTGCAGGCGTCCACGCGGCCGCAGGACGCGAAAGAGCTCGGCGAAGACGGCGTCCTTGTCCGGAATCAGGTCGATCACGCCGTTCGAGATGACGACGTCGAAGCTCGCGTCTGCGAACGGCAATCGTTCGGCCTCGCTCTCGACGAACTCGACGTTCTGGGCGCCCAGCTCGGCGGCGCCGGCACGCGCCTTGGCGATCATCTCCGGCGTCATGTCGACGCCGGTCACGTGCCCTCCGGGTCCGACCATCTGGGTGGCGACCAGCGAGTCGGTGCCGGCGCCGGAGCCGAGGTCGAGCACGCGCTCGCCTGGTGCCAAGGCGCCTAGCGAGAACGGATTGGCGACGCCGGCGAACGATTCGGCCGATGCGTCGGGCACGCGCTCCAGCAGATCAGGCGGATAGCCGAGGTCGAGCGCCCAGGCGCGGCCCGTCGGGAAGATGAAGTCGTGCTCGGGCTCGGTCGAGACCTGCGCGTACGTCTTCTTGATCTCACACTTGAGCGTCTCGACGTCGATGTCGACCGGCACGGCCATCCGCCGTCGAAGCTAGCGCGCCCCGGCCGTCGCGTCCAGGCGCGCGTGCCGATGACGCTCATCGGTCCCGTCGATAGCGGGCTCCCCCGTTGGTCCGCCCCTCCAGGGTGTGGCAGCGACCCAGAGACCACTGGCCACGGTGAGCGCCGCAACGATCGCAATCGCGCCCCCGGCGCCGAGCGCGTCGGCGGCGAAGCCGCCGAGCACGGCGCCTGCGACAAGCCCGGAGTCGCGCCAGAACCGGTACACGCCGATCGCGCGCGCCCGCTCGACCGGCTGAACCGCGTCCGAAACGGCGGCGATCAACGTGGGGTAGACGAGCGCCGTTCCCACGCCGAGCAGCAGTGCCGCGACGAGCGCCGTCTCGAACGCTCCGCCGCCGCCGACGAGAAGCACGAGCGCCGCCGCCTGGACAACCATCCCGCTCACGATGAGCGGCTTGCGACCGGTGTGATCCGAGAGCCATCCGGTCACGAGCTGGCCGGCGCCCCAGACGGCCGGGTACGCGGCGGCGACAGTTCCGACCTCGGCAAGGCCGGCCCCGTGCGCGGCGAGGTACAGCGGTACGAGACCCCAGGCAAGCGCGTCGTTGAGGTTGTTGACCAGCCCGGCCTGCGAGCAGGCACGCAAGAGCGGGTGCCGAAGCGTCCCGCGGGCGAGCGCGACCGAGAGCGTGGCCGCGGCTCGCTCGAGGTTGACGTGAGCCGCTTGCTCGGCGACGACGTGCCCGGCTGTATCGCGCACGAGCGCGACCGAGAGCAGCGTGCCGACGCCTGCGACGACCGCGGCACCGCACCAGATGACGGTGCGTGGCGCGAGCGAAGCGGCGAGCGCACCGGTCGCGAATGCCGCGAGCGCTACTCCGAGATAGCCCGCCGACTCGTTGAGCCCCAGCGCGAGCCCGCGCCGGCGGGGCCCGACGAGATCGATCTTCATCACGACCGTCATCGACCATGCGAGCCCCTGGCTGGCCCCCAGGAAGACGTTCGCCGCGACCACGAAGGCCCAGCCGGGCGCAAGCGCGATGAGGAGCGGCACCGGCAGAGCGAGCAGCCAGCCGACGACGAGCACCCGCTTGCGCCCCATCCGGTCGGCGAGGCCGCCGGCCACGAGGTTCGCCAGAGCCTTGGCGACGCCGAAGGCGACGACGAAGGAGAGGACCGCGGCCCGCGAGGCAAGCGAGAACTCTCGCTCGCCGACGAGCGGGAGCACGCTCCGCTCGAGACCGACCATCGTGCCAACCAGACCGTTGAGCGCCACCAGCAGGGCGAACTGGCGCGCGTTTGCGCGCAGGCCGAGCCGGATCGACGTCACGCCTCGACGACGACGCGGCCGGCCCGATTGGCGGCGTCGATCGCGGCGTGGTCGGGCGGCGCGGGAGGCACGTCGACGAGCAGCGCGTGCACGACTGCGAGCTTCGACGCCGACAGGCAGCCGAACAGGTAGCTGGCGCCCGCCGTCGCTTCGTAGAGGGGCGGCCGGAAGAGCACACGCGCACCGTAAGGACCGGAGTACCATGGGAAAAGGCGAATGTGCCGATAGGAGGTATCGCCGTGTCCAATACCACACTGGCGCGCGTCTGGGACTCGACTCGCCTGCGGCTGCTGGTCGAGATCGGCCGCCAAGGCAGCGTCTCCGCCGCCGCGCGCGCCGTCGGCATCGGCCAGCCGACAGCGAGCGAGCACGTGCGTACGCTCGAAGGCGCCGCCGGGCAGCGACTCGTCGAGCGAGACCGTCGCGGTAGCCGGCTCACGGATGCAGGCGAGGTTCTCGCCGCGCACGCAGCGCAGGCGCTCCAGACGCTTCAGGCCGCCGAGGAGGAGCTCCAGCGGCTCGCGGGGCTCGAGGCGGGCACGATCCACATCGGCGCTTCCACGACCCCGGGCGTCTACCTGCTTCCGGACACGCTCAGCTGTTTTCGGCGCGAGCACCCGAACGTCACGGTCGAAGTCGAGATCGCCTCGACGGGCGAGATTCTCGACCGCGTTGCCTCAGGACGTGTCCAGCTCGCGCTCGTCGGTGAGGCCGAGCCAGACGAGCGCCTCCGGCTCGAGCCCTTCATCAGCGACGAGATCGTCGGGGTCGTGAAACCTGGCCTGCTCGATCTCCGTAATGGACACGCGCGTGCGGCCGACCTCATTCGGCAGACACTCCTCGTCCGCGAGCCGCGCTCGAGCACGCGGCGCGTCAGCGAGCGTGCTCTCGCCGCCGCCGGAGTCTGGCCGACTCGCATCTGGGAGCTCGACTCGAGCGAGGCGCTCAAGCGCGCCGCCCGCGAAGGACTCGGCATCGCGTTCCTCTCGCGGTACGCGGTTGCCGAGGAGATCCAGCGGGGCGAGCTGGAACACTTCCGCATCGCCGGCCGGCCGCCGCTGCGCCGCGACCTCCACGTCGCACACCTCGCCCGACGCACCCTTTCGATGAGCGAACGCGGCTTCGTCGCGACCCTCACGCGCTGCTGCGCCAAGAACGAGCT
>JACVRM010000047.1 GCA_014534415.1 Thermoleophilia bacterium | reverse complement strand
GGGGTAGCTTACGCCGGTGGCGACGCGCCGACCGGCTGCTCGAGCGGCGCGGCCTCGAGCACGAGCCCGTCCACGACTCGTTGCACGCGGACCGGCTCGCCGGCAGGGACGGGATCGCCCAGCGCGCGCGCCTGCCACAGCTCGCCGTGGACGAACACGAGGCCGTCCGGGTCGAGTGCTCGTCGCACGACGCCGATTTCGCCGAGCAGCTCGTCGCTTCCGGTCTGCGGTCTTGCGCGTCTTGCCTGGAGAGCCTTGGCGAACGCGACGCCGAAGAGGATCGCGAACGTGCCCGCCACCGCGAGCGCGACCCAGATCGAAGTCTCGTAGGTCTCGCCGGCCGGGTCGAACAGCATCAGCGCGCCGATCACGAAGCTCGCCGCCCCCGCGAGCGTCAGCGCGCCGTGGCTCGGCACGACCAGCTCCGCCGTGAAGAACGCGGCCGAGAGCAGCATCAGCAACAGCCCGGCCCAGCTGATCGGCAGCACTTGGAGCCCGAACAGTGCGGTGATCAGCGAGATCGCACCGACCGTTCCGGGGAAGATGAGCCCGGGGTTGAGCAGCTCGATGGTGATCCCGAGCACGCCGATCGACATGAGCAGCACGATGATGTTGGGGTCGATCAGCGTGTCGAGGACGCGCTTCCACAACGACATCTCGACGCGCTCGATCCGGGCGCCGGACGTGCGCAGGACGATGCCCTTCGGCTTGGTCTTCCGGCCGTCGATGCGCTCGAGCAGCGCGGGCAGCGACGGCGCGACGACATCGATGACATTGCGCTGGAGCGCCTCCGTGGCGTCGAGGTTGGAGCCCTTCCGAACGGCCTCGTCGACCCACTGGACATTTCGGCCGTGCGTTCGTGCCAGTGCGCGGAGCGACGCGGCGGCGTCGTTCACCACCTTGCGCCGGAGGTCTTTCTGGATGTCTTCCCCGCCGACGCTGACAGGCGTGGAGGAGCCGAGGTTCGTGCCGGGCGCCATGGCGAGGACGTCGCCCGCCTGGCCGATCCATACGCCCGCCGACGCGGCGCGCGCGCCGTCGGGCGCGACGTAGACGATCACCGGGACGCTGGAGGCGAGCTCGGCCTTGTAGATGTCGCGCATCGACTCCGCCAGCCCGCCCGGTGTGTCGAGAAGGATCACGACCGCCGCGAAACCCTCCTCGTCGGCGCGATCGATCGCGCTCGTCACGTAATCGGCGGTGACCGGGTTGACGTCGTTTTCGAACTCCACCGCGAGCACGCGCGGCGTGGCTGCGCCGGCGGCCGGAACGGCGATGGCTGCCGCGGCCAGCGAGGCGAAAAATGCCCGCAGAAACAGCCTTTTCACCGCTGTAAGGATTCTATCAGCATGGTCATCCCTCCCTTGTTCCCCCGGTCCGCGACTGGCACCGTGTGACGTTCGCGCCCCCGCCATGAAAGTCGCCTTCGCTCTCTTCGTCGCGTTCGTGTCCGCCGCTGCACCGGCGCAGGCGGCCGACCTGCGCGTCGCCTCGCGGGCGGTTGCCGTGCCGGCCGGTTCTTCCGTTGTGGCCGGGGAGGCGCCGACCCGCTTCACGCTCGTGGGCGTCAGCTGGCGCGGAAGCGGCCGGGTCGTGTTCCGGACACGCAGCCTCGCCGGTCGCTGGAGTGAGTGGCTGCGCGCGCAGCCCGAGCCAGGCGACGCGCCCGACGGCCCGTCCGGTGTATGGCGCGAGGGCAACCCGTGGTGGACGGGCCCGGCCAACGGGATCCAGTACCGAACGTTCGGCGAGGTGAGCCGTATCCGTGCGACGTTCGTCTGGAGCCGCACCCCGGCGGTCCCGCTGCGCCGGCTCTCGTACGCCGACTCGCCGGCGATCATCCCGCGGCGCGCGTGGGCGGGCTCCGACACGGCGCTGCGACGCGGCAAGCCGCGCTACGCAGCCAGGCTTCGGTTCGCGATCGTGCACCACACGGCAGGCGCCGGCGCGTATTCGCTCAGCGAGTCGCCGGCCATCGTCAGGGCCGTCGCCGCGTACCACGTGCACGGAAACCGCTGGGACGACATCGGCTACAACTTCCTCGTCGATCGCTTCGGCCAGGTGTTCGAGGGCCGGTACGGCGGCGTCGACCGGAACGTGATCGGCGCGCACGCGCAGGGGTTCAACGCAGGCTCGGTCGGCGTCGCGTTGCTCGGCACGTACGCGTCGACGCCGCCGTCCCAGCTCGCGCGCGCCGCGCTCGCGCAGCTGCTCGCCTGGCGGCTCGACGTGGCGCACGTCGACCCGCTGTCGACGTTCCGCGAGCGCTCTGGTGGCAACCCGAAATACGCGCCGGGCACCTCCGTCCTGCTGCGCACCGTCGCCGGGCACCGCGACGTGTACCCGACCTCGTGTCCGGGAGCGCGGCTGTACGGCGAGCTGCCGTCGCTCGCGCAGGCGGTCGCGTCGCTCGGTCTGCCGAAGCTCTACGAGCCCGAAGTGCGGGGTGCGCCGGGCGGGCTCGTGCGCTTCACCGCGCGGATCTCGTCGAGCCAGCGGTGGACGGTGACCGTCGTCGATGAGCGCGGCGGGGTCGTTGCGACGGGCAGCGGCGCCGGCACGGGGATCGACTGGACGTGGGACGCACGCGCGGCCGCCTTCGGCCGCTACGTCTGGACGATCGCTGCGGGGCCGACGGTGCGCCCCGCGACCGGCACGTTCGTCGGAGGCGCCCGTGGGCTGACGCTGACCGCGACGGCGAAGGCGACGACCGTCTCACCCGACGGGGACGGCCGCGCCGACCGGCTCGTCGTCAGCTACAGCCTCGGCAGCCCGGCCGTGGTGACGGTCACGGTGCACGATGCGGCGGGAGCGATCGTCGCGACGGTTGCCGTGCTTGCGAAGCCGGCCGGGGCGCATGTGGTCGAGTGGGCGCCCGACGCACTGCCGGACGGCGCGTACAGCGTCGTGGTGACAGCCCAGGCCGGCGCGGCTGTCGTGACGGCCAGCGTGCCGCTGGCCGTCAACCGGACGCTCGGCTACCTGACCGTCTCGCCGCGTGCGTTCTCGCCGAACGGCGACGGCCGCGCGGACGGCCTGTCGATCGGATACACGCTCGCTCAGCCGGCCGATGTGACGGTGGAGGCGCGCCGCCGCGGCGCCGCGCACCTCCCCGTGTTCGCCGGGTCGTTGCCGGCCGGTCGCCATACGCTCGCGTGGAACGGCGAAGCCGCGCCCGGCGTCCTGGCGCGTGACGGCGCCTACTCGCTGGTCGTGCGGGCCGTGAACGTCGCAGGCGTGGTCACGCACGGCGCATCCGTGACGCTCGACACCGTCGCGCCGCGGCTGAAGATCGCCGGGCGCTCGCCACTCCGCGTGCGCGTCAGCGAACCAGGCGTGCTGCGACTGACGGTGAACGGGAGGCCGGTGAGGATCGTCGTCGCTCGGGCGGGCGTCGTGCGCGTCACCCGCGCGGGCGCGAGCATCACCGCGGTCGCCGAGGACCGGGCGGGCAACCGCAGCGCGCCCCTACGGCTTCGCTAGCCAGTCGTCGTAGCGACGCTGCAGATGCTCGAGCATGGCCACGAGCAGCTCGCCGCGGTCGAGCGGCGTACCCAGCTCGACTAGGAGCGACGTGGCGGGCGCCGAGGCTCCGCCCGGCAACTGGCCTGCGGCGACGTTGACGTTGACGCCGACGCCGAGCACGACGCGGCCTTCGCGCGCCTCACCGAGGATGCCGGCCACCTTGCGGCCACGGACGAGCACGTCGTTCGGGAACTTGACGGCGAGCTGCAGGCCGGTCAGCGCGGCGATCGCGTCGGCGACCGCGCGGGCGGCGAGCGGCGACAGCTCAGGCAGGCGTTGCGGCGGCGCGTCCGGGCGCAACGAGAGCGAGAACAGCAGGCTCGTGCCGGCGGGTGCCTCCCAGCGCCGCCCGAGCCGCCCGCGGCCCGCGGTCTGCTCGTCCGCCGCCACCACCGCGCCCTCCGGTGCATCGGGGGCCAGCAGCGCCTGCGTGGATGCGCATTTGGCCACGAACGTGTAGGGCGTGCCGAGGCGGCCGCGCACGCGCGGCACGACCGCCTGAGGCGCGAGGTCTGGGACGTTCGCACCCCGGCGTCCCTCATGACCGGTCCAACCGGGTTCCGGGCCGCCCCCGGAGCGTGGGGGACGCATGTCGAGTCTAGACTAGTGCGGCCGTGGGCCTGGGACGCAGTGAGATCGAGGCGATCCTGCCACACCGTGACCCGTTTCTCCTGATCGACGAGGTGCTCGAGCTCGAGCCGGGGCAGCGCGTCGTGGCTCGCAAGAGCGTGCGCCGGGACGAGTGGTACCTCGCTGGGCATTTCCCCGGCCGCCCGCTCATGCCCGGCGTCTTGATCGTCGAGGCGATGGCTCAAACCGGCGCGGTCGCGGTGCTGAGCGACGAGCAGAATCGCGGCCGCCTCGCCCTCTTCGCGGGGATCGACGACGTCCGCTTCAAGCGACTCGTCGAGCCGGGCGACGAGCTGCGGCTCGAGTGCGAGCTCGAGCGGGTGCGTGGCCCGATCGGCCGTGGTCGCGCGACCGCGCGGGTCGGCGGCGAGCTCGCGGCACGCGGCACGCTGACCTTCGCGGTGGAGCGATGATCGGGCGCGCGAACGGCGACGCCGCCGTCTCGATCACGGGATTCGGCTGCTACGTCCCGGAACGGGTGCTGACGAACGACGAGCTCGCCAGGCTGGTCGACACGTCCGACGAGTGGATCCGCGAGCGCACCGGCATCCGAGAGCGGCGCATCGCGGGACCGGAGCAGGCGCTCTCCGACCTCTGCGTTCCGGCTGCGGAGCAGGCGCTCGAGCACGCGGGCGTACCGGCGCGCGACGTCGAGCTGCTGATCGTGGCGACGGTCACCCCCGACATGTTCTTCCCGTCGACGGGCGCGATCCTCGCCGACCGGCTGGGCGCGCCGGACGCCGCCGCGTACGACCTCTCCGCCGGCTGTACCGGGTTCATGTACGCGCTCGCGCAGGCCTACGGGATGATCGCGGGCGGGCTGGTCGATCGCGCACTCGTCGTCGGCGGCGACGTGCTCTCCAGGATCATGGACTGGACCGACCGCTCGACGTGCGTGCTGTTCGGCGACGGTGCGGGTGCCGTGATGCTGGAGCGCGTCGACGCGGGCGGCTTCCACGGCTTCGAGCTCGGGGCGGACGGCGGCGGCGGCGTGCACCTGAACATGCCCGCGGGGGGCTCGCGCATTCCGGCGACGGCAGAGAGCATCGCCGCCCGCCAGCATTTCGCGCGCATGAACGGGCGCGAAGTCTTCAAGTTCGCGACGCGCGTGCTGGTGTCTTCGGCGGCCGCCGTGCTAGAAGCGTGCGACACGTCCGTCGACGACGTCGACGTCTACATCCCGCACCAGGCGAACGTGCGGATTATCGACCACGCGGCGAAGAAGCTCGGGATTCCAGACGACCGCGTCGTGATCAACGTCGATCGCTTCGGCAACACCTCGTCGGGCTCGATCCCGCTCGGGATCGCCGACGCAGCCGCCGACGGGCGGCTGCGGCCGGGCAAGCTGGTCTTGATGACGGGCATGGGTGCCGGGCTCACGTGGGGCTCGGCGCTGATGGAATGGACAGCCGTTTTCGACGGCGGCGGGAACGGTTAGGAGGAGACGGTGACGAAGATTGCATTCTGCTTTCCGGGCCAGGGCTCGGTCGAAGAGGGGATGGGCCGCGACATCGCCGAGGCGGTGCCGGCCGCGATGAAGGTCTTCGAGCGCGGCAGCGAGGCCGCCGGCCTCGACCTGCGCGCGCTCTGCTTCGAGGCGCCGCTCGAGCAGCTGACCGAGACGGAGCTCCAGCAGCCGGCGCTCGTCGCCACGAGTCTCGCCGTGCTCGCCGCGCTGCGCGAGCGCGGCCTCGAGCCGGACTACGTGGTCGGCCACTCGGTCGGCGAGTTCGCGGCGCTCGCGGCCGCCTCGGCGATGGACGTCGAGGAGGCGATCGCGCTCGTCCGCGAGCGCGGCATCGCGATGGCCGAGGCGGCACGCCGGCGGCCCGGCTCGATGGCCGCGGTGCTCGGCCTCGAGGACGAGGTCGTGGAGCGGCTGTGCGTCGAGATCGAGAACGTGTGGCCGGCGAACTACAACTGCCCCGGGCAGATCGTCGTCTCCGGCGAGGATCCAGCCGTCGAGGAGCTGAGCGCCGAGGCACAGGGCCTCGGCGCACGACGAGCGGTGAAGCTGAAGGTCTCGGGCGCCTTTCACAGCCCGCTCGTGGCTGGCGCCGCGGACCGGCTCCGTCCTGCGATCGAGCGCGTCCACTTTCGCGACCCGATCGCGCCGTTCATGTCGACCGTCACGGCGAGGATCGAGCCGGCGCAGCGTCTCGGCTCGCTGCTCGTCGACCAGCTGACGGCGCCGGTGCGTTTCACGCACGCGGCCACCGGGCTGATCCAGGACGGCGTGCGCACCTTCGTCGAGGTCGGCCCGGGCAACGTGCTCTCCGGGCTCGTCAAGCGCATCGACCGCAGCGTCAAGGCGGTGTCGGTCAACAGCCTCGCCGGGCTCGACAAGCTCGAAGAATCGCTCTCCTAGCGGTGCTGACTGCCGGGTTCTCACGGAGTCGTCGAGCCGCATCGCTTCGCTCGCGAGGGAAGACATAGGCGCCGACGCGGCGTTCGCGTCTCTCGAGGGCAAGACCGCCCTCGTCACGGGCGCCTCGCGCGGGATCGGACGGGCGATCGCGACCGAACTGGCGCGCGCGGGGGCGTCGGTGGTCGTCGGGTACCGCTCGGGCGCGCACGATGCGGAGGCGGTCGCGTCCGAGATCGGTGGGCGGGCGGTTCAGGCGGACGTCTCCGATCCCGACGACGCGCGCCGGCTCGTGGAGGACGCGGGCGAGCTCGACATTCTCGTCAACAACGCCGGCCTCACGCGCGACGGCTTGCTCGCACGCATGCCGGACGACGACTGGAGCGCCGTGATCGAAACCAATCTCGGTGGGGTCTTCCACACCTGCCGCGCCGCCGCGCGCGGGATGATGCGCCGCAGGGCCGGCGCGGTCGTCAACGTCTCGTCGATCGTCGGGCTGCACGGCAACCCCGGCCAGACGAACTACTCCGCCGCGAAGGCAGGGATCATCGGTTTCACCAAGGCGCTGGCGCGCGAGCTCGGGTCGCGCGGCGTGCGCGCGAACGTCGTCGCGCCCGGGTACATCTCGACGCGGCTCACGGACGTCATCGCCGACGAGCTCAAGGACGTCATGCTCGCCAACACGCCGCTCGGCCGCTTCGGCGACCCGGAGGACGTGGCCGGCGCAGTACGCTTCCTGTGCTCCGACGAGGCTGCGTTCATTACGGGCGAGGTGCTGCTCGTCGACGGCGGGCTGGGGATGTGACCGCAACGCCATGCCGCGACGCGGCGTGGCTTTGCTTCATTCGAGCTCCCCCCTTCCGCGTGAAGGCCAGACACGACTTCGCGCGGTGTGGCTGCGGGCGGCCAAGCCGCCCTCCGCCGGTTCGGAGGAGGGGAGGGACTGTCCCCGGACGAGGACCGTCCCCTCACGCTGGCGCAACGTGATCGTCCCAACCACTCGGCTCCGCTCGCTCGGTAGCGGCGTCCCCGCCGCACTCGCCGTGGCGGAGCGCGATGTCCGAACGATGCAGGGCGGTACGCTTCGCCGGCGCATGAGCGTGAACGGCAGGAGAAGGGTTGTCGTGACGGGCATCGGTGCGGTGACGCCGCTCGGGAACGACATCGAGACGACGTGGCAGAACCTCGTCGCGAGCAAGAGCGGCGCCGCGCGGATCACCCAGTTCGACGCGAGCGGGTACCCGGTCGACTTCGCCTGCGAGCTCAAGGAGTTCGACCCTGCCCAGTGGATCGACCGCAAGCAGGCGCGGCGCATGGACCGCTTCGCGCAAATGATCGTCGCGGCCGCGCGGCAGGCGGAGGCCGACGCGCGGCTCGAGGTCGAGCCCGAAGCCGACCGTATCGGCGCCTCCGTCGCGACCGGAATCGGCGGCCTCAAGGCGTTCCAGGACTGCTACGACGTGCTCAAGGAGCGGGGGCCGGACCGCGTCAACCCGTTCTCGATCCCGCAGATCATCCCGAACATGGGCGCCGCGTGGGTGTCGATGGAGCTGGGCACGCGCGGGCCGCTCTCCTCGCAGTGCACGGCGTGTGCGGCGTCGAACATGGCGATCGGCGACGGCATCGACGCGATCCGGCTCGGCCGCGCCGACGTCATGCTCTGTGGCGGCACCGAGGCCGGGATCACACGCGTCGGCATCGCCGGGTTCAGCGCAATGCGCGCGCTTTCTCGCCGGAACGATGCGCCCGACAGGGCGAGCCGGCCGTTCGACGCCGGCCGCGACGGCTTCGTGATGGGCGAGGCGGGCGCCGTCGTCGTCGTCGAGGAGCTCGAGCACGCCCGCGCGCGGGGCGCGAAGATCTACGCCGAGCTGATCGGCTACGGGCTCTCCTCCGACGCAACGCACGTCACTGAGCCCGACCCGAGCGGCGAAAACCCTGCGCGAGCGCTCACGATGGCGCTCGCCGAGGCCGGCGTCGGCCTCGACGAGGTCGACTACATCAACGCGCACGGGACGTCGACGCCGCTCGGTGACGCCTCGGAGACGCGTGTGATCAAGATCGCGCTCGGCGAGGAGAACGCCCGTGCGACGCCGATCTCGTCGACGAAGGGCGCGACCGGCCACTGCCTCGGCGCGGCGGGCGCCGTCGAGGCGATCTTCGCGATCCTCGCCGCCGAGCGCGGCGTGCTGCCGCCGACGATCAACTACGAGGACCCGGATCCCGAATGCGATCTCGACTACGTGCCGAACGAGGCGCGCGAGGCCGACGTGCGCATCTCGGTGAACAACTCGTTCGGCTTCGGCGGCCACAACGCCTGCCTCGTAATCGCTCGCTGGGATGGCTGAGGTCACGGGGGGAACAGCCGGTTTCGGCACGGGGGAAACCATGTTTCCCCCGTGAGCCCCCTTCTTGGGAGAGACACGCGCCGTGGCCGCGCAGTGGCTGCGGCGGGCCGAGCCCGCCTCCGTCGAGCGGCGCCGAACCGTAGGGTGCTGATGAGTGGACAAGAACGACGCACTCGAAGGGTTCGAGTCCGTTGCCGCGGTCGCGCGGGCGGCTATGGAGGAGCTGGCTATTCCCGGTGTTGCGCTCGCGCTCTGGTCCGGCGGCGTTCAGCAGGAGCTCGGACTCGGCATCACCAGCGTCGAGAACCCGCTGCCCGTCGAAGCCGACACGATTTTCCAGGCCGGCTCGATCACGAAGACGGTGACCGCCACGGCGGCCGTGCGGCTCGTGGAGGAGGGGCGGCTCGATCTCGACGCGCCTGTCCGGGGGCTTCTGCCACGGCTGCGCCTCGAGGACGATGCGGTCGCCGGCGCGGTGACGATGCGCCATCTGCTCTCGCACGGCGGCGGCTGGGTGGGCGACTACTTCGACGACTTCGGCTGGGGTGAGGACGCGCTCGAACGGTACGTCGCGGCGTGCGAGGGGCTGCCGCAGCTCTCGCCCCTCGGCGAGCTGTGGTCGTACAACAACGCGGGCTTCTCGATCGCCGGCCGAGCGCTCGAGGTCGCGGCCCGCGAGTCGTACGAGCAGGTCGTACTGACGCGCGTTCTCGAGCCGCTCGGCATGGAGCGCTCGTATTTCTTCCCGTGGGACGTGATGACACGACGGTTCGCCGTCGGCCACCTCGTCGACGAGGAAGGCGGCGGCGCGCGGGTTGCGCGGCCGTGGCCGGTCCCGCGCGCGTCCGCGCCGGCAGGCGGGCTCGTCACGACGGTTCGCGACCTGCTCCGCTTTGCACGGGCGCACATGGAGGATCCGTCGCTTGCGCCGCTCCGCGAACCGGGCTTCGAAACGGGGTACGAGCACGAGTCGATGGGGCTCGCCTGGTTCGTCAAGGACCGCGACGGGGTTCGCCTCGCGGAGCACGGCGGCACGACGCTCGGCCAGAACGCGTGGCTCGTATTCGCGCCCGAGCGGGACTTCGCCGCGGCGGTGCTGACGAACCACCAGCACGGCAGCACGCTGATCATCCGCGTGCTGGAGCATGCGTACCAGGTGTTCCTCGGCATCGAGCCGTGGCAGCCGACGGAGCAGGTTGCCGATCCGGCGGCGCTCGAAGAGGTAGCCGGGCGCTACGAGGCGCGCATGAGCGACATCGACGTGCGGGTCGAGGGCCGCGGCCTCGTCTTGCAGTTGCACGTGAAGGGCGGGTTTCCGAAGCCGGACTCGCCGCCGATCCCGGCTCCGCCTCCGGCGGCCGCGACGCTGTACGACGCTGACCGCATCGTGGTCACCGACGGCGTACTGAAGAGCGCGCGCGGTCAGCTGATCCGCGGCGCCGAGGGGCAGATCGTGTGGCTGCGGTTCGGGCGTCGCGTGCACCGGCGCGTCTAGCCGGCGCGCTCTCCGTACGATTGCCGGGTGGCTGATCGCTGGGCGACCTTCGACTGCTACGGGACGCTGATCGACTGGAACGGCGGGCTCCACCGGGAGTTGGCGAGGCTATGGGGCGAGGAGCGTGCTGACGGGTTGCTCGCGCGCTACCACGAGCTCGAGCGGCAGGTGCAGGCGGCTGACCAGGCATTGCCGTACCGCGACGTCATGGCACGCGTGCTCGTGCAGCTCGGCCACGTCCCAGCCGGCGAAGAGGACGCACTCGCCCGGTCGCTGCCCGACTGGGAGCCGTTTCCCGAGGTTCCCGCGGCGCTCGAGGAAGTGCGCCGGCGCGGCTGGCGGCTCGCGATTCTCTCGAATACCGATCGCGACTTCATCGAGGCCTCGAAGCGACGCCTCGGCGTCACGTTCGACGAGACGATCGTCGCGTCCGAAATCGGCTCCTACAAGCCGGCGCCGCGGCACTGGGAAGCGTTCTTCGAGCGCACGCATGCGTCCCGCGACGCCCACGTCCACGTGGCGGCGAGCCTCTTCCACGACATCGCGCCGGCGCGCGAGCTCGGCCTTCGCTGCATCTGGATCAACCGGCTCCGCGAGCGCGCCGACCCCGTGCCTGACAGCGAGCTGCCCGATCTGCGCGCGCTGGCGGATACGCTCGACGAACTCGTCCGATGACGATCCCTCGCGCTCCGAAGCTCGGTGACCTCCCGGCGGTTCTCGAGCTGATGCGCGCGCACGACGCCGCGGCATGGGGCGACTCGGATTGGACCGAGCAGGACCTGCGTGAGCTGTGGGCGGAGCTCGATCTCGAGCGCGACGCGTGGGTCGTCGAGGTGGACGGACGCCCGGCGGGCTACGTGGACTTCGAGAAGAGGCGGGGCGGGCGGATGATCGCCGACGGGTACGTCCACCCGCAGTACCGCGGCCGCGGGGTCGGCACGGCGCTCGCCGAGATGGTGGAGCGGCGTGCTGCCGGCGAGGCGGAACGCCGGACGGGACGTGCTTATCTCCAGTACGGCGCTCTGCTGGCGGACGCCGGGACGGCTGCGTTCTTCGAGCGGCGTGGCTACCGCGACGTCCGACACCAGTGGAGGATGGTCGCCGAACTCGACGCATCGCCGAGCGTGCAGCTGCCGGGCGGGATCGTGATCGAGCCGTACCGCTCCGGCGAGGAACGAACGATTCACGCGGCGCTGGAGGAAGCGTGGGCGGCGGGCGCCTGGCTGCACACGCCGCGCTCGTACGAGGAGTACGCCGAGTCGACGTTCGCGCGGCCGGGTCATGACCCGTCGCTCTACTGGGTCGCCCGCGACGGTGACCAGATCGCCGGCGCGATCCTGTGCGACTGGAAGCGGAACGGCGACTGGGGCTGGGTGGGCACGCTCGGCGTCCGCCCCGCGTGGCGCCGGCGGGGCATCGGCGAAGCGTTGCTCGAGGTGTCGTTCGCGGAGTTCTTCCGGCGCGGTGAGAACCGTGTCGCGCTGCAGGTGGACGCGCAGAACTCGACGGGCGCCACGCGCCTGTACGAGCGCGTCGGCATGCGTGTGCTGTACGAGGTCGCCGTGTACGAGAAGGAGCTGCGCGCTGCCTGAGTACATGCTCAGACCCCCGGGCGAGCACGAGATCGACGCGGTTGCAGCGCTCGTGAACGCGCTGTCGCAGTCTCTCTACGGCGACGACGCCGTCACCACCGACGAGGTTCGGCGCTGGTTCACGAGCCCGACGGGCGACCGGGAGCGCGACTTCCGCGTCGCCGAGCTACCGGACGGTCGGTTGGGAGGCTTCGGCTCGATCGCCGACGTCGCCGAGGACCACTCGGTGATCTGGCTCCACCTCGCGCTGCACCCGGAACTCGGAACCGAGCAGATGGGCAAGGAACTCCTCGCCGCCGGCGAGCGCCGTGCTCGCGAGCGGGCAGCCGCCGGCGCCCGGATCCACGCCGGCACGCCGAGCAGGGACGAGCGCGCCGCCCGGCTGCTCGAGGCGCACGGCTACGGGCTCGTCCGCCACTTCTTCCGCATGCTGATCGTGTTCGACGCGGCGCCGCCCGAGCCCGTCTGGCCGCCCGGCTTCGAGCTGCGCGCGTTCGACGTCGAGCGCGACACCGAGCGTGTATGGGCGGCGGATCACGAGGCATTCGAGGATCACTGGGGGTTCGTGCGCGTCGGCCTTGAGGAGTGGCGTCACTGGATGACGACCGGCGAGCATTTCGATCCGGCGCTCTGGTTCATCGCCTACGACGGCGACGAGATCGCGGGCTTCTCGCTCTGCCGCCCGCGGGAGTCAGGCGATCCGGACATGGGCTGGGTGAGCGTGCTCGGCGTCCGCCGGCCGTGGCGCCGCCGGGGT
>JACVRM010000148.1 GCA_014534415.1 Thermoleophilia bacterium | reverse complement strand
GCTGCACGTTCTGTTATGTGCGCGCGTTCGAGCGCCGCGCCGACCGCGCCTCGGACGAGCGGTACGGCCGCTCCATTCGCGTCAAGGTGAACGTCGCCGAAGTCCTGCGCCGCGAGCTCGCCCGGCCGTCCTGGCGCGGCGCCAGCGTGGCAATCGGCGCTGCGACGGATCCCTACCAGCCGGCCGAAGGCCGTTACCGCCTGACCCGGGCGTGCCTCGAGACGCTCGCGGCAGCGGCCAACCCGTTCGGCCTGATCACGCGCGGCCCGATGATCGTCCGTGACATCGACGTGCTCCAAGAGGCGGCGCGGGCCGCGGACGTCAGCGTCAACTTCTCGGTTCCGACGCTGGACGAGGAAGTCTGGCGCAGGACGGAGCCGGACACGGCGCCGCCGCGCCAGCGCCTGCGGGCGCTCGAGCGCCTCGTGCGCGCCGGCATCAGGGCGGGCGTCGGTATGGCACCGATCCTCCCGGGTCTGTCGGACCGGCCGGACCAGCTCGCAGAGGTCGTCAAGGCGGCGCGCCAGGCGGGCGCCGTGCACGTCTGGGCCAACCTGCTCTACCTGCGGCCCGGCACGCGCGAACACTTCCTGGAGCAGCTTGCGCGCGACTGGCCGGAGGAGCTCGAGCGCTACGAGCGCCTCTACGCGAAGGGGGCTTACCTGCCCAATGCAGCGCGCAAGCCGCTGCAAAACGAGGTCGCCGAGCTACGCCGGCGCTACGGAATCGCGGACCGCCGCCGACGCCCGCTCGCGCCTTCACGCACCGAACAGCTGGCGCTCGCGCTCTGAAGCCGTCCAGGCGCCGTACAATCCGTCCCGTGGCCGAGAGCGCCGGGAACGGCAAGCGTGAAATCACCTGCTTGATCGTCGACGATCACGAGGTCGTCCGCGAGGGGATCCGCATCTCGCTCTCGAACGCTGAGCACATCCGGGTCGTGGGCGAGGCGTCGGACGGGGAGAGCGCCGTCGCGCTCACGGAGCGGCGCCGCCCGCAGGTGGTGATCATGGACGTCCGCATGCCCGGCATGGACGGTCTCGAGGCGACCAAGCTCCTGGCGCAGCGAGTCCCGGAGACCTCCGTGCTGATCTTCACGGCGTACAGCGAGCGCAGCCTGCTCGGCCGGGGCCTCGAGTCGGGAGCCAAGGGCTACATCCTCAAGGAGGCGCCGCGCGAGACGCTCGTACGCGCAATCGAGAAGGTCGCTCGCGGTGAGCCGTTCGTCGACCCGGCGCTGATGCCGGCCTTCCTGCCCGGGCGCGACAAGGACGACATGCTGACGCAGCGGGAGCGCGAGATCCTCCAGTTGCTCGCGGACGGCATGTCGAACGCGGACGTGGCCGAGCGGCTCTTCATCAGCCAGGAGACGGTCAAGAGCCACGTCCGCCACATCCTGACCAAGCTCGAGGCCGACACCCGCACGCACGCGGTGGCGATCGCGCTCCGCGACGCCATGATCGACTAACAGCGGACGTGAGTGAGTCGGCCGAGGTCGCGCGCCTCTCGGATCAGCTGATCGCCGCCGAGCAGGAAGAACGCCGCCGGCTGGCGCTCGCACTCCACGACGGGCCGGTTCAGACGCTCTCGGGGATCGCCCTGATGCTCGACGGGGTGCGCGCGTCGCTCGCCGCCGGGCAGGTGGACGAGGCCCGCGAGGTCCTCGACGGCGTCCTCGCGCGACAGCGTGAGGCAATCCGCTCGCTGCGCGATCTCTCCTTCGCGCTCGAGCCGGTCGTCTTGCGCGATCAGGGCTTCGAGCCGGCCGTGCGGGCGCTCGCCGAGCAGCTCGGCCTCTCCCGTGAGCTCCAGATCGATCTGGACGTCGAGGCGGGCGACAGGCTCGCCGAGAAGGCGAGAGTGGCGCTCTACCAGATCGTCCGCGAGGCGCTCCACCAGTCGCTGCGGCGCGGGCCGCCGACGCGCATCGCGGTCACGGTTGCACCGACGGACGACGGCGGCGTTGCGGCCGTTATCGAGGACGACGGCGCGGGCGAGCGCCGCCGGCGCTCGTTCGAGGGGCTCGAGGAGCGCGCCCGCACGGTCGCGGGCCGGATCACCGTCGACGCGCGCGACGACGGAACGACCGTTCGAGTCGAGCTGCCACCGTATACCGCGCGCGAATAGGATGCCCCTGCGCATGGCCGCGCCGGGACACCTGCTGTTCGTCTCGAAGCCGACGGGCTACGAGCTGCGCGAGCGCGACGGCGACCCGCCCGAGGTCGGCTCGACGGTCGAGCTCGACGAGGGCGCCTCGTACTGGGTTTCGCGGGTCGGCCCGTCCCCGCGCCCGGGCGACTCGCGGCAGTGCGCCTACCTCCAGCAGACGCGTTAGTTGCAGATTTCCTCGGCCGCGACCAGGCCCAGCGCGAGCGCCTGCGCCAGGCCGCTCGCGTAGCCGCCCGTCGAGGCGCCGCCCGCGTCGACACCAGCCGCGTACACGCCCTCCAACAGCGAGCCACCCTCGCGTAGGACGCGGGCGCGCTCGTCCACGCGAAGACCGCCGATCGTGTGCGTGATAGCGGCGCGCACACGCACCGCGACGACCGCGCCCGGCGGCGCCGGGAACGGCAGCTGGTCGGCGGCGACTACCGGAGCGCCGGCCGCTCGGGCCGCCTCCACCATGCTGCGCACGCTTCGGTCGCGCACGCGCTCGCCGAGCGCGCTCTCCGACAGGACGTACCAGGCGCGAGCGCCCGGCTGGCGGGCGGTCGCCTGGACGACGTTCGTCTCCGACCACGCGACCGGCTCGCGCACGAACTCGCCCCCACGCTCGTTCACGACGCGCGCGTGTCGCGCGTAGAGCTGCGCGAGCGAGACGAAATCGCGCTCTCCGAAGTCGGCGTCCGCCATGTTGCGGCCGTAGAACTCGCCGAGCCCGGCCGACAGCTCGGCGCCCCGCTCGACGGCAAAGCGAAGCCCGTCGCCGGCGCTCCACGCGTTCGCGCGTAGCGCGAGCGGCTCGCGGGTGATGTGCCGGGCGACGAGCGTCCGGTCGCCCTGGAAACCGCCCGTCGCGAGAACCAACGGTCCGGGGTCAGACCTCGCGGCGAACGCCTCGAAGCTCGTGCACACACGCAGGTCGCCGGCAGCCCGCGCCAGCGCGTCGGTGAGCCCGCGGGGGTCGAATCGCCAGCCGGCCGTGAGCGGATTCCCCGTCTCGCGGCTGACGACGGGCGCGCCCAGCGATTCGAGCCAGGCGAGCGCGTCGTCGAGCCGCTCCCAGACGAGCCGCTGAAGCAGCTCGTCGCCGCCCGGACACTCGCGGCGAAAGTCCTCGAACGTCCGGTAGCGCCAGATGACGCCGCTCGAGAGGAGCATCGAGCCGCCCGGACGGTCGCCCTTCTCGCTTACGAGCGGCGTGGCGCCCAGCTGGCGCGACCGCGCCGCGCACACGAGGCCGGCCATGCCGGCGCCGGCGACGACGAGATCGGCTACTTGAGCGCGAAGGTCGGCTTGTGCTCGACGTACTCGATCCGCACGCCCTCCGGGCCGCGCAGGAAGGCCGCGTACGTGTTCGGCGCCTCGACGATGTCGGCCACCTCGATCCCGCGCTCGCGCGCCGTCGCGATGGAAGCGTCGGCAGACTCCACGAGCACGGCGACGTGGTTGAGCAGAGGTTGCTCGCCGCCGTCGGGGTCGCCGTGCCAGAACTCGAGGAACGCACCGGCGAGCTCGACGCGCGGCACGCCGTCTCGCGGCTGGGCGGCCTGGAACCCGTACGCCTCGTACGCACGCGCTGTTTCGTCGGGGTTCGCCGAGAAGAGCGCCACGTGGTCGAAGTCGTAGTCGGCTTCCGTCTCCCGCTCGACGAGCCCGAGCCGCAGCCCGTCCGCGAGATCGAAGAAGACGCCGCCGTCCCGCCGCTCCGCCGGCCAGTCGTCCGGCAGCCCGGCCGCGGCGGCGTCCAGGTCGCTGACCCGCAAGGCGACGTGCTTGAGTGCGCCGCGCCGTCGCGGCGGCTCCGCCGCGAACAGCGTCAGCTTGCTCCGTCGCGCGTCGGCGCCGACGAGCGTGAACGCATCCGTCCTCTCGATGACGTGCATGCCGAGGTGCGTGGTCACGAAGTCGGCGATGCGGTCGCGCTCGCCGACCCACAGGGCCACGTGGTCGAGAATGCGGACCTCCACCGCGCCAGCATAGTCACGGTGAGAGCAGGCACCGGAAGCCGGAGGTGTTACGCTCCACACGTGGCCACGATCCTGCTGGTCGGGGTCGACCTCTTCGTTCGCGGGAAGCTCGAGGCGACGGCGCCCGCGCACCACTTCATCACCACGGACAACATCGACCCCCCCGACCTCGTGATCGCGGACATCGCCCGAATCGACCCCGAAGAGGTGGCGGACGCGTACCCGGACGTGCCGATCCTGGGCTACACGAACCACACGGACACGGCCGGGCTCCGCGCCGGGCACGCGGCCGGCTTCGATCAGGTCGTGGCGAAATCGGCGCTCGCCGAGCGGGCGTCGGAGCTCATTCAGGAGCTGGTGCCGTCAGTAGGATGAGGCGGCCGTGACGTACATCATCGCCGAGCCGTGCATCGACATCAAAGACAAGTCGTGCATCGACGTCTGCCCGGTCGACTGCATCCACGAGGCGGACCGCATCCTCGTCATCGACCCCGAGGAGTGCATCGACTGCGGGGCGTGCGAGCCGGAGTGCCCGGTCGAGGCGATCTTCCCGGAGGACGCGCTGCCGGACAAGTGGGAGCCGTTCGTGAAGATCAACTACGCGTACGGCGAAGGGTTC
>JACVRM010000101.1 GCA_014534415.1 Thermoleophilia bacterium | reverse complement strand
GCTCGTACTCGCGCGTGCGCAACGCCGGACCGAGGCCGCCCGCCTCGAGGTCGTCGAGCTGTGCTCCCTGCTCGGCGACGTCGTGGCGGAGCTGCGAACGGCCCCGGGCGTCGACGTTCAGCTGCGATGCGAGCCGCACGTTGCCGCGCTCGCCAACCGCGACCTCACCGAGCAGGCGGTGGCGAACCTGGTCGCCAACGCCGCGCGCTACACGGCGCGGGGCCGGATCGACGTCATCGCCGACCGACTCGGCGACGACGTGGTCATCTCCATCGCCGACACCGGCCGCGGCATGACGAGCGAGGAGCTCGCCCGCGCGTCGGAGCGGTTCTACCAAGGCGACGAGCGCGACGCCGAGGGGTTCGGGCTCGGGCTGTCGATCGCGCGCCAGGCAATCGAGGCGATGGGCGGCCGGCTCGCTCTCGAGTCGCGGCGAGGCGGCGGTACGACCGCAACCGTCCGGCTGGCCGGCGCCACGCTCGTGGAGCCGTGAACGCCCGCGTCCTCGTCGTCGACGACGAGCCCGCGATCCAGGACGCGGTCGGCTACGCGCTGCGCAGCGAAGGCTTCACCGTCGCCACGGCGGCCGGCGGAGAAGAGGCGCTCGAAGCGGTCGAGCGCGACGGATTCGACCTCGTTCTGCTCGACATCATGCTCCCCGGCCTCTCGGGGGTGGAAGTTTGCCGAAGGCTCCGCGAGAGCGGCGACGTGCCGATCATCCTGCTCAGCGCCCGCGACGCCGAAGTTGACCGCGTTCTGGGGCTCGAGAGCGGCGCGGACGACTACGTCACCAAGCCGTTCTCGATGGTCGAGCTGCTCAGCCGCGTGCGGGCGCTGCTGCGCCGCCGCGAGCTGGATCGATCGGCGGGGGGCGCGGCGGTGCGCAGGCTCGGGCGTCTCGAGATCGACCCGGTGCGCCATACCGTGCAGGTGGACGGCGACGCCGTACGCCTGACGCCGTCGGAGTTCAGGCTGCTCGCGCTGCTCGCCGAGCAGCCCGAGCGCGTCTTCACTCGCCGCGAGATCATGGAGCACCTCTGGGAGAGCGCGTACATCGGAGACCAGCGCGCCTGCGACATCCATATCTCGAACCTGCGGCGCAAGCTCGAGCGCGACCCCGAGAACCCTCAGCAGCTCGTCACGGTGCGGGGTGTCGGTTACAAGCTCGTCCCCGCGTAAGCGAATGCTCACAGGATGAGGCGAACCTCACAGGTAGCTCGCCGTTTCGCCCCACGAGCGGCCGCTACGCTCGCCGGGTGGGCCGGCCGGACGTAGCGATCACCGTTGCCGACCTGGGCGCGCGCACCACGGTGGTTTCCGTGGACGGCGACCTCGACCTCGACGCAGCCGACGAATTCCGGGCCGCGCTCACGCCTCGCCACGGCGAGGGCGGCCGCCTCATCGTCGATCTGGCCGGCACGACGTTCATCGACTCCGTGGGTCTGGGCGCCATTGCAGCGGCGGCGAAGCGCGCGGCGCGCGCGGACGGCGACGTCACGGTGGTGGCGAGCGACCCCCGCGTGGTTCGCGTCTTCGAGATCACCGGGTTCGACCACTGGGTGCGCGTCGTCCGATCGCTCGACGAGGCGATCATCCGCGGGCGGCCGCCGACCGCCGCAGCGTGATCCGCTGAGCTCGTAGAGTCACGTCGTGCTAGCGCCGACGCTCGCGGCCGCACTGATCTGCCTCGACCCGGGCCACGGCACACCGCCGGCGGTCGCCGTGCAGCGGGAGCCGGTTGGCCCCGGCGCGCGGCAGACGAAGATCAAGGACGGCGGCGGAGCGCCCGGCGAGGCGGCCGTCGCGCTGGCGATCGCGCGCAAGACCCGGACGCTGCTCCTGCGGCGCGGCAAGCGCGTGGCGCTCACGCGCGATGGAGCGACGTTCCGGTACGGAAACGGCGGCAACGTCGCGCGGGCGCAGTACTGCAACCGGCGTGACGCGGCATTGATGCTGCGCGTGCACGCGGACGGCTCGTCCGACCGGTCCGCCCGCGGCGTCTCGACGCTGTACCCGGCCCTGCGTCGAGGCTGGACCGACGATGTGTATGCGGACAGCCTGCGGGCGGCGCGGCTCGTGCAGCGCTCCGTCGTAGCCGCCACGAGCGCGCCCAGCCGCGGACTGTCGCGGCGCGCCGACCTGACGGGGTTCAACTGGGCAGACGTGCCCGTCGTCCTCGTCGAGGTGGGCTTCATGACGAATCACCGCGAGCGGCTTCTGCTCGAGTCGCCGGCGTACCAGTGGCGCGTCGCGCGCGGCCTCGCCGACGGCGCTGCCGGATTCGTCGACGGCTGACCCTCTGGCCTTTCCGCTTCCGCCGCGAAACTGACCATCCCCGCCGCGTCCTGGGAGAGTTGCCACCGGGCCAGCCGTCCGAAGGCTGCGGCCGAACGCGACGGGGTCAGTCAGTCAAGGGGAGATGGGGTATTGCGCTGGCCCGCAGCGCCTACTTAACCACCTGGGCCGGTGCGAAAAAAGGTGTGGAAAAGCCGCACTGTCGTCACACTCTTCGACGGATTTGCAGGCATAAAGCCATGCATGCCGCACTCGTGGCGCTCCTCGGCTGTGCATAGATCAACCGCTCGGAGCGGCCTTTTCGTGCATGCGTCAACAGGCAGTGGACAGGCTGTGGAGCAGAACTACTCGCCGTTGCCGCGGCGCATCTCGTCGACCGCGGCGCGGCCGCGCTCGTGGAGCGAGCGGCGCCGCTCGTCGACGTCCACCGGCTCGACGGCGTCGATCGGCGTCTCGGCAGTCTCGAACTCGTCCTGCTCGCCGACGACGCTGCGCGACTCGGCAAGCTTGCGGCGCAACTCGTCGGCGCGTGGGTCGCCGGGCGGGCTCTCGACCGGGAAAGACGCGCGTCGGCGGAGCAGCTTCAGCAGCCCGGCGGCCGCCACGGCGACGCCGCCGGCCAGAGCCGCGAGCCGGGCGTTCACCTGGCCGATGCTACACTCCCGCGGCTTCCTGCCTTGCTCCGGTGCCGCTCACCCGGACGGCGCCCCGTCGGGCAAGGCCGCTAGACCGAAGGAAGGGGTATTCGGGAACGTGAACGCCTACGAACTCCTGCTCATGCTCGATCCGGAGCTTCCGGAGGAGCGACACGACGAGATTGTGATGCGCACCCGCGAGCTGATCGAGCAGGGCGGCGGCGCGGTCGAGCGGCACGAGGCGTGGGGCCGGCGACGGCTGGCCTATGAGATCGACCACAAGAACGAGGGCACGTACGACCTGCTGCTCTTCAGGTCGGATGCCGAGACGCTCGACGAACTCTCGCGGATCCTGAAGATCACCGAGGGCGTCATGCGGCACATGGCCGTCCGCCGCCCCGAACGCCGCGGGCGCCGGGAGCAGCCGCGCGCCGAGGAGCAGGCCGCCTAGCCCGCCGAGGGAGGAGAGACACATGGCAAACATCAACCGCGTCGTCCTGGTCGGGAACCTGACCCGCGACCCGGAACTGCGACATACGCCGAGCGGCACGCCCGTCTGCAAGCTGCGTATCGCCGTGAACACCCGTCAAAAGGACGCCTCCGGCCAGTGGGGCGAGAAGCCGAACTACTTCGACGTCACCGTGTGGGGAGCGCAGGGCGAGAACTGCGCGCAGTACCTCTCCAAGGGTCGTCCGGTCGGCGTCGACGGGCGGCTCGACTGGCGTGAGTGGGAGGCGCAGGACGGCACGAAGCGTCAGGCCGTCGAGATCATTGCCGAGTCGGTGCAGTTTCTGGGCGCGCGCGGCGATGGCGAGTCGCAGTTCGTGCCGGCGGGCGCGGGCGGCGCGCAGGACGCCGACTTCGCGACGGCCGGCGCCGGCGCGGACGACGACATTCCGTTCTAGCCGTGGCGCCGACCAAGGACAGGCAGCAGCAGCGCGGCCGCAAAGGGCCCGGCACCGGCGGCCCGATCAAGCGGCGCAATTGCTACTTCTGCAAGGAGAAGGTCGACGAGGTCGACTACAAGAACACCGGCCAGCTGCGGAGGTACATCTCGGAGAAGGGCAAGATCCGGTCGCGCCGCATCACCGGCGCCTGCCGGCGCCACCAGCGGCAAGTAGCCGTCGCGATCAAGCGGGCACGCGAGATGGCGCTGCTGCCGTACGTCTCGGGCTGATGGAGATCATCCTCCTCCAGGACGTCGAGAAGGTCGGGCTGCGCGGTGAGGTGGTCGACGTCGCGCGCGGCTACGCGCGCAACTTCCTGCTGCCGCGGCGGCTGGCCGACGTCGCAACGCCGGCGAAGGTCGCCGAGCTTCGCCGCCGTGACGAGCAGCGCGCGCGCCACGAGGCTCGCACGCACGAGCAGGCACGGCAGATCGCCGACGTCCTGACCGGGACGACCCTGCGGTTCGACGTCAAGGCGGGCCCGACCGGGGCGCTGTTCGGCTCCGTGACGCCGACAGACATCGCGGACGAGCTCTGGCGAGCACGCAAGGTGCGCGTCGACCGCCGCAAGATCGAGCTGCCCGAGCCGATCAAGCGGATCGGCCGCTACGACATCGCGATTCAGGTGTTCGAGGATGTCGAGGCGAGCGTCCAGATGCTCGTCGTGCCGGAGGGCGGCGAGCTGCCGCCGGACGAGGAATTCGCGGCGTCGGCCGCGCCGGATGAGCAGGCGGCTCCCGCTGCTCCGGACGAAGGGACCGTCGCGGAGACGCTTCCTCCCGGGCAGCCGGATGCCGAGCCGACGGACACGCTCGCGCAGCAAGCAGCGACGCGCACGCTCGCCCCGGGCGCCGAGGCGGAGAGCGCGTAGCGCAGCCTCGCCGCGGCGGATGCTCGCGTTCGCCGCGCACCCGACTGTCCACATCGCATCCACCGCGGCCGCCGCCCTGGGGACGCGTCCGCGAAGTCGCCGCAGCGTGCGGACGATTCGTCCCGCGTTCTTGTTGGGCTGGGCGGGGACAACGTCCGGCGGCCTGGGGACAATGGACGGAACGTATGTTCTTTTTCCCCGCAAAGCCACACTTCGCGGCGGTCTCACCGAGCGCGTTTCAGCACGGTTGCAGCCGGCCGCGCGACGCGCAATGAATGAAGGCGTGACTGCCGCAGCCACGGCTCCCGACACGGCGCTCGTCCCGCCGCAGAACCTCGACGCCGAGGAGTCGGTGCTCGGCGCGATGATGCTGTCGCCGGGCGCGATCGGGGCCGTCAGCGAGGTGCTCGACGCCGGCGGCTTCTATCGCGAGAGCCACGCGAGGATCTACCGGGCCGCGCTCGCGCTGTTCGCGCGCGGCGAGCCGGTCGACGCCATCACGGTCGCCGACGAGCTCGAGGAGCGGGGCGAGCTCGAGCAGGCCGGCGGGCGGCTGCGCATGCACGAGCTGGCGCGCCTGGTCCCTGCGACGGCCAACGCGGGCCACTACGCCCGCATCGTTCGCGAGATGGCGATTCTGCGCGGCCTCATCCACGCCGGCGGCGAGGTGGCGCGGCTTGGCTGGGAGCGCCCCGGCGACGCGGCGGAGCTCGTCGATCGCGCGGAGCACATCGTCTTCGAGCTCTCGCAGGAGCAGGTCTCGAGCGAGTTCACGCACATCGAGGAGCTGCTCAAGGAGAGCTTCGAGCGCATCACGATGCTGTACGAGGCGGGCGAGGAGGTGACCGGCGTCCCGTCCGGCTTCCGCGACCTCGACCGGCTGACGTCGGGGTTCCAGCCGGGCAACCTCGTGATCGTCGCCGCGCGGCCGAGCATGGGCAAGTCGGCGCTCGCGCTCTGCATGGCCGCGAACCTCGCGGTGCGAAAGCAGGTGCCCGTCGCGCTCTTCACGCTCGAGATGTCGAAGGCCGAGGTGACGCAGCGCCTCATGTGCAGCGAGGCGAAGGTCGAGTCGCAGCGGCTGCGCTCCGGCAAACTCGCCGCGGACGACTGGCCCCGCCTGACCGCAGCGTGCGACAAGCTCGCCAAGGCGCCGATCTACGTCGACGACACAGGCTCGATGTCGATCATGGGCATCCGGGCGAAGGCGCGCCGCCTGAAGTCCAAGGAGCCGCAGCTCGGTCTCATCGTCGTGGACTACCTGCAGCTGATGACGTCGGACTCGAACTACGAGAACCGCGTGCAGGAGGTGTCCCAGATCTCGCGCCAGCTCAAGATCCTGGCCCGCGAGCTCGACCTGCCGATCATCGCCATGTCGCAGCTCTCCCGCGCCGTCGAGCAACGGCACGACAAGCGGCCGATCCTGTCCGACCTACGGGAATCCGGGTCCTTGGAGCAAGACGCCGATCTCGTCGCGTTCATCTACCGAGACGAGTACTACAACGACGAAAGCCCGGATCAAGGGCTCGCCGAGGTGATCCTCTCGAAGCACCGCAACGGCCCGACCGGCCTCGTCAAGCTCTCGTTCCTCCAGCGCTACGCCAAGTTCGCCGACCTCGCCGCGGCGTAGGACGAGAAGTGCCGGCGAGTCTCACGGAGGAGGAGCAAGCGGTACTGAGGATTCCGGGCGAGTTCTACCGCGCGTTCAGCGCGCTCCCGCAGTTGCACCCGGCCGACCTGGATGAGGTGGCGTTCCATGTCCACGCGCTCGCCCGAATCGTCGCGATGCGAGCCGCCCACCGCGCGCACCCCGAGCTCATCCCGAACAAGTCCGGCACGCCGATCTAGCCGCGGCGGCGATACTCCGCCGCGCGGCGGCAGCGAGGTCAACATCCGTCACGGATGTGTGCCGATTCGTCACAGGCCGCAGCTCGGCTCAACACCGGGGACTGTCCCCACGACCCGGCTCGCGGTGACATGGCGCCGGTGACGAGTGCGTGTCGATTCGTCCACGGCTCTTCGGAACGGCCGGCCGGCGCTTCCGGCAAACTGACTTGACGTGCCGGCCACCGTGATCGTCGGCGCGCAGTGGGGCGACGAGGGCAAGGGCAAGATCGTCGACCTCCTCGCGCAGCACTCCGACCTCGTCTGCCGCTACCAGGGCGGTCCGAACGCGGGACACACGATCGTCGCGAACGGCGAGACGTTCAAGTTCCGCCATATGCCGTCGGGGATCCTGTGGGGCAAGGAGTGCGTCCTCGGCGCCGGCGTCGTCGTCGACCCTCAGACCTTCATCGACGAGCTCGACGACCTCGAGCGCCGCGGCCTACCGACCGAGCGCGTCCGCCTTTCCGGCAATGCACACCTGATCATGCCGTGGCACGTGGCGATCGACGGAGCGAGCGAGCGACGTCTCGGCAGGCTCCAGATCGGCACGACGCGCCGAGGCATCGGACCCGCGTACGCGGACAAATCCGCCCGCCTCGGAATCCGCGTCCAGGACCTCTTCGACGCGAAGATCCTGCGGCAGAAGATCGAGGTCGCGCTCGCGGAGAAAAACGTGTGGTTGGAGCGCGTCTACGGCGCCGAGCCGCTCGATCTGGAGGAGGTCGCCGGCCGCGCCGAGCGCTGGGCGGAGCGGCTCCGCCCGTACATCGCCGACACGTCCCTGCTCGTCCACGAGGCGCTCGGCGAAGGCCGCTCCGTGCTTCTCGAGGGCGCGCAGGGCACGCTCCTCGACCTCGACCATGGCACGTATCCGTTCGTGACGAGCTCGAATCCGATTGCCGCCGCCGCGGCGACCGGAATCGGGATCGGGCCGACCCGCATCGATGCCGTCGTCGGTGTGGCGAAGGCGTACGTCACGCGCGTAGGCGAGGGCCCCTTCCCTACGGAGATCGAAGGCCCGGACCAGGAACGCGTTCGCGAGCTCGGCGGGGAGTACGGGACGGTGACGGGCCGCCAGCGCCGGTGCGGCTGGCTGGACCTCGTCGCGCTGCGGTACGCCGCCCGTTTGAACGGAATCACGTCGCTTGCGCTCACGAAGCTCGATGTGCTTTCCGCCTTCGCGAAGCTTCCCGTCTGCACGCGCTACCGCCTGCCGGGCGGCCGCGAGACGGACGACTTCCCGGCGCACCAGTCGGACTTCCACCACGCCGAGCCGGTCTACGAGGTACTGGAGGGCTGGAACGAG
>JACVRM010000140.1 GCA_014534415.1 Thermoleophilia bacterium | reverse complement strand
CTGACGTTCCGCTGGGGCCCCGGCAACACGCGGATGACGTTTGCGAAGCGGACGTTCGACAAGCCGATCCCGATCAGCCCTCTGATCGCGCTCGACCGTGAACGGTGCATCCTCTGCTACCGCTGCACGCGCTTCTCCGAGGACGTCGCCGAGGATGGACAGCTGATCGCACGCAACCGGGGCGCGCAGTCGCTGATCGCGACATTCGAGGACGAGCCGTACCGCGCTCCGTTCACGGGCAACGTGATCGAGCTCTGCCCCGTCGGCGCGCTGACCTCGACCACGTACCGCTTCGAGGCCCGTCCGTGGGAGATCCAGAACGTGCCGACGGTGTGCGCCCTCTGCCCGGTCGGCTGCAACGTGACCGTGACGACGCGCGAGGGCAAGGTGAAGCGCGTCCTCGGCCGCAACCACCCGGAGGTCGACGAGGGCTGGCTCTGCGACAAGGGACGCTTCGCGTACCCGGCGCTGTACGCGGCCGACCGCGTGCACGCCCCCTTGCGAAAGGCCGGGCCACGCCGCTTCGAGGAGATCTCGTGGGACGAGGCACTCGACGAGGCGGAGGCGCTCCTCCGCGACGCTCGCGGGCGCATCGTCACGGCGCTTTCCGGCTCCGAGACGCTCGAGCAGGCGTACGCGCTCGGGCGCCTGCTCCGCGCCGGCCTCGGCGCGCACTCCGCGGTGCTGGCCGAGGAGACGACGCCTGCGCTCGATGCCTTCCGCGCGCCGCTCTCGACGATCCGCGACGCAGAACTCGTCGTGATCGTCGGTGACGAGCCGGTCGCGGAGCGCGCCCCGATCGTCGACCTCTGGCTGCGCGCGGCCCGGCGCGGGGGCGCGGAGCTGGTGACGATCGGCGCGGCAGGCACGGTGCGGGCGCCGGCCGGAAGCGCGGCCGACGCAGCCCGCCGGCTCGCGACGGGACGCAGCGGGCTCGCGCGGCGGCTGCGCGGATCCGACCGCGCCGTCGTCATCTGGTCGGACCCGGGCGGAGGCGGCGCCGCGGCGCTCGCACGGCTCGCCCGGGCACTCGGCTTCGCGGACCGGCCCGGCTGCGCCGCCTTCTACCTGCCGGCCACGCCGAACGGACGGGGAGTCGCCGACGCCTGGGCGGCCGCGGCCGACGCCGACGAAGCGAATCCCGAGCCGATCGCGCTGCTCGTCGTCTCGGGAGACGAGGCCGCCGGCGACCCGAACGTGCGAGCGCTCGCCGAGCGCGCGGACAAGGTGCTTGCCTTCGCGATGTTCCGCCGGCCGCTCCTGGGGTGGGTCGACCTCCTGCTGCCGGGGACGAGCTACCTCGAGCGTGACGGCACGACCGTGAACTTGGAGGGCCGCCTCCAGCGCCTACGCCGCGCCGTCATCCCGCCGGCGACCGACGAGACGACGGTAATCGCCGAGCTGGGCCGCCGCTTCGGCGTCGACATCCCCCACCACGTGCCCGAGCTGTTCGCCGAGCTCTCCGCGCGCGTTTACGACGGGCTCGCCTACGGCCAGGTAAGCGAGCAAGCGGTCCTGCCCAGCCGGGGCGAGTTCGTGCCGCCCGTCCAGGCGGGTGAACCGCCGGTGGACGAGACCGGTGCGGGGCTGCGCCTGCTCACGTACCGGCCGGTGTTCTCGGGCGCAGCCGTCGAGCGCGTGCCCGAGCTCCAGTTTCAGCGGCCGGAGCCGGTGCTCGAGATCGCATCCGCGGATGCGGCCGCCCGGGGGATCGTCCAGGGCGACACGGTCACCGTCCGCTCGAACGGCACCGCCATTGCGCTGCGCGCGACGGTCAGCAAGCAGCTGACCGCGGGCGTCGTACGCGTTGCGCAAGACCACGCGGGCGAGCTCGGCCGCTACGTCGAGGTCTCTCCTAACCAAATCGCGAGCGAAGCGAGCGATTTGGCGTGAACGAGCCCTGGTGGATCGACATCCCGAAGGCGTTGATCGTGGTCAACGTCGTCATGGCCGCCTTCGCGTACACGACCTGGCTCGAGCGCAAGGTGCTCGGCCGCATGCAGCTCCGCTACGGACCCAACCGAGCCGGGGTCTTCGGGCTCCTGCAGCCGATCGCGGACCTGATCAAGCTGATCCGCAAGGAGAGCTTCTTTCCCGGGACGAGCGTCAGCGCGCTCTACATTACGGCGCCGCTCATCTCCGCCGCGACGGCCATGGCCGCGTTCGCCGTGATTCCGTGGGGGCCGGGCTGGGCGATCGGCAGCTACGACATCTCCGGCGTGATCGCGGACGTGCCGATCTCGCTGCTCCTGCTCTTCGCGCTCGGCTCGCTCGGCATCTACGGGTTCATCGTGGGCGGCTGGGCGTCCGACTCCAAGTACTCGCTGCTCGGTTCGATGCGCACGTGCGCGCAGCTCGTCTCTTACGAGGTCTCGCTGGCGCTGAGCGTGCTCGGCGTCGTGATCATGGCCGGCTCGCTGTCGCTGACCGAGATCGTCGCCAAGCAGGAGGACGGCTGGTGGTACGCGGGGCCCCAGCTCGTCGGTCTGCTCGTCTTCTTCGTGGCGGGCGTGGCGGAGACGAACCGCGCGCCGTTCGATCTCCCGGAGGCCGAGCAGGAGCTCGTGGCCGGCTACCACACCGAGTACAGCGGCATGCGCTGGGGGCTCTTCCAGACCGCCGAGTACATCAACATGATCACGCTCTCGGCGCTGTGCGTGACGCTCTTCTTCGGCGGCTGGGACGGGCCGGTCGGCGACGAGTTCGGCCCGCTCTGGTTCCTGCTCAAGGTCTTCCTGTTCGTCGTGCTCTTCATCTGGATGCGTGCCTCGCTCCCGCGGCTCCGCTACGACCAGCTGATGAACTTCGGCTGGAAGGTGCTCCTGCCGGTGGCGACGATCAACGCCGTCGCGACCGCCGCTCTGGTGATCGCGCTGTGATGACTCGGTCGCTACGCCAAGGGCCGGGGCGAGTTAGTGGCTGTCAGCCACTAACGCCGGTCCGGCCCTGCAGAGGCGGTTCGCTGTGAGCCCTCAGCCGTTCGATTCGGTCAAGGGCTTCGGCGTCACGCTCAAGCAGATCTTCCGCAAGCCGATCACGCAGCAGTACCCCGAGTACAAGCGGCCGCTCTACCCGCGCCACCGCGGGCGGCACCGCCTCTGGCGGCACGAGAACGGCCTCGAGAAGTGCATCGGGTGCTCGCTCTGCGCGGCCGCGTGCCCGGCCGACTGCATCCGCGTCGTGGCCGCCGAAAACACGGCCGAGAACCGCGTGTCCGCGGGCGAGCGCTACGCGCGCATCTACGAGATCAACCTCTCGCGCTGCATCTTCTGCGGCTACTGCGAGATCGCCTGCCCGTTCGACGCGATCACGCTCGAACCGGAGTTCGAGCTCTCCGAGTACTCACGCGACGACCTCATCTACACGAAGGACATGCTGCTCGCCCCGCCGGTGAAGCGCGTGCCGGTCGCCGACCGCGATCTGTACGACACACCGATCCCGGCGTACAAGAGCCAGTCTTGATCGCTTCGCTCTCAACACTGGCTAGCACCTTGCGGAGCCCGGCTCGTCTTCCTAGCCGTTCAGGCCGTCCCGAAGGGAGGGACTGAACGGGGTGGCCGACCTACTCGTCTGGCTCATCTGGTTCCTGGCCGTCTTTGCGTGCCTCGGCTCGGGCGTCGCGGTGATCAGCTTCGAGAACCCCTTCTACTCCGCCATCGCGCTGATCGGCAACCTCGCGTCGCTCGCCGTCCTGTACCTGCTCCTGAACGCCGAGTTCGTGGCCGCCGCGCAGGTGCTCGTCTACGCCGGAGCGGTGATGGTCATGTTCCTGTTCGTAATCGCCTACCTCGGCAAGCGGGCGGACGCGCCGTGGGCGGGCGGGCCGAGCATCCAGACGCTGGCGGCCGCCGTCGCAGCGGGAGCGATCCTCGTGGAGGTGATCGCCGTGATCGGCCTCGCCTCCGGCGACCGGCTCTCCGACGAGGCGAGCGTCGGCGCGGCGTTCGGCAGCCCCGCCGAGATCGGCGCCGTCTTCCTGACCGACCACCTGCTCGCGTTCGAGATCACGTCCATCGTGCTGCTCGCGGCCGCCGTGGGCGGTGTGATCCTCGGCTCGGAGCCCAAGGCGCCGCCTCCCGAGCCGGAGGCGCCGTCCGGGGTGCAGGGCACGGGAGAGAAGACGTGAGCTCACTCGGACTGCGGCGGAGGCCGGGGACGTGAGGGGCCCCGACGTTGGCTGGTACGTCGCCGTGGCCGCGTTCCTCTTCTCGACGGGCGCGCTCGGCGTGCTGCTGCGCCGCAGCCCGCTGATCGTCCTGCTCTCGCTGGAGATCATGCTGAACGGAGCAAACCTCGCGCTGATCGCGCTCGCGCGCCACCACGGCGACGTCGACGGCCAGATCTTCGCCCTCACCGTGATGGCCGTCGCCGCCGCCGAGGTCGTCGTCGGACTGGGCCTGATCGTCGCCTTCGCGCGCGGTCGGCTCGAGCTCGACGTCGACAAGCTGCGGTTCCTGCGCGGATGATCGCGGGCGCCTGGGTCTGCCTGCTCGCGCCGCTCGGCGGCTCGATCGCGATCACGCTCGCCGGCACGCGCATCTCGCGCCGCGCCGCCGCGTACCTCGGCACGCTGTCGGTGGTCGTCTCGTTCGCGGGCGCCCTCGTCGCGTTCGTCGCGATGCTCGGGCGCGAGACCGAGGACCGCACCGAGTACACGACAGCGTGGACGTGGTTGACCGCCGGCGACCTGGAGTTCGGCTTGCGGCTCGTGGTCGACCCGCTCTCCGCGTTCATGATGCTCGTCGTCTCGGGCGTCGGCGCGCTGATCATCGCCTACTCGATCGGCTACATGGACGCCGCCGACGAGGAGCGACGGTTCTTCGCGTACATGACGCTGTTCGTCTTCTCGATGCTGACGCTGGTCGAGGCAGGGAACCTGCTCATCCTGCTCGCCGGCTGGGGTCTGGTCGGCCTCTGCTCGTACCTGCTGATCGGCTTCGAGCACGAGCGCCCGGCGGCGGTGGCCGCGGCCAAAAAGGCGTTCATCATGAATGCCTTCGGCGACGCCACCATGGCGCTCGCGCTCTTCGTGCTCGTCCTCGAGACCGGCACCCTCGAGCTGCCGGGCGTCTTCGAGGCGGTCGACGGCGGCGCACTCGGTGGGTGGCTGCCCGAGCTCGTCGCGCTCGGGCTGCTCGGCGGGGCCGTCGCGAAGTCGGCGCAGATCCCGCTGCACACCTGGCTGCCCGACGCGATGGAGGGCCCCACCCCGGTCAGCGCCCTCATCCACGCGGCCACCATGGTGACGGCCGGCGTCTACCTGATCGTGCGCGCGCACCCGATCTTCGAGCACGCGCCTTCGATCCAGGATCTCGCCGCCGGGCTCGGCGCGCTGACGCTGCTCGCGGCCGGGCTGATCGCGCTCGTCCAGACGGACATCAAGCGCGTGATCGCGTACTCGACGATGTCGCAGATCGGCTACATGTTCCT
>JACVRM010000072.1 GCA_014534415.1 Thermoleophilia bacterium | reverse complement strand
GCGCTTCCTTCAGCGCATCGTCGACGCCGGCAGGCTGTGAGCGCCGCAGCGCGTGGCTCGTCGTCGGACGGTGGCGAGCGCACGCACGATTGCGGCGTACTAGGCGCGAGGAGACGAAGCCGACGAGGCGCCCGCGGCAAGCCGCTCTTCGACGACCGCCTCCCCGGCCGCGCGAGCTCCTGCATGCCCGGCCACCGCGGTCAGGAAGTCCGCACGGTTCAGCGCAAAGAGCTCGGAATCGACGAGCGCCCGCACCGTCGCTGTTCGCGGGACGTCGCGGAGCAGCGCGATCTCGCCGAAGGAGTCGCCGGGTCGGGCGACGGCCTGCACCCCGTCCGCGACGATCTCCAGCTCCCCGGCGCCTACGAAGTAGAAATGGTCGCCCGGCTCGCCCGCCTGGACGACGACCTCACCACGACCGACAGAAGTCGCCATCAGCTTGGCGGCCAGGTGCTCCTTGGCGGCCAGCGAGAGCGGCGCGAACATCGGCGTGCGGTGGATCAGCGCCAGCTCGGCACTCGGCGCCGCGACTGTTCGGTCGATCTCCGCCAGCGCCCGCCACGCGCAGATCGTGAGCAGCGGCAGCACCAGGCCGACGGCGACGAGCGCCGCCCGCGGGCCGATGGCGCTAATCACAATCGGCGCCGTGATCGACCCGAGCGCCGCGGCGCCCATCGCGAGACCCCAGAGCACAGCTAGGGCACGGGTCAGAAGCTGGTCGGGGATGATGCGCTGCAGCAGCGTGAAGCCCGCGACATCCTCGACACTATTCGCGGCGCCCACGATCGCGAGCAGGAACAGGGCGACCGCGAGGTGCTCCCACGGCGCGAACAGGGCGATCGGAAGCCCCCAGAAGACGAGGGCCGCGCCGAACGGAATCGCGAGCCGGCGGCCCGCCAGATTGAGCGCTCCCAACGCGCCAACGAGGCCTCCGACCCCGAAAGCCGAGTTCATGTAGCCGACAGCTCCCCCTCCGGCGTCGAGGACGCGGAATGCGGTCACCACGATGAGAACGTTCAGACAGCCGCGGACAAAGCTCTGGGCGACCATCAGCCCGATTACGAGTCGAGGCTTCGGCGCTCGCATGACGACGTGGAAGCCCGCCAGCAGGCCGCGGCCGCCGCTCTGGCCGAACGCCGCTGCACTTACGTGAATGCGGCCTTCGACCGTGACGCGTGCGACGAGCACCGCGGCGGCGACAAACGCCACGGCTCCTGCGACGAAGACGACGCCGGCGTCGGCACCGGAGACGAGCACGCCTGCAAGAAGAGGGCCGGCGAGCGCCCCGACGCTCTCGATCGTGCTCGTTGCCCCGTTTGATGCGATCAGCTCCTCCGGCGTCCGCGCGAGTGAAGGAAGGAGCGCCTGCAGCGCTGGGCGGACGAGCGTCGTGGCTAGCCCGACCACGCCGGCGAGACCGACGACGAGAACCTGGTTCTCGTCGACGAAGAAGGCGGCCGCAGAGCCGGCCAGCGCGCCTGAGCCGAGCAGCGAGACTGCGACGAGGAAGCGCTCACGCCGGAACCGGTCGCCCAGGACCGCGGCGAACGGTGCAACGAGCGCGGCGGGCAGCAACCGGACGACGCCCGCGATGCCGACGCCGGCCGCGCCGGCGGCCTCGTACGCGAAAACGCCGAGCGCCACGAGATGCGCCCACTCGGCAGTGATCAGCGCACCCCAGGCGAGCTCGACGCGTCGGAGGTTCCGGTTGCGCAGCACGGCGCCGAGCGCCAACACCGCGCTGACGGGCCGGCTCACGTAGCTATCCACTCACATTGGGCGCCGGGGAGGCAAGCGGCCGGCCGGTGATCGCCGCATGCGTTGCGGGCGCTAGCGTGCCGGCGTGGACAAACTCGCCCGCCAGAGCGCGGCTCTGTGGGTCGAGCGGCTCGACAAGGTGTACTCGGACGGCACGCACGCGCTCGCCGACCTCAATCTCCGCATTCCCGCCGGCTGCTTCTTCGGGCTGCTCGGGCCGAACGGCTCCGGAAAGACGACACTGATCGGCATGGCGAGCGGCCTCGTCCGGGCTCCCGCCGGGCGTCTGTTCGTGTTCGGCCACGACGCCGTCCGCGACTACCAGCGGGCGAGGCTCCTGGTCGGCCTCGCGCCGCAGGAGATCCACCTCGACCGCTTCCTCACCGCCCGCGAGGTCTTGGCCTACCACGGCCGCTACTTCGGCATGTCCCGCCGGGACGCGGAGAGGCGCGCCGATGACCTCCTCGACGTCTTCGACCTACGGGCGAAGGCGAGCACCTACCCGCACCGCCTATCCGGAGGGATGAGACGGCGACTGCTGATTGCGCGGGCGCTCGTTCACCGGCCGCGCCTCGTGATGCTGGACGAGCCGACGGCGGGCGTCGACCTGGAGTTGCGGCACGACCTGTGGCGCTACCTGTCCCGCCTCCACGGCGAAGAGCAGACGACGGTCCTGCTGACGACGCACTACCTGGAGGAGGCACACGCTCTCTGCGAGCGGATCGCCTTCATCCGCGCCGGTCGGATCATCGCCGAGGGGACGACGCGCGAGCTCGTGGGCCGGTTCGGAGGCAGCCGGCTGGAGGACGCCTACGTCGAGGCGATGAGGCAGTGACAGCGGCCGAGCTGCGCGCGATCGAGCGCCGCGCGATGCTCGCCCTGGCGGGTCGGGAGACGCGCCGCGTGCTCGCGCTCTGGACGCAGACGATCGCTCCGCCCGTCGCGACAGCCCTGCTCTTTCTGGCTGTCTTCGGCGGCGCGCTGGGGAGCCGCCTTCGCGATGCCGACGGCACGGACTACCTCTCGTTCATCCTGCCCGGCCTGCTCGTCATGACGGTCGCGGGGCAGGCGTTCGCGAACAACTCGACCAGCCTCTTCCAGGCGAAGAGCGAGGGCTACGTCGAGGACGTGCTGACGAGTCCGATGCGTCACTGGCAGCTCGCGCTCGGATACGTGACCGGCGGCCTCCTGCGCGGCGGCGTCGCGGCGCTCCTCGTCGCTGCCGTCGCGGCGCCCTTCTCCGGCGGACCGGCCGATCCCCTGCTCGCGCTCGTCGCGCTCCTCTCGACCGGCTCGGTCTTCGCCGTGCTCGGCGTCATCACCGGCATGTGGGCCGAGAGCTTCGACCAGCACGCATTCGTGGCGAACCTCCTCATCACCCCGCTGGCGCTGCTCGGCGGCGTCTTCTACTCGGCCGCCAGCCTCGCGCAGCCGTGGGAGACGTTGACACGGCTCGACCCGCTCTTCTACCTCGTCGACGCCACCCGCGCCGGGTTCACGGGTGAGCACGAGACGCCCGTCTGGCTGTCGCTCGGCGTAGCCGGCCTCGCCGCGGTAGCCGCCTTCGCCGCACTTGTCTCACTGATCGGACGAGGCTGGCGCTTGAAGCCGTAGCCGGAAGCTGACCACCTGCGTCAGCGCGCCGTCCAGCCGAGATCCATCGTCACCGGCGCGCCGGAGAACGAGCGGCCGTCCGGGCCGAGCAGCATCGCGACGACGGACGCAAGCTCCGTCGGCTCGATGAGACGCTTGACCGCGTGCGGCGCAAGGATCACCTCCTCGAGCACGCGCTCCTCGGGTAGGCCGTGCGCCTCGGCCTGCGCTGCGATCTGCGCTTCGACGAGCGGCGTTCGCACGAACGCGGGACAGACGGCAGTGGCCGTGATGCCGCGCTCCGCGCCCTCCAGCGCGAGCACCTTCACGAGGCCGAGCACGCCGTGCTTCGCGGCCACGTAACCCGCCTTGAACGGCGAGGCGACCAGCCCGTCGCGCGCCGCCGGTGAGGAGCGGGAGAGCGTCGTCGAGACGCTCGAGTAGCGTCTCGGGCGTGAGCAGCCGTGTGCGTGCGGCGGCGAGCTCGATCGCGAGGGGTAGGCCGTCGAGACGGCGGCAGATCGCGTCGACGGTCGCGTCGGGCGTTAGCCGGCGCCCGGTCGCCCGCGCGCGCTCCACGAAGAGCGTCGTAGCTTCGCCGGGCTGAAGCGGCTCGAGGAAATACTCCCGCTCGCCCGACAGGTGCAGCGGGGCCCGGCTCGTCGCCAGGACGCGAAGCTCGCTGGACGCCGAGAGCAGCTCAGCGAGGCGCGGGGCCGCCGCCGGCAGATGCTCGAGATTGTCGAGGACGAGCAGGAGCTGGCGGCCGCGCAGGTACTCGGTGAGGTCGTCGCGCGCACCGACGGTCTGCGCGATCTCCGGGAGCACGAGCTCGGACTCGGAGACGCCGGCGAGCGGCACCCAGTAGACCGCCTCGAGGCCCGTTCCGACGAGCTCGGCGGCCACCTGGAGCGCGAGCCGCGTCTTCCCCGTGCCGCCGGGGCCCGTGATCGTGACCAGCCGCGTCCCGTCGCCCAGCATGGCGACGAGCTCCCCGAGCTCGCGCTCTCTCCCGAGCAGCGGGCTCGCCGCGACCGGCAGGTTCGTTGCGTCGAGCGTCCGCAGGGGTGGGAAGTCCCCTGCGCCGATCTGGTAGAGCCGCTCGGCCTGACCGAGATCCTTGAGTCGGTGCAGCCCGAGGTCGATCAGAGCCTGTCCGTCGCCGACGAAGGAACGCGTCCGCTCCGACACGACGACCTGGCCGCCGTGAGCGGCGCTCATGACCCGCGCAGCGCGGTGGACGTCGACGCCGACGTAGCCCTCGTCCGTGACGATCGGCTCACCCGTATGCACGCCGATCCGCACGCGGAGCGGGCCGTCGGCCAGCGTGCGCTGTGCCTCCGTGGCGGCCGCTACGGCATCCGACGCGCGCGCGAACGCGACGAAGAAGGAATCGCCCTGCGTGTCGACCTCGACGCCCGCATGGCGGCGGAACACCTCCCGCAGCAGTCGGCGGGCTCGCCGAGCAGCGCGGCGTAGCCCGATCCGTGCTCGTGGAGCAGCCGCGTCGAACCTTCGACGTCGGTGAAGAGCAGGGTGACGGTGCCGACCGGAAGCTCGGACACGAGCAGAGCGTAAGCCGAGGCAGCGGGGATAGCCAGCTCGGCACGGTCTCTGCCTGCCAGAATCGGCTCTGTCGATCGAAGGAGGCAGGATGGAGAGATGGTCGATGACCGGCGCGACTTTCGGCCCCTGCAACTGCGACTGGGGGTGCCCGTGCAACTTCAACGTCGCACCGAGCTACGGCTTCTGCGACGGCGTCTACGTCTGGTCGGTGCGCGAGGGACGCTTCGGCGACGTTCCGCTCGACGGGGTGAACTTCGCCTGGGCGGGGCACTCGCCCGGCCCGCTGCACGAGGGCGACGTCACGGCGCTGCTCGTCGTCGACGACGCGGCCGGCGCGCCTCAGCGCGACGCACTCGAGGCGCTCTGGCGCGAGCCGGGCGCCGGGCTTCCGTTCGACATCCTCAACTCCGTTACGTCGAGTCTGCTCGACACCGTCTACGCGCCCTTCGAGATCGAGCTCGCCGGCATCAACACGAGGGCTTCGATCGACGGCGGCCGGATCTTCGAGGTCGTCCAGTCACGGGTCAAGAACCCCGTGACGGGCGACGAGGAAGAACTCTACCTCGACAAGCCGACGGGCTTCACGTCGACCCGCAGCGAGCTCGGCACCTCCGAAGTGGGCCGCTTCGCGTGGAACGGCTTCTCGCTCGTCGACATGAGCGGGAAGTACGCCGAGTACGCGGAATTCGACTACGCGGGGCCGTAGGCGCGAGGAGCGGCCGGCCGCGACTTTCCCGCCGCTTCAGTTACCCGGCCCGCGTGCCGATGAAGAAGAGTATGCGGACGTTCCCCACACGGGCATTCTCGATCCTGTCCGTTGCGGACGCGCAGAGGATCACCGGGCTCGACTCCACGCAGATTCGGGCCCTCCCCAGTGTGCAGGCGCTCACCCGCGTCTTCGCCGACGGTCGCAGCGAGTGCGCATTTCGCCTGCCGACCGAGCTGCTGACGAGCGCCGAAGCCGAGTAGCGCGCCACCCCGTCAGCCCCGACCGCGGCATTCCGCAGTCCGCTCGAGCCCTATTTCCGGTTGGTCTGACGGTCGGAGGAGGAGCCCGCGGCAGGGCGGGGCTCCTCCTCTCCGTCGAGCGCTACGGCGTCACGATCGGACAGCCCGCCCCGACGCACTTGATGCGGCCCTGGATCGATGGATTGACCGGGCTGTTCGCAGCGACGTAGTCGGCCGTGGCCTGATCCATCAAGTCGCGGGTGGTCGCACGGCTGGCCAGGTTGGGGTACCCGTCGCCGCCCTCGACGATGAAGTCGTTCATGGCGAGCGAGTAGGTGGTTCCCGCGCCCAGATCGAGCGGCACGGCGGTGCAATTCCCGTCCGCGTCGGCGCGCACCGCCGAGACGACGCGGCTCCCGGCCGGCGCGGTGATGTCGTACGTGAAGCAAAGCCCCGAGACCTGCGGGAACCGCCCCGCCGCACCCGGCATCTGCGAGACGCCGTTCTCGAGCATCGCCTTGAGCTCGGCGCCGCTCGCGTTCAGCGTCACGATCTCGTTGCCGAACGGCAGCACGGCGAGCACCTGCCCGCGGGTGATCGGGTACGGCGGCGGCGTGAACGCCGGGCAGAAGTCGGTGGGGCTGTCCGTCGTCGGGCACGTCAGATCCGCCCGCAGGCCGCCCGAGTTGGTGATGGCGAGATCGACGTCGTACGTGTTTCGCATCGCATCGGCGACGACGTTGCCGACCTTCGACTCGCACGTCCGCCCCGCGGTGTTGCCACACGCATCCGCGCGCGGGACGGCCGTCGTCGAGGAGCCGATCACGGTCCCGAGGATCGGCGCGAGCTGCGCGATCAGCTCGTCGATGCGCGCCTGGATCGCTGGGTCGGCCGCGATGCCGATGTTCCACGGCTTGTGCCAGTCCGCCGTGCGGTAGACGACGCGTCGGGTGCTCAGGTCGACGACGATCCGCAGGCGAGTGAAGCGCAGCCCCCGGCTGCGGTTCTCCGTGACGAGGATGCCGTTCGGCCGCAGCTCGTTGACCTGGAAGTCGGTGTGGTCGCCGATCACCGCGTCGATGCGCCGGAGCGAGTCGGCCAGCGAGATCAGTGGGCCGGACGGGTCCCTCAGGACGCCGAGCGGATCGAGCGTCCCGGCGGTTGCGCCGTAGTGCCCGAGCGCGACGGCTGCGTGGACTCTGCGGCCGCCCAGCCTCGCCCGCGCCTTGAAGACGGCCCGCACGGGATCGACGACCCGGAACGGGCCGAACGAGCCGGGCCTGACGAGCTGAGGCGCGTCGTCGTTGGTGAAGCCGATCAGGCCAAGCCGGGCGCCGTTGAAGTCGAAGACGGCGGACGGCTTCCACTCCCGCGGTGTCTTGTGACCGCGGCTGACGACGTTCGCCGACAGGTACTGGAAGTTCGCGAGCGGGATCAGCTCCCGACGCAGGTACTGCTCGCCGTAGTCGAAGTTGTGGTTGCCCAGCGCGTCGGCGTCGAAGCCCATGCGGTTCATCAGTTCGATCGTGGGCTTGTCGCCGAACGCCGCCGAGATCGGAGGCGTTGCGCCGACCGAGTCTCCGCCCGCCATCGTGATCGAGCCGTCCTTCGCCTCCGAGCGATATAGATCGAACCAACGCTTCAGGAACGCGGCTCCGCCGATCCCGAACGACGGGCCTAGCGAGTCGGCGGCCTCCGAGAGCGGCACCAGCTGGCCGTGGTAATCGCTGATGTTGAGGATCGTTATCTCACGGAGAGCGGAGGGATCGGTCAGCGCCTCGTAGAGGATCCGGCCGCGTGCGTTCTGCGGGCCCGGGATGCCGAGCAGAGCCGAGGCGGTCGGTGCGATGTCGATCGCGCGAACCGCGCCCGGCAGCACGCGCGTGCCGAGGCCGGTACCCGCAGCGAAGAAGCTCCCCCGCATGTCGACGTTGCCGGTCGCGCTGACGAGATCGGGCGTGTAGCCGTGCTGGCCGAAGAACTGCGAGAACGCGATCGCGACACCCGGCGTGCCCGCGTCCGACTGGTACGGCGGCCGCAGTGCGACCACCACGTCGCCGGAGCGGTTCGGATGCAGCGCGTCGGTACCGTCGACGTTCCGCAGCTCCTCCTTCTTGAGGATCCTGTCCACCACCTGCTTGGCCGGGTCGGCGGGGTCGCTGAGAGCCTGGAACGCCGCGGCGGCGGCGGTCCGCACCTCCTCGTACGTCGTCCCCTCCGGGAGCAGCGGGTTCACGTAGATCTGGATCGTTCCGCCCGCCCAGCAGGCCTTCGCGAGGTCGGTCGCGGCCGCACCGCAGTTCGACGTCGCGTTGGCGCCGCTCGCATGCAGCGACATCCCGTCCACCTGCGCGTCGAAGAGCACCTTGCGCGCGTTGACGGCCCGCCATTGCGGTGCGAACCCGTGGTCGGAGAGCGCGAAGGTCGCGTGCGTCTCGCCGACGAGCTCCCGCGCGAGCGCGAGCGTCTGGTCGGCCTCTCGGTAGGCGGCCTGGATGTAACCCTCGCGGATCGTGAGCCGCCCGTCCTTCACCCCGTCCCCGTCGACGTCGTCGTAGTACGGGTTCGGCCGGCCGTCCATGTCGAGCGGCGTCAGAAGCGCGAGGAACTGGTGCTGGAACTCGTCGGTGACCGGATTGCCGACGAGCAGCAGGGCGGGGTCGACACCGAGGCCGTTCAGCGAGCCACCGTCCACGGTCGCTACCGGGCCGTTGCCGAGGATGTAGCGCAGGTAGGCGAGGTGCGCGTCCGCCCACTTCAGCCCCTGCTCGACGTACGTGTCCTCGTCGACGATGCCCGCCTCGAGCGGAGCGAAGTCGCCGGCCGTGCTCGTCGGGAACTTCGCGTTCAGGGTCTCCTCGAACGTCGCCGCGCAAGAGCACCCGGCGTAGCTCGCGTTGGCGCGCGCGAGTGAGGTGAAGTAGAGGCGGAACTGCGAGAGGTCGCCTGCCAGGTCGACGAGCTTCAGGTGATGGCCGGCCGTCCTGCCGTTCGCGAGCGTGCGCTTGACGTCGGCCCAGGCGCCGCGGCGGAGGTCGGCCACCGCGGCGGCGCCGTTCTTGCCCGCGTCGCCGGGGACGACGAGCACGCGCTCGTAGTTGACGGTGCCGTCGTCGGAGGGGTCGTAGACGTAGAGGTCGTAGACGTCGTTGGCCAGCGCCGACGAGCCGATGTCCAGCGACTCCTCCTTGGGCGGGCTGTAAGACGGCGGCACGTTAGCCCAGCCGGAGGCGGCGTCGAGGTCGACGCGGAAGTAGTCGACGCCGAAGGCGTTCGCGCCGGCGGGCTGGCCGGGCAGGTCGTAGTTGACGATCACGCCGCGCCGCGAGAGGAATGTCCGGAAGTCCACAACCGGTCCTTTCAGCCCCGGCGCGAGCGAGCGTGACGCCACCCACTCAACCGAGACGACCGTCTTGCCCGCCCGCTCCGCGGCCTGGGCGATGTGGTCGGCCTGCAGGATCCCGGCGTCCGCGAAGCCCGTTCGTCTGGTGAAGTCGTTCCCCGTCCGGTGGAACGTGTTGTTGGTGGAGCCGTGCTCGCCCGGCCACGTGCCGGTCGCGATGGTATGCCAGCCGACGCCCGTGTTCGGCGGAAAGCCCTGCTTGAGCCCGCCCTCGCTCGTCACGCCGGCTGAGATCAGGCCGGCGATCGTCGGCATGAGGCCGAGCGCGGCGTACCGCCTGGCGAAATCCTGCCGCATGCCGTCCGCGGCGAAGAGGATCACCTTCTCGCTCTGGACGAGACCGCCTCGCCGGTGCTTCGGCTTCCCGCGGCCCGGCTTCTTCTTTGCTGGGACGGCGCTCAACCGCGACGGCTCGTTGCTCTGCGGCCGCGCCGCGCTCAGGCCGGCGGTCGTGAGCAACGCGACGGCGCACAGGATCAGAATTGCCAGAAGGTTCCGACGCACAGCTACCACCCCTCTCGAGACTCCGTTCCGCTCCGGTGCCGCGTTTGCGGGCGCGAGTCTAGGGGTCCCGACTCAGCCGCGTGGGGCCGTGGCGCCCGGGCGCCGTGACACCGCGGTGATCGGCGCTGCGCTCGCTTACGGGCCGGCGATATGCGCGACGGTCGCGCCGTCGGCGGAGTCTGGTTCGTGCCGCTCGACCAGCTGGTGGTGCTCGAGTTCGTCGCGGACGGCGGTACGCACCGCCCCCGTGCCGCGGCCGTGGATGACCCGCACGAGCGCGAGGCCGGCGAGCGCAGCATCGTCGATGAAAGCCCGCACCGTCTCGCGCGCTTCTTGCGCGCCGCGGCCGCGGACGTCGAGCTCGCTCGCGGCATCGCCGCGCGCGCTCGCCCTGACGCGTACGGCCGGCTCGGCCGGCTCCGGGGCCCCACGCGGGTCG
>JACVRM010000150.1 GCA_014534415.1 Thermoleophilia bacterium | reverse complement strand
CGGTGTGCCGCGCTGCCGAGCGACCACGCGCAAGGGCAAGCCCTGCCAGCGTACTCCGCTGCCGGAGCGTGACTACTGCCCCTCGCACCAGCATCTGGAAACAGCTCGAGCGGCCTAGCTTCTGCAGGCACGGGCAAAGGAACCGTAGGTTCCCGAAACGCGGCTGTCGGTGAGGCGACGATGAGCGGCCGCCGAAGTCCGGCTTCGCCGGGCGCTAGGCATACGTTCAGTTAGGCAACGTTCGAAGCATCGAGCGAGTCGCCGGCTCTTCGTCCGCCTGAACGAGACCACACAGTGGGAAGGAGGGGGTTCGTGGGGGAACCAGGGGTTCCCCCACGGTGAGAGAACCAGGGGTTCCCCCGCGCTCAAGCGACGATCTGGCGGGTGTAGGCGCGCGGGAAGCCGAGGCGGTGAGCTTCGGCGAGTGCGCTTGCGGCGTCGTCGGCCGACTCGTAGACGCCCGTGAACACGACGAAGTAGCCGGGGTGGAGGCTGGGGTACTTGGACGAGTCGAGAAAACCGACGTCGGGCAGCCCGGCGCGGCTCGCGCGTCGCGCGATCCGCCTCGCGCGTGCCGCACCTGCGGTGGACGGGAGCGATACGAGCACGACGGTGTACGCGCTCTGACCGGTCGGCCACTCGACGAGCGTGGCCGGCTTCTTCGTCGTCTCTGCCGGCGCAGCTGCCCCGCGCCCTGTCCCAGTTCGGCGTGTCGCCGGGGCGGGCGTCGAGGTCGCCTGGCGGCGAGGCTGCTGCGCCGGGGCCGGACGGTCGGACGTCGCGACGACCGGCAGCGCGCGTGTCTGCTCGTCGTCGGTCACCACGATCGCGACGGTGGCGGCGGCAGCGGCCACTGCAAGCAGGAGAAGCACCGCCCAGATCCAGTCGCCCGGGTACCAGCGGACGCGGGCGCGCCATGCGCCCGCGAGCGCCGTGAGCACACCGTGGACGAGCGGTAGGCGGGCGCCGCATTCGAGGCAGTACTCCTGCGCCGGCTCGACGTCGGCTGCGCAGCGCGGGCAACTCTCGAGGCCGAGCTCGGGCGGCGCGAGCGCGCTCATCCGGCGTCGTCGGCGGGCGGATCGCCCCACGGTTTTTCGCCGTGCGCTGTCTGCTCGTAGCTCGCGGCCACCTGGTCCGAGCGCGCCGTCTCGGCGGCGACGGCGCCGCAGTTCGAGCAGAAGCGGGCGCCCGCCGGCAGAGCGGTGTCGCACTGCGCGCAGCTCACGAGTACGGTCCCCGTCGGCCGGCCGCAGTTGGCGCAGAAGTGGGCGCCCCATTCAAGTGGAGCACCGCAGTCGCACCGCTCGCCGCGTCGCCGGCGGCCGGCCGACACGCGGGCGAGCAGCGCCTCGATCTCGTGGATCCGCGACTCGAGGACGAGGATCTCGCGACACTGCTCGACGAGCAGCTCCTGGCGGAAGCGGTTCCGCCGCACCATTTCGAGGGCGAGACCGCCGAGATCCCGGATGCGCTCCTCGCGCACGCGCGAGAGCGCGCGCCGTTCGCGCCGAAGCGCGCCGGGCGGGGGCGGGGGTGGCGGTGCACCGTCCTCGGCCGGGGGGCGCGGCACGGCGGGCGTGCGGTCACGGCCGCGGAGGCGGTCGAGTCGTCGCGCCATCCGGCGCCCGAGTGTAGCTATGGAGAGGCTACGCCGATGGCGGCGAGGCCGCGCGGCGCCCGACACGGAGGAGGTACGCGCCGAGCACCACGAGGCCGACGATTCCGACCGGGATGCCGACGATCGGGATGAAGAAGAGCATCACGACGCCGATCACCAGGAGTGCCAGTCCGACTCCGATCATGGCCGGGAGGTGCCCCGCCCACGCGAGCCGCAAACCTCTAGCCCGAAGCGAGTGCCGTTCGCGAGCGCGACCGCGCCGTCGAGCGATTCGAACGGCGTCACGGTGACCAACGGGCCGAAGATCTCCTCTCATGACACGCCGATCAGCAGCTTCCGCTCCGTTGCCGTGGCCGCCATAGTGGAAGGCGATGCCAGCCGAGACGCGCTACGCGAAGAGCGGCGACCTCAATATCGCCTACCAGGTCGTCGGCGAGGGGCCGCTCGACCTCGTCTACGTATCCGGCTGGGTCTCGAACGTGGAACTGATGTGGGAAGAGCCGCTCTACGCGCGTTTTCTGAACCGGCTCGGGTCGTTCTCGCGCCTGATCGTCTTCGACAAGCGCGGTACCGGCCTGTCGGACCGCGTTCCGACCGGCGAGCTACCGACGCTCGAGGAGCGCATGGACGACGTGCGCGCCGTGCTCGACGTGGTTGGCTCCGAGCGTGCTGCCGTCTTCGGGAATTCCGAGGGCGGCAACCTGAGCCTGCTCTTCGCGGCCACCTACCCCCAGCGCACCGTCGCCCTGGTCACGCACGCCATCTTTGCGAAGCGGCTCTGGAGCCCCGACTACCCCTGGGCGCCCACACCGGAGGCGCGCGCCCAGGAGATCGAGGAGGTGGAGCGCAACTGGGCGACGCTCGACCCGGTCGAGCTCGCTCCGAGCGCGGACGAGGCGTTCAGACGCCGTCTCGCCGCGTACTTCCGGCGCAGCGCGAGTCCGGGGGCGGCGGTCGCGCTGCTCCGCATGAACACCCGGATCGACACGCGCTCAGTCCTGCCGACGATTCGCGTTCCCACCCTCGTCCTCCATCGCACCCACGACCGGGACGTGAAGGTCGAAGAAGGCCGCTGGATCGCCACGCAGATCCCTGGAGCGCGCTTCGTCGAGCTCCCCGGCGAGGATCACGTGCCCTGGGTCGGCAACCAGGAGGAGATCCTCGCCGAGATCGAGGAGTTTCTGACGGGCGTGCGTCCCGTTCCCGAGCCCGATCGCGTGCTCGCCACGGTTCTCTTCACGGACGTGGTCGGCTCGACCGAGCGTGCCCGCGAAGTCGGCGACGTCGCCTGGGGGAACCTGCTCGACCGGCACCACGCGCTGGTCCGCCGCGAACTCGAGCGCTTCCGCGGCCGCGAGATCGACACGGCCGGCGACGGCTTCCTGGCGACCTTCGACGGCCCGGCCCGCGCGATCCGCTGTGCGCGCGCGATCGCGGATGCCGTCCGCGAGGTCGGCCTCGAAGTGCGGGCCGGCGTGCATACAGGCGAGTGCGAACTGGCCGACGGGAGCGTCCGCGGGATCGCCGTCCACACCGGCGCCCGTGTCGCGGGTCACGCGGGGCCGAGCGAGGTGCTCGTCTCCGGCACTGTGAAAGACCTCGTGGCGGGGTCGGGTATCGAGTTCGCCGACCTCGGCGCCCGGGAGCTCAAAGGAGTAGGAACGTCGCGCCTCTACTCTGTACTGCGTGCGTGAAGCGCTGATCGTCGATGCCGTGCGCAGCCCGATCGGCAGGCGGAACGGGTCGCTCGCCGGGCTGCGCGGCGACGAGCTCGCCGGGCAGGTTCTCAACGGGCTCGTCTCGCGCGTCGGCCTCGATCCCGGCGAGATCGAGGACGTGCAGCTCGGCTGCGTGACGCAGGTCGGCGAGCAGGGCTGGAACATCGGCCGGATGGTTCCGCTCGTGGCCGGCTGGCCCGAGAGCGTGTGCGGCACGACGGTCGACCGCCAGTGCGGGTCGTCCATGCAGTGCAACTTCAACGCGGCCGCGGCGGTGTCGTCGGGCCAGCTCGACCTCGTCGTCTCGGCCGGCGTCGAGATGATGTCTCGCGTTCCGATGGGGTCGAACGGCGGCGACCTCGCGGCGACGCTGCTCGAACGCTACGAGATCGTTCCGCAAGGTGTCTCCGCCGAGGTCATCGCCGAGGAGTGGAGGCTTTCGCGCGACGAGCTCGACGCGTACGCGTTGGAGTCGCACCGGCGCGCGCTCGCGGCGAGCGACGAAGGCCGCTTCGAGCGCGAGATCGTGCCGATCGAGCTGACGGGGCGAGATCCACGTTCTGGTGCCGGGCCGGGCGGCACGGGCCCGGCCGCCGACGCGACGCCCGGGGCCGCAGGCGCGGCCGCGACGACGGTGCTCGAGACAGAACGTCGGGTCTTCTCCGTCGACGAGACGCCGCGCCGCGATACGTCCGCGGAGAGGCTCGCCGCGCTCGCACCGTCGTTCGTGGCGGACGGCCGCGTCACGGCAGGGAACTCGAGCCAGATCTGTGACGGCGCGGCTGCTGTGCTCGTCGCCAGCGAGCGCGCGGCGTCGCAGTTGGGGCTACGCCCGCGCGCCCGCTTCGTCTCCTTCGGTCTGGCCGGCGTCGACCCGCACCGCATGCTGCACGGCAACCCGCAGGCGTGCGAGCGCGCGCTCGCGCGGGCCGGGCTCACGTGGGACGAGATCGCGGTCATCGAGGTCAACGAGGCTTTCGCGTCGGTCGTACTCCAGTTCGCCCGGGATGCCGGCGTCGGGGACCGCTGGGCCGACATCAACCCGAACGGAGGCGGCATCTCGCTGGGCCATCCGCTCGGCGCCACCGGCGCCCGCGTGACGGCGACGCTGCTGAACGAGCTCGAGCGCCGCGGTGAGCGCTACGGGATCGCGTCGATGTGCATCGGCTTCGGGATGGCCATCGCAGCCGTCATCGAGGCCCTTTAGTGGAGCGTCCGGTGGTTCTCCGAGACCGCGGG
>JACVRM010000170.1 GCA_014534415.1 Thermoleophilia bacterium | reverse complement strand
GGTCACGGTCGAGTCCGACATGCCCCGGCTGTGGCAGTGGATCGACCCGAAGCCGGGCGTCTACGCGCTCGCTCTCGAGCCCGCCAACTGCTCGGTGCTCGGCCGCGCCCACGACCGCGCCGAGGGGCGGCTGCCCTTCCTCGGACGCGGCGAGGAGCGAACGACGAGAATCGTGATCACGGCCGTGGAGGTGGCGTGAGTCGGCAGATCCGAGACCTATGCGCAGGAGTCGTGGGGACGGGCTTCGTCGGCGCGGTGCACGTCGACGCGCTGCGCAGGCTCGGCGTCACGGTTGGCGGGGTCGTCGGCTCGAGCCCCGGGCGCGCGCGCGCCAAGGGCCTCGCGCCCGCGTACGCGAGCTACGAGGAGCTGCTCGCCGACGAGCAGGTCGATGTCGTGCACATCACGACGCCGAACCACCTGCACCACGCGCAGGTCACGCAGGCGCTCGCCGCCGGCAAGCACGTGGTCTGCGAGAAGCCGCTGGCCGTGACGGCCGAGCAATCCGCGGAGCTGCTCGAGCTCGCGACGCGAAGCGGCCTCGTGCACTGTACGAACTTCAACCTCCGCTTCTACCCGCAGGTGCAGCAGGCCCGCGCGCTCGTACGGGGCGGGGACACCGGTGCCGTCTGGAACGTCCACGGCGGCTACCTGCAGGACTGGCTGCTGCTGCCCACCGACTGGAACTGGCGTCTGGAGCCGGCCGCGGGCGGCGAGCTGCGCGCCGTGGGCGACATCGGCTCGCACTGGCTCGATCTCGTGCAGTTCGTGACCGGCCTGCGCGTGGAGAGCCTCGTCGCCGACCTGGCCACCACGCTCCCCGTGCGGCGCCGGCCCACCGGCCCGGTGGAGACGTTCGCGGTGCTCGAGGAGGTCGAGCGCGAGGACGCCGTCATGCAGACCGACGACCTCGCCAACATCCTGGTGCGCTTCGCCGACGGCGCGCGCGGCTCGCTGGTCGTCTCCCAGGTGAGCGCCGGCCGCCGGAACTCGCTGCGCTTCGAGGTGGACGGCTCGGACGGCGCGCTCGCCTGGGACTCCGAGCGCCACGAGGAGCTGTGGGTCGGACACCGCGGCCGGGCCAACGAGGTGTTGCTGCGCGACCCGGCGCTGCTCGCCCCCGAGGCGACCGCGCGCACGCTCCTTCCGGCCGGCCATGCCGAAGGGTTCGCCGACACGTTCCGCGAGCTCTATCGCGCGGTGTACGCCGACGTGGCGGCGGGCGGCCCGGCGGCGGAGCCGGATTACCCGACGTTCGCCGACGGCCACTGGGAGAACGTGCTGGGCGACGCGGTGGCGCTGTCGAACCGTGAGCGACGATGGGTCGAGGTGGCGACGTGAAGCTGGGCCTGTTGACGGCGGCGTTTCCCGATCTGACGCTCGAGCAGGTCGCCGAGTGGGCGGCCGCGGAAGGCTTCGAGGCACTCGAGGTCGCGTGCTGGCCGGCCGGCGGCGGCGAGCGGCGGCGCTACGCCGGCGTGACGCACATCGACGTGGACGGCTTCGATCCAGACGACGTGCGGGCCGTGCTCGACCGGCACGGGCTCGTCATCTCCTCACTCGCGTACTACCCGAACAACCTCCATCCCGACGACGCGCACCGCGAGCAGGTCAACGGCCATCTGCGCAAGGTGGTCGACGCGGCCGCGCGGCTCGGCGTGCAGGTGGTGGGCACGTTCGTCGGCAACGACAAGGACCGGCCGCTGCCCGAGAACCTCGAGCGCTTCCGCCGCATCTGGCCGCCGCTCGTCGACTACGCCGGCGAGCGCGGCGTCAAGATCGCGATCGAGAACTGCCCGATGATCTTCTCCTACGACGAGTGGCCGGGCGGCAACAACCTCGCCTGGGCGCCCGCCATCTGGGACGAGCTGTTCTCGGCGATCCCCTCCGACAACCTCGGGCTGAACATCGACCCGTCACACCTCGTCTGGCTGATGATCGACTACGAGCGGGCGGTGTACGACTACGCCGAGCGGATCTTCCACGCGCACGCGAAGGACCTGGAGGTGCGGCCAGACGGCCTGTACCGCCACGGCACGCTCTCGGCGGGCATCGGCTGGCAGGTGCCGCGCTTACCGGGGCTCGGCGAGGTGCGCTGGGACCGCTTCGTCGCCGCCCTCTACGCGGTCGGCTACGACCACGTGCTCTCGATCGAGCACGAGGACCGGCGCTTCGAGGGCGACGAGGAGCTCGTCAAGCGCGGCTTCCTGGTCGCGCGGAACGCGCTGCGCCCGCACGTCGTCTAGCGCCGGCGGGCTGCTGCCTCGACGACGGCGGCCGTCAGCTCGTCGACGGCGTGCGCGCCGAGGGCATCGCGATGCTCGGGGGCGCGCGCAACGGCGACGACGGTCATCCCGGCCGCGAGCGCCGACTCGACGCCCGGCGGGCTGTCCTCGACCGCCACGCAGTCTTCGGGCGGGACGCCGAGCCGGCGCGCCGCGGCCAGGAAGAGATCGGGGGCGGGCTTGCCGCGCTCGACCTCGTCGCCGGCGACCGTCACGTGGAACAGCTCCTCGAGACCGGCCGCGCGCAGCGTCCGGTCGAGGCGCTCCCGTGGGCTGGACGATGCGATCGCGACGGGGATGCCGCGCGCGTCGAGCTGCCGCGCCGTCGCGATGGCGTCATCGAACGGCGTCAGCTCGGACTCGAGGAGCTCGAAGAGCGTCCCTGAGAAGCGCGGCCAGAACGCCGCGGCGTCCGGCAAGCCTTCGATCCGCTCCGCGAAGTGCGCGTGCACCTCGGCGTACGAGCGCCCGCGCGTGC
>JACVRM010000068.1 GCA_014534415.1 Thermoleophilia bacterium | reverse complement strand
GATCACGCCCACGACCCCGATCGGCATCCGCACGGACATGTTGAACTTGTCGCGCAGCTCGGACGGCGTCGTATGACCGAACAGGCGCCTCCCCTCGCCGGCCATGTAGTAGCTCATGTCGATCGCTTCCTGGACGTCGCCCCCCGCCTCGGCCTTGACCTTGCCCATCTCGCGGGTCATCAGGTCGGTCAGGTCGTGCTTCTGCTCACTGAGAAGCTGCGCGAAGCGGAAGAGGATCTCGCCGCGCTTCGGCGCCGGGACGAGCCGCCAGTCCTCGTAGGCAAGCTTCGCGGCTTCGACGGCGCGATCGACGTCCGCGGCGCTCGACCTCGGAAAGGCGCCGACCGTCTCACCGGTCGCGGGGCTCGTCGACTCGAACGTCTCGCCGCTGGCGGCGTCGAGCCACTCGCCGCCGACGTAGTTCTGGAACGACTTCGACTCGACGGCCGTCACGGTGCGATTCTAGGCTCGTGTTCACACGCTCCGCCCGGTACTACGACGTGCTCTACTCGTGGAAGGACTACGCGGGCGAGGCCGAACGACTGCATCGGATCGTCCAGGAGCGCGTGTCCGGCGCACGGACGCTCCTCGACGTGGCCTGCGGGACCGGCAAGCACCTCGAGCTGCTCCGCGGACGCTACGAGGTCGAGGGGCTCGACCTCGATCCGCAGCTGCTCGCGATCGCCCGCGAACGCGTGCCCGGTGTCCCGCTGCACGAGGCCGACATGGTCGACTTCGACCTCGGCCGCACGTTCGACGCCGTCGCGTGCCTCTTCAGCTCGATCGGCTACGCGCGGACTCGCGACCGGCTCGATGCGGCCGTCGCAGCGATGGCGCGCCACGTCTCGCCGGCCGGTGTACTCGTGATCGAGCCGTGGATCCTCGTGGACAAGTGGCAGCCGGGCTACGTGGGCGGCCTGCTCGTCGGTGAGGAGGATCTCAAGGTCGCTCGTGTCAACACGAACGAGGTGCGCGACGGCGTCTCCGTCCTCGACATGCACCACCTGGTCGGCACGCCCGACGGCGTCGACTACTTCGTCGAGCGCCACGAACTCGGGCTCTGGTCGCACGACGAGTACCTGGCGGCGTTGGCGGCGGCCGGGCTTGCAGTCGAATTCGACCCGGAGGGCCTCATGGGCCGCGGCCTCTACCTCGGCGTCCGCCCTCAGTCGAACGAGTCGAGCACCGGGTAGGCGGAGCGGCCGTCGATGCAGTCGCCTGCGAAGAGCGCGACGCCGACATCGCCCGTCCACAGCGAGTACCGCCCGTGCCCGCGCTCGGCGCGCGCCCGCTCTACCTGACCGAGCGCGTGCACGGCGAAGCGGCGAGCACGTTCGAGCCAGCGCTCGTCGCCTGTGCGCTCGAACGCCTTCAGGAACGCGTAGCCGCTGCCGGCCGTGCCGTGGCAGATCGACGAGCCCTTCTCGGCGCCGTGCGGCCCAGCGCGCCAGGTGAGCTCCGCGCCGGCGTGGAGGAGCTCCTCGTCGAGGTACGACGCGGCGCTCACGACGATCCCCGGCGCGCCGGCGCACCACTGGAGGCGGATCTGCCCGTCGTCGTCGGCGAGGTCTGACCCCACTCGCAGCGGCCAGTTAGCGAGGCCGTCCTCCAGCACGGCCTCGCGCGCGAGCACGGCGGCCGTCTCCGTGACGAGCGTGGCGCGCCGTTCGTGCGCGAGCAGCTCACGGCCCTGGAGCAGCGCCAGCACGTTGCCCACGACCCCGTGCGCCGGCCCGAGGCCGCGATCGCTGTCGCCGTAGAGCCGCTGCGTCCAGAGGCCGTCCGGCTCGCGCCGTCGCCAGAGCTCGTCGGCCGAATCGCGCCAGGCATCGGCCCAGCGCTCTTCGCCCGTCCAGTCGAGCATCGCGCGCGCCGCCACCATCGTGCCCGGCGCTCCCCACATGAGCTCGTTCGCGTCGTTCGAGACGTTCTCGCGCACGCGAGCGAGCAGTTCGTCGGCAACCTCGGCGCTCGGCTCGAGGCGCCAGGCCACGGTCAGGATGCCGCTCTGACCCGAGAGGAGCCCCGCTGCGGCCGGCTCGGGAAGCTCGATGCCGGCCATGTAGTCCGGCGTCTCGCGCCAGCGCTCGAGCACGCGCCGCCCTGCGGAGGCGAGATCGAGCCGGCTCTCGGCGTGCCCGCGCTGGCCGAGCACGTCGAGCGACCAGATGACGCCGGCCGCGCCCACGTAGAGCGTCTTCAGCGGCAGCGGCGTCCGCCACCCATCCCATTCGTCGGCCGGCCAGAAGTCGTCCGGATCGAAAGCGTCGTCGGCGTCGGCCACGATCGAGCGGATGGCGTGACCGACCCGGTCGGCGCGCCACGGCTCGTCGGTCAGCTGCTCGAACGCTTCCGGCCGGTACAGCACGACGCGGACGCTAGTCCCGCGGCGGCCGCGCGGCGCGCGGCTAGGGCGGTGGGTCGGTCGTGGGGAAGGTGCCCGGCGCTCGTGGACGCCGCCGGTCGCGGATCTCGCGCTCCGCCGCACTGCGCTTGGTCTGGCGCCGGTTCGGGCCCTCGCGACGGTCGAGAATAACCTTGACGTTCGGGTTGTCCTTGTAGTACTCGACGAGCTTGTCGTACAGCTCGGCCTCGAGTTCTGGCGGAACGACGCAGTAGATCATCCGAGCCTCATTGTAGGAGGGCTGCCGGTGGCTGCCTCCCTCCACCCGGGCGAACCGGCTAAACGCGCGCGATGTTGGGCACGAGCCGGCCGTCGTCGGCTAGCTCGGCGTTCCACTCGAGGAAGATCGGATCGAGCTCTGCGGGCTCCTCTCCCCGCTCGGCGAGTCGCACCGGCTGGGGCGCCTCGAACGAGACGCGGTACTGGTACCACGAGAGATCCCAGGCAACGGTGATCACGACCTCGGTGTTGACGCCCGAGAGCGGCACGATGCTGGCGTGCGGCGAGCCGAGGCTGCGGGCGATGCCGCTGACCGTCCTTCGGTACGTCGTCCCGTTGAAGAGCTCGGCAGCCTCGACGATCGCCTGCTCGCGCTTCGAGAGCCGACGCAGGATCGGCTCGGCCATGACCGGCTCCTCGGCTCCGGCGCGTCGCGGGTCGAAGATCGCCGCGAGGCTCAGGCGGCGGCGGCGACGTAGCGGCGCGGCGGTCGGCGTCGTCGGGCTCCCCTCCTTCACCCAGCCGTGTTGCACCGCGACGTCGTTACAGAGCGGGCAGACATCCACATACGTCTGGCCGCCGTCCGGCGTGTAGCGCGTTGCGCGCTCGCCGACGAGCAGCGTGCGCTCGCAGATCGCGCAGACCTGCGCGACCTCGGCCGGGCGGACGGCGCGCACGGCCGGCATCAGACCTTTGCCACCTCGCGCTCTTCCTTGGCCGCTGCGATCACCTTCTGGGCGATGTGCGCGGGCACCTCCTCATAGCGTGCGAAGTGCATGTGGTAGTCGCCGCGACCGCCTGTCATCGACGTCAGCGCCTGCGAGTACGTGAGCATCTCGGCCATCGGCACCTCTGCGCGAATCGTCGTCATGCCGCCGCGCGGCTCCATCCCGTGGAGGCGCCCGCGACGCGAGTTGAGATCGCCGTTGACCGCTCCGACGGTGTCGTCCGGAACCGTCGCCTCGACCTCCATGATCGGCTCCAGCAGCACCGGATCGGCCTTCTCGTACGCCGACTTGAACGCCAGCGAGCCGGCGATCTTGAACGCCATCTCCGAGGAGTCGACGGTGTGGTACGAGCCGTCCACGAGCCGCACGCGCACGCCTTTGACCGGCGCGCCGGCGAGCTCGCCGTGCTGCATCGCCTCCTGGATGCCCTTGTCGACGGCCGGCCGGAAGCTCTGCGGGATCACACCGCCGACAATCTGGTCGACGAACTCGTACTCCTGGCCGGCGTCGAGCGGCTCGAGCACGATGTGGCAGTCGCCGAACTGACCGCGGCCGCCCGTCTGCTTCTTGTAGCGGCCCTGCGCGCGCGACTCCCGGCGGATCGTCTCGAGGTAGGGGACGCGCGGCTGGCGAAGCTCGACCTCGACGCCGAACCGGCGCTTGAGCCGGTCGACCGCGACCTCCACGTGCATCTGCGAGAGCCCCGAGAGCAGCTGTTCCCCCGTCTGCGGATCGCGGCGCAGGATCAGCGTCGGATCCTCCTCGTGGAGGCGTCTCAGGCCCGACGCGACCTTGTCCTCGTCGCCCTTTGCCTTCGGCGAGATGGCAAAGCTCATGACGGGCTCGGGGAAGTCGATCTGCGGCGGCGCGATCGCGCGGTCCGAGTCGAGGAGCAGGTCGCCCGTCTCGACGTCCTTGAGCTTCGCGACCGCGCCGATATCGCCCGGTCCGAAAGCGTCCGCCGCCGTGTGGTCCTTCCCCTGCAGGAGCATGATCGCACCCATTCGCTCCTTCGCGTGGACACGCGGGTTGACGAGGTTGGAATCCGGCGTGATCGTCCCCGAGAGCATGCGAAAGACGTTGATCCGGCCCGCGAACGGGTCGGCCAGCGTCTTGAAGACGAACGCGGCCGTGGTCGCGCCGTCAGTGGCGATGGCCGACTCCTTGCGCGCCGGAGACGGAATGCCCTCGACGAGCAGATCGAGCAGCGCCGCGACGCCGAGGTTCTTCGAGGCGACACCGCACGAAACCGGAAAGATCTCACCGCGCGTGACGGCGTCCTTGAGCGCCTTCGCGACCTCCTCCTCGCCGAGCTCGCCGCCCTCCTCGAGGTACCGCTCCATCAGTGCCTCATCCGTCTCGACGACCGCGTCGAGCAGCTTCTCGCGGTACTCGGCAACCTGGTCTGCCAGCTCGGCCGGAATCTCTTCCGGTGCGCCCTCGCGCGCACCCTCCGGATCCATGTACGCCTTCATGTGGAGCACGTCGACGATGCCGGTCAGCTCGTGCTCCTCTCCGATCGGCAGGCTGACCGCCACGCACCTCGGCGAGAGCAGCTCCTGGAGCTGAGAGAGCGCGCGGAAGAAGTCCGCGCGCTCGCGGTCGAGCATGTTCACGAACAGCACGCGTGACAGGCCGAGGCGCTCCGCGCGATCCCAGAAGCGCGACGTCTGCACCTCCACACCCATCACCCCGCTGACCGCGAAGAGCGCTCCCTCGACGACCATCAGCGACGCGATCGCGTCGCCCTGGAAGCTCGGCTCGCCCGGCGTGTCGATCAGGTTGATCTTGCGTCCATGCCAGTCGACGTGGCAGACGGACGCCGAGATCGACATGCTGCGCCGCTGTTCGTCCTCGTCCCAGTCGGACACCGTCGTGCCCTGCTCGACCACTCCAAGCCGGTTCGTCGCGGCGCCCTGGTACAGCAGCGCCTCGACGAGCGAGGTTTTGCCCGTGCCGCGGTGGCCGACGACGGCGACGTTGCGAATCTTCCCGGGTTCGACAGCGGGCATGCGGGGCGGTTTCCTCCTCGGGCGCGGTTGGGACGACGGCGGCCGCGGATCTTAACCCGCTGTAGACGGCCGTTTCGGCGAGTCTAGCCGCCGGCCGGACGCATCGCTGCGCCACCGCCCAGCCGTGCTTTCAGGCGCAGGATCGCCTTCGTGTGAAGCTGCGACACGCGCGACTCGGTGACGCCCAGAACCTCACCGATCTCGCGGAGTGTGAGCTCCTCGTAGTAGTAGAGAGTAACGACGAGCTTCTCTCGCTCCGGCAGGCGCGCGATTGCCTCGCCGAGCGCCTCCTTGAGCTCGGTTTGAGCGAGCGCGCCCTGCGGATCCGGGCCGGCGGTGTCCTCGATCGTGTCGATGAGCGCGACCTGGTCGCCGCCGCCGCTCGCTCCCGAGACCGTCCAGAGCTCGTCGAGCGCGGCGATCGACGAGCGGGAGATGTCGGTCAGGCTCTCGTCGAGGTCCTCTTCGCTGATGCCGAGCTTTGCGGCGATCTCCTCGTCGGTCGGCGCGCGGTGCAGACGGCGTTCGAGGTCCGCCATGGCACGCTCGATGTCGCGGGCACGTGCACGCACGGAGCGAGGCACCCAGTCAAGCGAACGCAGCTCGTCGATGATCGCGCCCTTGATCCGGGAGATCGCGAACGTCTCGAACTTGATGTCGCGGGTCGGATCGAAGCGGTCGATCGCGCCCATCAGTCCGAGCAGGCCGTACGAGACGAGGTCTTCCTCGTCCACGTGCGCGGGCAGGCCGCTGCCGACACGCCCGGCCACGTACTTGACGAGCGGCGCGTAATTGAGGATGAGGCGATCCCGGATCGCCTTGTCCTTCGTGCGCCGGTACTCGAGCCACAGGGACTGCGTGTCGTCGGGCACGCGTAGAGAATACGGGGCAGCCCCGCCGACTCCTCACTCGGATACTCGCGGGCGGCGCAGCGCGCCGACGGCCAGCGCACCGAGCCACGCTCCGAGCACGCCCGCGGCGAGGGCGACGGGCCAGACGCCGGCCGCCGCCGCTGCCCATGTAATCCCGGCGAAGAACAGCGCGAGAACGAGGAAAAGGGCGCCGAGCGCACGCCGTTGCGAGGGGAGCCGCACGCGGCGACCTTACTCGCGCGATTGCTCTCTTCGTGCTACGGCTCGGGCCCGCCGGTCGGCTCGTCGCCGAGCAACCTGCTCCGTTCTCCCTCGTCCTCGCCGTAGCCCTTGCCGGTCTGCTGTTCCTGGAGCTCGTCGGGCCTCTCGCCCTCGCCCGCCTCAACGGACTGCTCACCGGTTGTCTGCTCCTCCATGGGGGTCCTCATGCCCGCCGGATCGCCTCTACAATCGGATCCCGATAGGGGCGTAGCTCAACTGGCAGAGCACCGGTCTCCAAAACCGGGGGTTGCAGGTTCGAGTCCTGCCGCCCCTGTTGGCGGTCCTCGGCCGTTGGCGAGCGGGTTACTCGTCGATCAGCGCAACGGATCCGCGATGCCTGCCGTAAAGGCTTCCGCCACTCGACGGCGCGCGACCGCGCATGGGCCGCGCGTGTGCGTGGGAGGACGGGCGACCTCGCCCGCCCCTCCCACGCAATGTCGCTACCCGAGCTGACCGCGGACCGCGCCGCCGGGGTTGTCCGTCGTGTGGTAGTTCACGTAGAAACCGCCGGGATTCGCGCAGATCTCGGCAAGGAGGCTCGCAGCGGCGCTCCTCGAGCCGCTGTCGCGGAACTGCCGTTCGGTGGCGGGAGATACCGTGGCGAACAGCGGGACGACGACTCCACCCGCAACGCCGAATGGCGCACGGTGGATGTGTCCCGACATGAATTCCTCGTTTGCGCGGTTCAGGATGTGCACCTTCCAAGTGACCGTCCCGTCCGCGAACAACTTGATGTGCGCCTGGCCCTTCGCGGTCGAGGTGCTCGTCGGCACCTCTTCCTCCGGCACCAGCTTCGTGTTCAAGACGCAGAGCGGCCCGTTGCCGCCCGCCGCAGGGACGGCCAGCCCGGCCCCGATGACAACCACTGCTAGCGCGGCGACCGCCACGCCGCACGCCAAGAGACGCTGCCGCATGTGCTTTCCCCTCCCTTTGTCTAGCTTCGAACGTTCTCGACTCTATCTTTCCCCCGCTCGCGACCGACTACTCCGGGGCACGTGCCACCGAGATCGAATACGACGCGAAACCGCTTTCGGATGTCGATTACGCCGAAACCCGCGGTTCCTCGTGTAACGCAGGCGCTCGCGCACCCCCAGCCAACGTCGGTGCGAGAGCAGCTAGCTTGCGACGCGAAGGTCGAGCTCGCGTTTGTCCAGCTCGTCGCCGTCCGCGCGATATGCCGTCACGGTCATGCGGACGGACGAGCGCTCGACGTCGACGCCCGTAGCCGTGGCAACGCGAATGGGCAGGACGCCGGCCGGCTCGTAGATCTCCGTGTAGGAGTCCTGGTGGACGGCGACCCAGCGCGCTCCGCGGGGCGGCTCGATCCATGCGAACGCAACGGTGCGGCCGTCCCGGTCCTCGCAGTTTGCGAGCGTGAGACGCGGGTCGTCGAGGCGGCCTCGGCGGAGGCGACCGGCGGCGCGAGCGCACCAGGTCCCTGCGGATTCGCGGGCACGTGCGGCCGCATCGCATGCGAACACGCTCGACGCGTCTCGCACGGTGAGCGTCCGGCCCGCCACACCGATGCGCTCGACGTAGCCGCTCGGCGCCCGCACGCTGGTGCCGCTCAAGCATTCGCGGAGACGCTCGGCGCTCGGCACCGCGACCAAGCGCGTCATGACTGCATCGTCGGCTGCGTCCAGCTTCGCTGGCAGCGGGGGTGGCTTCGAGCCATCGAGTAGGCGCTCGGGCGGGCCTTGCGCGCCGGCGCATCCCGCGGCGACGAGCGCGACGAGGCAGGCGGCGCCGAGGCGGCGCCGCCTGCGGGGAGCCATTACGCGTCCCAGCCGAGACGTCTCGCACCTCCGTAGTCGGAGCTGCCGCGGTACGTCCGCACCCAGATGTTCGTGCCGTACGACTCGCCCTTCGCCTCGATGATCTGGTCGGTGCCGTCGGCGTTGCGGGCGTAGATCATTCCGACGTGGTACGAGCTGGCGAGGGCATCCATGCGGATCAGGCCGGTCTTCGGATAGGTGACGTTCGGCTCGCCGGTGCCGACCTTGAAGTCGTACGCCGTGTACGGCCCGTGGACGAAGCGCAGCATGTTCCACTGCCATGCGCCTTTGTCGTAGACGTTCAGCGACTCGCGCCAGACCTTGAACGTGAATCCCGAGCAGTCGCCGCCCTCGCCGCGCGTATTCGGGTCCTGAGGCGGGTCGCCGCGCGCGTCGTCCACGTCGTTGTTGTTCCAGCAGCCGCCGCCCCACTGGTAGCCCTCCCAACGGGCACGCAGCGCCACCGCGATCGAGCCGTCCCGCGTGAAATAGGACGTGTATTGAGGCTCGTTGTAGTTGCAGTAGGCGCCGACGAAGTCGACGTGGTACGCCCACGCCGCTCCGGCAGTGGCCAGCGCCAGCGCGAAGGTAGCGGCGAACGCCGCCACAGCCGGCCGAACGGTTCTCCGGCGAGACATCACGTCACCTCCAGGTCGAAGCGGTCGACGTGGACGCCGTCCCGCGTCGAGCCGAGTTGGTAGAGCGACGAGCCGGCCAGGCGGAAGCGCGACAGCGGCGCCGTCTCGGCCCAGTCAGCGGACGCCACCGAGAAGCGCGACACGACTTGTTCGCCTGCGAGCACGAGCACCACGAACTCGTCGCGCCGCTCGGTATACGTGCGAACGACGACGACCATCCGGTCGCCGAGCGGCTCGGCAAGCTGCACCTCGGCCAGCGGCGTGTCGCTTCGGATCCGCCACGAGCGAGCAACGCCGGCGCGGTCGACGAGCGCGACGCGAAGTTCGTTCTGGACCCGCAAGACCACCACGCCGCGGCCGTCGCCGAGCGGTCGCGCGGACTCACCGCGGACCGTCTGCGCCAGAGGCCCGAGCGGCGTCCGGCCGTCAAAGGCCGGGAGCCACTCCTCGGACGGATACTGCTTCACGACGGGCCCGTGCGGTCCGACGCGAATCTGCGAAGCCGTACGCTCGGCGAGCGGCACGACGCGCAGGGCGTCTCCGCTGGGCGCGAACTCCCGCAGGAGCGGTGCCCCGAGCCCGGCGGTCTCGAGCACCCAGAGCTCGCCCCGCTCGCCGACCGCGAGGTCGGCGAGCGTCCCGTTGACCGCCAGCGGCACGGCGGGCGCCGCAGCGCCGCGGGCCGACAGGCGGAGCGCTCGCCGGTTTACCTGGTCGAGCACGGTCAGGCGGCCGTCGGGCCGGACATCGAAGGATGCTGGACCGAGGGGCTGCATCTCCCGGCCGCCCTCCAGACCGACTTCCCCGGCGCCGTCGCCCCAGCGCGCTGTGAAGACGCGCTCGGCGGGGCGGCGCACGGCGCCGAACGCGTGAGTGCCGAGCTCGAGCTCGGTGATATTCCTGAGACGCAGGCTCCGCTGCGGCGCCGCTGCGCCGCCGGCCGGCAGCGTGAGGGACGCGCCGCTGGCCCGGTTGCGCACGACGGCGTAGTACGAGAAGCCGGCCGGTGAGCCGGCGACCTCAGCAGGGACGCGCGCCACGAGGCGGCCCTCCGCCGCGTGCGGGTCGACCACGAGTGGAATGGACGCGAACGCTCCCTCCTCACCGGCGCGGACGAAGACTGTTCCGCCGGCGTCGCACGGCGCTCCGCTTTCCGATTCGTCGGGCGGGGGGCAATAGACGTCGTAGCGCAGCTCGACCGGCTCGCCGGGCGCCGTGAGCACCGGCGGCAGGTGAGCCGCATCGATCAGCTGCGCGGGGTCGAGGCTCGGCCGGTCGTTGGCGTTGCCGGTCGCGTCTTCGGCGGTCGCGACGAGCGCCGCCGCAGCGATCAACCCGGCCGCCAGGCCGGCGCAACCGGCCACGACGAGCCGGACGCGGTGCGAGCGTCGTGAGGCTGACATCTCCCTCCTTTCTTCTGCCGCCGGGCGCCCCGCGGGTCTCTTGTTGCCAATATTGTAAACGGACGCCAGCCCGCCGCGCCAGACGCTCTTGCGGCCATGTCTGGGCGGGCCGGCAACAATGGGGCCGTGCAGGAGGTGTCACACCGTCAAGCGGAGCGTCCGGCGCCGACCCGGGCAACCGATCGGAACGATGTGCGCCCCGAGCGGCTCGCCAGGCGCCCACGCGTAGGCCCGCCGACGCTCGAGACATACG
>JACVRM010000159.1 GCA_014534415.1 Thermoleophilia bacterium | reverse complement strand
TTTCGACGAGATCAGACATCCGCGCGTCGAGACCGTCGATGACCTGCGGCTGGCGGTCAACCGTGCGAAGGGGCGGCCGGCGGTCGTGCTCTACACGCTCGTCGATGCGGAGCTGCGCGCCGCGATGCGCCAGCTGTGCCGCAGCGCGCGCGTCCACTACTCGGACATCCTCGGCCAGCCGATGGAGGCCGTCGCCAAGGTGTCCGGTCGGGCCGCGGAGATGCGGCCGGGGGCGCGGCCCGTGCTCGACGAGCACTACTTCCGCCGGATGTCGGCCATCGAGTTCGCCGTGCGCTATGACGACGGCATCGCGAGCGGGCTCATGGACGCCGACATCGTCCTGGTCGGCGTCTCTCGGACGTCGAAGACGCCGCTCTCCATGTACCTCGGCTACCTAGGCCACAAGACGGCAAACGTGCCGATCGTAAAGGGCATCGAGCCGCCCGCCGAGCTCTGGGAGGTCGAGCCCGCGCGCGTGGTCGGGCTCACGATCGACGCCGAGCGGCTGGCCGAGATTCGCCATGAGCGCGCGCGCCGCTTCGGCGGCGGCGACCATCGCAACTACACGCAGCTCGCGGAGATCTACGAGGAGCTCGACGAGGCGGCCGCGGTGCACCGCCGGCTCGGCTGCCCGGTCATCGACACGACCGAGCTCTCGATCGAGGAGACGGCGGCGCGCGTCACCCAGCTCGTCGAGCAGCGCCGCCGCGACGCGGCCGCGTGACGGCCACCGCGCCGAAGGGGCCCGTACCCGCCTGGCGGTGGGGCCTCTGGTACGCGCTGCTCGGCGCAGCGATCGTCGTCTTCTACGCGCTGCTCACCCCGCTCTGGCTCGGGCTGCGCGCGATCGCCTGGCTCGCCGAGTTCCGCGCCCGCCGAAGTGCCTGACGGGCGCGTCCGGCCGGGCAGAGCCCGAAGGCGGGTGTGCGTCGGCGCGGGCGGGCACCGCTCGGCGCCTCGCGGCGCCGCGTGCGACGGGCGTGGGGACTAACGTCCGCGTGTCGCCGGGCGGCTACCGCGCGGCGCTTACGACGCCAAGTAACAGTCTGTTACAAAGCATGCGAGCGCGGCAGCCCACTCGCTCCCGACGGGACTCGCCGGATCAGCCGGCGGAGAGGTCGAGCTCCCACTCGAGCTCGAGGCCGTCGTCGTCGTCCCAGTGACTGCCCGTCTCGACGAACCCGAGCCGGCGCACGATCGCGAGCGATGGGTCGTTGTCGGGCGCCACGGACGCGATGAAGTGGCGGATCGAGTGCTCGCGGTGCGTCCAGCCGATCAACGCGCGCAGCGCCTCGGTCGCGTAGCCCTGCCGGCGGTGCGCCGGGAAGACCGTGTAGCCGACCTCGACGGCATCGGGACGGCGCTTGGCGTTGACGCCGGGCGGCCCGTGGAAGCCGATGTGCCCGATCATCGGCCGGCCGTCCGCGCGCAGCACGATGCCCCGGACGAGCCACTGTCGCCACGCCTCGTCGGCACGCATCTGCCTGAGCCGGAAATGCAGGAAGCGGGCGTCGTGGTCGTCAGGCCAGTCTTCGGGCAGCGTCAGGCCGAGCTCGGCCGCCTGCTCGCGACGACGCTCGACCAGCGCCTCGATGAACGCTTCAGGGAGCGGCAGGAGCTCGAGGCGCTCCGTCTCGATGGGCGGCACGTCCACGGCTCGACTCTATGCGCTGAGCGTCCGCATCTCGGCGAGGGCGGGTGCGAGCCGCTGCCCGCCGCCGAGCACGGGCGCGAACAGGTCGCCGTGCCGCTCGACGCGCTTGCGCACGACGGGCATCGTCAGCTCGCGGTAGTCGAGCGCCTCGGTCAGCTCGTCCCAGCGCAGCGGCGCCGACACCGGCGCACCCGGCTTCGGCCGCACGGAGTACGGGGAGGCGATCGTCTTGCCGGCGCCGTTCTGGTGGTAGTCGACGAAGACGCCGCGGCGCTTGGCCTTCAGCCACTCGGCGGTGACGAGACCGGGGTGACGCGACGCGAGCAGCTTCGTGACGCGCTCGGCGAACTCGTGCGCCTGGCCGAACGTCGCGCGGCGCGCGATCGGCACGAGCACGTGGATGCCGCCGGCGCCGCTCGTCTTCACCCAGCTGTCGAGGCCGAGCTCGGCGAGCGTCTCGCGGACGAGATGCGCGACGCGGACCGCATCCCGGAAACCGTCCCGCGTATCGGGCGGGTCGAGGTCGAAGAGCACGAAGTCCGGCCGGTGCGGCTTGTCGACGCGCGAGTACCACGCGTTCATGTCGATGCAGTGGAACTGCACCATCCAGAGGAGCGCGAGCTCGTCCTGGACGAGCGGGAAGTCGACGAGGCGGGAGCCGCCCTCGCGCGGATAGGTGCGGAAGCGCCGCGTCGGGATCCAGTCCGGCATTCCCTTGGGCGCCTGCTTCTGGAAGAACGACGGGCCGCGTATGCCCTCGCGCCAGCGCTTCATCGTGAACGGCCGGTTGCGCAGGTGGGGGACGAGCACCGGCGCGATCGCCGCGTAGTAGTCCCAGAGGTCGCCTTTCGTGACGCCGTCCGCCGGAAAGAGAACGCGGTCCTCGCTCGTGAGCCGGACGACCAGCCGACCGCGCCGATGTTCTCGCATCGACGTTCCTAGTCCAGCTCGAGCGCGATCATGAGCGCCGTGCGGAGCCGGTCGATCGCTTCGGGCCCGAGCGCGCCACGGCGGCGACCGAGCGAAGCCTTCGGGATCGTGAACAGGTTGTCGCAGTTCACGACTGCGTCGCGCATGAGGCCCTCGCGAGTCCCGACAGGCACCTCTGTCGGTAGCCCGCGCACCGTGCCGGTTACCGTGGCAACCGTCACGTTGGCGAGTATCGGGATCGCGCGATCCCGTGTGAGGACGACGACGGGACGGCTTCCGCCGGGAAGCTCCACGTCGTAGACGGCGCCGCGGTTCAGAGCGGGTCTCCGCCCTCGGCACGGTGGAACGCGGCGAGGCCGGCAAGACCCACGCCCGCCACCCAGGCCTCCGGTGGATGGGCCTCGTAGCCGCGGCGGTACGCGTCCTCGATGTCGCGCTCGCGCCGCTCACGCAGCAAGCGGGCCAGGCCGGCTCGGAGAGCGTCGCTCCTTGTCGCGAAGGCGCCCTCGGCGACCAGGCGGTCGAGCGCCGCCAAATCGCGTTCCGTAAGACGTACTGGGACCTGAACTGTCATACACAGAGCGTACCAGGCGAATCAGCGGCATCCGCGGCGCTGTACGGCCGGACGGTGGACGAGCCGCTCACCGAGACGTCTGCGCGAGGAAGCGCTCGACCTCGGCAGGTGTCCGAAGTCGCACGACGCTGTACGGCGCCAGCCTCTCCGGGTAGGTCCGGCGGCGCCGGAAGTGCATGCGCAGCGCGAAGCCGAACAGCGATTCCCGGCCCCAGAGCAGCCCGCGCACCGTTTCCCGGTTCTCGTTCCAGAGCTGCTCCTTGCCGCGCAGCCGCCGCCACGAGCGGCGCACGAGCCGCGGAAGCCAGACGCGGATCGGCAAGTCGAGCCAGACGACCGTGTCGGCGTTGCCGACGACGAGGTCGCCGAGCTTGCCCATGTAGCCGCCGTCGATGACCCAGGCGTCCTGCGCGACGAGCGGCTCCACCTTCGCGCGCAGCTCCTCGGGTGTGGCCTCCGTCCAGTTCGGCCCGTGGTTGAGCGC
>JACVRM010000060.1 GCA_014534415.1 Thermoleophilia bacterium | reverse complement strand
TCCATGCACTGCTCGTCTGCGCACTCGCACAAGTACTCCTCGAGCGCGCGATTCTCGACGACGCCGTTCAGGGCAAGCGTGTCCGTGATCTCTCGAACGCGCTCGTTCAGGCTGCGAAACAGCACCTCGTTCTTGGCCATCCGATCGCTGCGGGCGTCGCCCATGACCCTCCTCGTTTCAGCCCTGCCACGTGGGGCAGAACCGAAAGTCTAGACCGCCGCGGCGTCCCCGGTCGCTCGCGGCGTCGGCGGCGAACGGCCCTCTTTGATGATGACGCACGAGAAGCGCGCGCAGAACGAGCAGCTCTTCAGGGCGGCGAACGACCGGCTGAAAGACCGTCTCAACCAGCTTGCCAACGGCGGCCGCGTTCCGTTCATCTGCGAGTGCAGCGACGGCGATTGTCTCGAGACCGTCGAGGTGTCGCCGGCGAAATTCGACAGCGTGCACGCGGACCAGAGCCGTTTCATCACGCGCATCGGCCACGAGTCGGCCGGCGAGCTCGTCGTGGAGCGGCACGACGGGTTCGTGGTCGTCGAAAAGATCGAGCCGCGCGGCCGCGTCAGCTACTAGCGCCGAGCGAGATTCGGTCGGTGCTCGGCCGAGGTCCTTGGTGCGACGGGAGGGAGAGTGCGGAGCGGCGCCAGGGCTGCGGCCCCCCGAGCGGCCGCTCCGCACGGAGAACGTCGGGCGCGGCGAGGACCGGGATGATCGCTCGGATGAGGGAACGATCCTGCGCCGGGTCGCGGCGGCGATTCGCGGGGCGGCCCGCCTCGCCGTAAACGGCTGGGTGGTTGATTTGTGCTTTGGGAACGTTCACGATTGAGCAAGCCTCGCGTCGGCCGCCGGGAGCAATCCCGACACGCGTGGGCCCGAAGCCCCGTGGACGAGGAAGCTGGCCGACGCGAGGCGGTCCGTCTTACGTCGTCTTCGGAAGCGTCGTCTCGTCGTCGCGCGGGACATCTCGGCTCGAGCCGTACACGACGAGCGTGAAGTCGCGTGGGGTCGACGCACGCGTCTCGCGATCGCGCGTCCAGACCACGAGCGCGGAGCCACGCCGCGACTCCTTTGCGACGGCGAGGGTGGAGGGGCCGGCCGTCACGCGTACGTCGATGCGCCGGCGCGCCTCGGCGGTCAGACCGGGTACGACTACGCGGTAGACGCCCAGACCTGCCGCGCGGACGATGGGCGGCCGGCCGTCGAGCCGGTTCATCCCTCGACGCAAGCGCGCAGTCGCGCCGTCGACCTCCGCGCGCGCCAGCACGATCGCGCCGGGCGGCGGCGGCTTAGGCGTGGTGGTCATAGCTGCCGTGGTCGTGGGGACAGTCGTCGTGGTCGGGACCGTTGTCGCCGTGCCGCCGTTCCTGCCCGTCGGAGCGGTGACGGTCGGCCGGGTCGCCGTGCTGTCCGACTCGTCGTCGTCGAGAAGCGCCGGCACGCCGACGACGCCGAGCGCGAAGACGACAGCGGCGGCTGCGGCCAGGGCCAGCAGCCGCGTCCACGGGTCTCGCCCATCGGAGAAGTCGTCCGAGAGCGCCCTGACGCGCGCGCCGCCGGCGAATGCGAGGTGGAATGCCGCCAGCAGCGTGACGGCGACTACGACGACGAGCAGATGCGCGGACGACATGCGGCGCCCGCGAGGTTAACGCTCCGCTTCGGATGCGCGTGGCCCCCCTGCGCCGGACGCGCTGGGACAACCAGCAACCGAGCACGCCGACCAAGAGGGCGTGCAAGCCCGGCCTGGAGGCTCAGAGCAGGATGCGTACCGCTACTTCGGGTCGGCAGCCCTGCTCGACGAGCTCGACCGCAAGATGGAGATCCACCTGGGTATTCGCGGCGATCACCATCGCGGCAGGCCAGCTGTAACCGACCTTCGCGAGTTGCTCGACGCGCCAGCGGATAACCCGCTCTCGCTCCGTCTCGTCCGCCAGGAAAACCTGTGTCGTTGCCGCAGCCATCGAAACTCCTCACGCGATGGGATGTCTGTCTCCCTTGTTGTAGGCAGGATGGAGGGCGAGCCCCATCCCCCAAAACGGTGAACGCAATGCACCTTTTCGGGGGGACGTGCGCGGCCGATACCCCAAACATGAGGCGGTCGCTCAAGTTCAGCACGGCGTTCTCGCTGCTCGCCTACGCGGCCGGCGCGGTCGCGTTCCTCTGGCGCGAACGCGCCTGGTAACGCGGCCGGCGCTGCGTTCAGGCGAGAAGCGGAGCCGGGAGGCCGGGGACGAACCCCGGAGCGGGGGAGGGACACTCCCGGCTCCTGGCCCGTCGTTCGACGCTCGGCGAACCAGCCCTTGCTCGTCAGGCGGCGACGACGTCTGCAGAGCAGCCGAAGACGAGCGCCGCGAGCGTGTCGCACTGCTCGACGCCGCGGAGCGAGCGGTGGTCGAGGTCGATTTCGATGTCCGGCCACCTGTCGAGCCCGAGCGCGCCGGCCCCTTCGTCGGCGCCCGCGCCGAGCAGGGTGTCGACCGAGACGACGCCGCGCACGCCGCGCTGCCGCCGTGCGATGCCTTCGAGCTCGCGCAGCTCTTCCAGCGGATCGATGCGAACGTTCGAGTCGGAACCGATGCAGAAGCCGATCCCGCGCTCGCAGAGGCGCGCGACCGGCGCGAACCCATCGCCGAGATTCGCCTCGGTAGTCGGGCATAGGCAGACGCGAGCGCCCGCCTCGGCGATCAAGTCGAGCTCGCCATCGTTGGCCTCGGTGGCGTGCACGACCGTTGTCCGCGGGCCGAGGCAGCCGGCCCGGTCGAGCAGCTCGATCGGCCGGACGCCGTGCTCCGCGAGGCACTCCTCGACCTCGCGGGGTTGCTCGCATGCATGGACATGGAGGACGACGTCCTCGCGCTCCGCGTAGCGACCGATGTCCTCAAGCCAGTCGGGCGGACACGCACGCACCGAGTGCGGGGCCGAGCCGACGCGCACGCCGTGCCTGCGCAGCTCGTCGACCTGGCGCAGGTACTCGGCGACGGACGGCTGACGGAAGCGCTCGCTTCCTCCGCGCGCGTACGCGGCGTAGAGCAAGACCAGTTCGATCTCGGCCTGACGAGCGGCGTCCGCCGCGGCAAGCGCTCCATCGAAGCCTAGGTAGTGGAACTCGCCGACGACCGTGTAGCCGGCGGCGCGCATCTCGCGGTAGCCCTCGGCGTACGACTCGCGGATCAGCTCGGGCGTCTGGCGCTCCGCTTCCGCGATCATGCGCTCGCGCCAGGCCCAGAAGTCGCTGTACTCGCCGCCTTCGACGCAGCCGCGCAGACGCCGCTGGAACGTATGGCTATGGGCGTTCACGAAGCCCGGAAGCGAGAGCGGGCGCACACGTTGACGCTAACACCGCACCGTCTTCGTGACCTGCCCGCGACCGCTCGGCGCCGCGCGTCGACCTCCGGCGCCGAAGCTCGCGCCGGACCACGCCCGAGCCCCGAAAGCCCAAGCGTGGAATCCGGCCCCCAGCCCCTCCATACGGTCCCTGTCCGGCCCCGGCCCGCGCAGCTCAACGAAGAAGGCCTGCACCGGCGCACTATTCTCTGCCCGTGACCGCGCGCGCCGTCGCCGCTCCGCTCGCGCACGTACCGAACGCCCTGACCGTCCTGCGGCTGCTGTTGATCCCCGTCTTCGTCGCGGTGCTGTTCGCCGCTGACGGAGGCCACAGCTGGCCGGCAGGGATCATCTTCGGCGTAGCGGGCATCACCGACCAAGTGGACGGCTTCCTCGCTCGCCGCTGGCACGTCGAGTCACGGTTCGGCCGGGTGGCCGACCCGCTCGCGGACCGACTCATGATCGATGCCGCCGTCATCCTGCTCTGGCTCGAAGGTCGGCTGCCCTGGGCGGCGCTCGCGCTGATCCTGGCGCGCGACCTCTTGCTGATCGCCGGCTACAAGCTGCTCGAGCCGCGCGGGTATGAGCTGAACGTGAATCTGCTCGGGAAGCTGGCCACCTGGGTGCTGTACGCGGCCCTCGCGTTCACGATCGTGACGCGCGACGGCACGGACTGGCCGCTCTGGCTCTTCTGGACCGGCCTCGCCCTCGCGCTCGCCGCAGGCGCAGCCTATTGCGTGACGGCGGCCCGCACGGTGAGGAGGACGGCGTGAAAGCCGTCGTGATGGCCGGCGGCGAGGGCACCCGCCTCCGTCCGCTGACGTCGAACCAGCCGAAGCCGATGGTGCCGATCGTCGGCAAGCCGTGCATGGAGCACATCGTCGAGCTGTTGCGCGAGCACGGCTTCGAGGACGTGATCGTCACGGTGGCGTTCCTGCCGCAGGCGATTCGCGGCTACTTCGGCGACGGCGAGTCGCTCGGCGTGCATATGGAGTACTCGGTTGAGGACGCGCCGCTCGGCACGGCCGGCTCGGTCCGCCTCGCGTCCGACAAGCTCGACGAGACGTTCCTCGTCATCTCCGGCGACGCGCTGTGCGACTTCGACCTGACCAGGCTCGTCGAGTTCCACCGCGAGCGCGGTGCGGCCGTCACGATCGGCCTCAAGTCGGTCCCCAACCCGCTCGAGTTCGGCATCGTCGTGACCGACGCCGAGGGTCGCATCGAACGCTTTCTCGAGAAACCGTCATGGGGCCAGGTCTTCTCGGACACGATCAACACCGGCGTGTACGTGGTCGAGCCGGGAGTGCTTCGCCACGTGCCCACCGACCGCCCGTACGACTTCTCGAAGGAACTGTTCCCGCTGCTGCTCGAGATGGGCCGGCCGCTGTACGGGTACGTGATGGACGGCTACTGGCAGGACATCGGCAACCTCGACCAGTACCGGCAGGCGAACTTCGACGCGCTCGACGAGCTCGTCCGCCTCAACGTTCCGGGTGTGCGGCTGCGGGGCAACATCTGGCTCGGCGAGGGGGTGGACGTCGACGACCTGGACGGGATCCAGGGGCCGGCGTTCATCGGCAGGTACTGCCGGATCGCGGCCGACGCGACGGTCGGGCCGCACGCGGTGCTGGACGCCAGCGTGACGCTCCGCGAACGCGCCCGAGTCACGCGCTCGGTGGTCGACGCTTCCACGCACCTCGGCCGCAGCGTCCTGATCGAGGGCGCGATCGTGGGCCGCTCGTGCGACATCCGCGCGCACGCGCGTATCCACGAGGGAGTCGCGGTGGGCGACGAGGTCACGATCGGCGCCGAGAGCGTCGTCATGCCGGGCGTGCGGATCTACCCGTACAAGGAAGTCGAGTCGGGCGCGCAGATCCACGAGAGCGTGATCTGGGAGTCGCGCGGCAGCTCGCGCCTGTTCGGCGCGGACGGCGTGACGGGGCTCGTCAACGTCGACCTGACGCCCGAGGCGGCGGTCCGGCTCGGCGTCGCACTCGGGACTGCGCTGAAGCGTGGGGCGCGGGTCGTCGCAAGCCGCGAGGCGCCGCCCGCCTGCCGGCTCGTCAAGCGCGCGATGATCTCGGGGCTCATCTCGAGCGGCGTCGAGGTCTCCGACCTGCGCGTGCTGCCGTCCCCCGTCAACCGGCACCTGGTGAAGAGCGAGGGCCACGAAGCCGGCTTCCATGTCGGTGTGAGCGCCGCCGAGCCCGAGCTCGTTCAGATCCGGCTCTTCGAGCACCCCGGCATCCAGCTCAGCGCGGAGATGCAGAAGGACGTCGAGAAGCACTACACGCGGCAGGAGCTGCGGCGTGTCTCGGCCGGCGAGGTGGGCGAGATCTCGTACCCGGCGCGGGCCGCCGAGACGTACGTGCAGGAGCTGCTCGCGAGTCTCCAGGTCGGCGCGATCCGGCAGCGCCGATTCCGGCTCGTCGTGGACTACGGCTATTCCGCGGCGTCGTTCGTCCTGCCGCTCGTGCTGGGTCCGCTCGGTGTCGAGGCGGTCTCGGCGCATGCGTACGGGCTCGAGGCGCCGTCGGGCGGCACGGCCCTGCGCGGTCTCGTCGGGCAGGTCAAGCGGCTCGTCGGCGCGGTCGGAGCCGATCTCGGCGTCGTGTTCGACCGCGCGGCCGAGCGGATGTATCTCATCGACGAGCGCGGGCGCGAGATCCCGGTCGAGCAGACACTGCTGCTCTTCCTGCGGCTCATCTCGAATGACGACCGGCGCGGCAAGCTGGCGTTCCCGATCACGGTTACCAGCCAGGTCGACCGCTTGGTGGAAGGCAGCGGGCTCGAGATCGTCCGCACGCCGGCCTCGCTCGCCGAGCTGACGCGGACGGCCGCCGGCGACGGGGTGATCTTCGCGGGCGCGGTCGGCGGCGGATACGTCTTCCCGGAATTCCTTCCGGCGTACGACGCGGTGGCAAGCCTCTGCAAGCTGCTCGAGCTGCTCGCGCCTGTCGAGCGCCCGCTTTCGCAGCTCGTCGCCGAGCTGCCCGCTTCAACACTCGTCCACCGCCAGATTCCGTGCCCGTGGACCTTCAAGGGATACGTCATGCGCGTGCTCACCGAGCGGCTCAAGGAGCATCGGCTCGACCTGACGGACGGGATCAAGATCTTCGACGAGCGCGGCTGGGCGCAGATCCTGCCGGACCCCGACGAGCCCCTCGTCCACGTGTATGCGGAGGGCCGGACGCAGGCCGAGTCGAGCGAGCTCGAGCGGGAACTCCGCGGCCTGATCGAGCAGGTCCTGCAGGAGGAAGGCGAGCCCGCGCGAACGTCGTAGTAGTCTCAAGCTGAGGTTGACCCTTCCGGTCGCCTGCTGCTTGAATCCGTCCACCGTCCCGCCGATCGAAAGGCTCTCAGTGGATCAACCGCTCCCCGACCTCGCCTCGCTGTCCGACCAGGAACTCAAGGATCTGATCCGCGAGCTCGTCCGCGAGGAGAGCGAGGTCTCGTACCGCCGCAGGATCCTGCACGGAAAGATCGACATCCTCCGCGCGGAGCTCGTTGCGCGCCTGCAACGCTCCGTCGGAGCGGGGGAGAGTCCGATCAGTGAGGTGGACGTCCAGCGGCTGACCGAGGTGCTGGCGTCGAAGACGGCGCCGCCCGTCGACGAAGAGGCGTCGTGACGCCAATCTGGACGAGCGTGCGCCCGTCGGACCGCGCAGCCGGCGTTCGACCGGCAGGAGAGGTCGGCGCGGGGGTGAGCGCGTGAGTCACGTCTACTGTCCCGAGTGCGGATTCCAGAACCCGATGTCGGCGAACTACTGCGCGCGCTGCGGCTCGATGCTGGTCAAGGCGGAAGAGTCCGACATCACGATGACGTACACGGTCGACGAGACGTCCTCGGCCGCCGAGACGCCGCTTCCGGAGCTCGGTTTGGAGGGGCCGGCGCTCGTCGTGCGCTCGGGCGGTGGCCGCGCGGGCGAGCACTTCCTGCCCGCCGGCGAGCGGACGCTGATCGGGCGCTCGCCGGATTGCGACATCTTCCTCGACGACGTGACCGTGTCGCGGCGCCACGCCGTGCTCGTCCGGCAGGGCGCGCGGTTCATCATCGAGGACCAGGGCAGCCTCAACGGCACGTTCGTCAACCGCCGGCGGATCGACACTGCCGAGCTCGAGCACGGCGACGAGGTGCAGATCGGCAAGTACCGGCTGAGCTTCCTCTCGACGTGAGCTCCGCCGCGCCGGCTGCCCGCCACGAGGCCCGCCTGACGATCGGAGCGGTCTGCCGCGCGCTTCAGGATGAGTTTCCCGACGTCTCGATCTCGAAGATCCGCTACCTGGAGGACCAGGGCCTGCTCGCGCCGCGACGAACGCAGGGCGGGTACCGCCTCTTCGGCGAGGACGACCTCGAGCGGCTGCGTACGATCCTCCGGCTCCAGCGGGACGAGTTCTTGCCGCTGCGGGTCATCCGTCAGGAGCTCGCCTCGCCCACGACCGTGGCTTCGGACCGAAAGCGGCGCCGTCCACCGGCGCTCGGCGAGCGCGACGAGGAGATCGAGCTCGACGAGTTGTGTCGCCGCGCGGGGGTCACGCTGGAGCTCGTTCGCGAGCTGGAAAGCTTCGGTCTGCTCGAGCCACGCTCGGACCACGGTGTGAAGACGTACGCCGAGGGTGACGCAGACATCGCATCTACGTGCGCGGCACTCCGCCGCTACGGGCTGTCGCCGCGGCATCTGCGGCTGTTCCGCTCGGCCGCGGACCGCGAGGCGGGGCTGCTCGGCCAGCTGGCGGCGCCCGGCCTGCGTTCCCGGAATGTCGAGCGCCGCCAGCGTGCGCTGGACGATCTCCAGTCGCTCGGAGAGCTGTCACAGCGGCTGTCCGGCGCTCTGTTCTGGCGTGCCGTGCGACGATTGTCGGCGATATGAGCGCAGTCGCCGATCTGAAGGCCAAGGTCAGAGACGTTCCCGACTGGCCCCAGCAGGGGGTCATCTTCCGGGACATCAGCCCGCTGATGCGCGATCCGGCGGCGCTCGCCGAGACAGTGCGACGGCTGGCGGAGTGGTGCGGGGCCAAGGAGCCGGACGTGATCCTCGGCGCCGAGGCCCGCGGCTTCTGGCTCGGCGCGGCGATCGCGCACCGGATTGGCTGCGGCTTCGTGCCTGCAAGGCGCCCGGGGAAGCTCCCGCCGGAGGTGGTGAGCGCGACGTACGCGCTCGAGTATGGGCAGAACGCCCTCGAGGTACACGCGGACTCCCTGGTGCACGGTGCGCGCGTCGTCATTCACGACGACGTGCTGGCGACGGGGGGGACGGTCGAGGCGATCGCGGGGCTCGTCGAGCGGCTGGGCGGCGAGGTCGCCGGGGTGGCGTTCATCATCGAGCTGACCTTCCTGGGCGGGCGCGAGCGGCTCGAGCGCTACGACCTGCATTCGCTGATCCAGTACTAGTAACACGAGGGAAACCGTGTTTCCCCCGTGCGCGCGCTCGGTCCTCGGCAACGCTCGGCGCGACGCTCACGCAGCGCGCGCTATGGCGCGACGTCGGGTCCGCCGATTACAACTAGGAAGATGTACGACGCGTTGACGACTCGCTACTCGTTCGCTTGTCCCGCGCACGGCGAAGCTCGCGTCACGCTCTCGGCGTTTCGGCGTGTCGAGCGGCTGCCCGGCGCGGCCCACCCGGCGCTCTATCGCGTCACGTTCGCGTGCGGGTGCGGTGACGAGCACGTCGGGCTCGTATCGCACGACGAGCTCGACTGGGCGCCGCTCGGACTGGCCGTAGGCACGTTTCTCAACCTGATGACCGCCCGCCTCGACGACGTTGCGCGGGAACTCGGCGAGCTCGCCGCGCGGCGCATCGAGGCGGGAGAGTGGCCCTGGAGCTTCTTCTGCTACCCGGAGGAGCAGCCGCGCCCCGTGTTCCCGTCGTCGTTCTTCCTGCTCGCGCCGGGCGACCGCCGTCTAGGCCTGGCCGTCCGCTGCCCCGCGTGCGCGAAGCTCTCGGTGAACCTCGTCTCGCGAGAGCACGTCGATGTTCCATTCCACAACGACCGGCAGATCGGCGTGGTGCGGCACGTGTTCGCCGACGATGCCGAGCGGGCACTCGAGGAGTTCCGCGCCGAGCTCTACTCGGCATGCTTCGATGCGCGCCGCCTGGGGCTCGATTAGCTCCCCGGCAGCTCGGGTAAGGGTCGCGGGGAGAGCGAGGTGAGGTGATGTACGGGTTGACGCGCGCAACGATCACGCTGCTCGGTGTGGCGGTCGTGGTGCTGCTCCTCTGGCTGGCGGTCCAGGTCATAGAGCCGCTCGACGGAGCCGGCGCGGCGTACGGGGAGTCGGACGGCGAGTACTGGACGTTCATGGGGCTGCTCGCAGCGGCGGGCTTCGTGGTTGCACTGTCACAGCTGCTCGGTGGGTGGACGAAGTGGGGCTGGCCACGAATCTCGCTGAGCGTTTTCCTGCTCGGCTTCGTCCCGGCCGCGATCATCGGCCTCTGGCTGCTCGGCTTCCATCAGCCGGGCGACAACGAGTTTGCGGAGCGGATTCGCAACTGGTCGGACGATCTGGGCATCGACGGGACGATCGAGGAGCTCGGCGGAGTCGCACCCGTCGCGGCATTCGGCGTCGGACTGCTCTTCGGGCTGACGTTCGACACGACCGGGCCGCGTACCGGGGCGGCCGTCGTCGAGGAGCCTGTCGAGGCGCCGCCGATGGCTGGAGCAGGCTACGCCCGGCCATACGAGGAACGGGAGCGCGCGGCTCGCGAGCAGCCGACCGTCGTCGAGGATCCGGACGCGCACGGCTAGTCCCTCCAGCCAGGGATTGGGCCACGCCGCGCCGCTCCGATATCCGGAGCAATGACGCTCGTCGCCCCCGACATCTACATCGGAGAGCGTGCCGCCTCGCGGTTGCTCGCCGACTGCGCGGCACTCGCCTGGCTCCAGGGTCCGCCGGGCCCGACCGGCCGCGAGCGGCTCGAACGGGCGCTCGGAGGGACGCTCGCCGACCGGCTCGTCTCAGCGCTGGCGGGCGATCACCGCATGCGCGTGCGTGAGCTCGTCGCCTGACCGCGCTGCGTCTCGCCGAAGCGGCGCACGAACAGGAACACGGCGCCGCCCGCCAGCGCCCCGAAAATGAACGCTGTCGCAGGTGAGATTCCGATCGCGGCCATCCCGAGCCACATGAAGACGCCGAAGAAGAGCGCCCAGAGAAACGACTGGAGGCCGTGGTCGATGCTCGGCGGGCGGAGATGCACCCGCGCAGGCTAGCGCCTGCGCGCCAGCCCGAGAGCCCCTTGCCGATGAACCCGTCCGACCTGGACCAAAAAAATTCGCCGAGCCGGTCGCGCTTTCGTCCACCTCACCGAGTGACTTTCGGCTTCCGCCTACAGCCGCCCGGCGGGGCTTCGTCCTAGTCGCGCTCCGTGCTCGGCGCAAGCGGCAACCTAACGCATCGTGTGAGTGGATCAAGGCCGCCGCACACGAAAAATGCGCAAATTGCAGAAACTGCATTCTTCAACATTTCCACAGCGCTGCCGAAGCGTGTGCATGCATCGTCGCGCTCTCGTCACAGAGGGCACGTCTCGCGCGGCCACTCGCCGGGGACAGTCCCCGCGCATCGTCCACGGTGGCCGGCTGTGGACGTTTCGCTGCGGTTTCGTTTGAAAGGGACGTGTCCGACCGAGGACGCCCGCGCGGGGGAAACGACGACCGGTCGGCCTCTCCTGCCAACTTGACATAACGTGTCTTATCGTGCGTGGCACGCGGAGCCCGGACCGCCTTGCGTTTGAGACTGCCTGCCACGCGGAAAAGAGAGTCGTCCCGTGACGATTGCGACCGAGAGCGTCCTCTCCACCGAACCGGTCCAGCAATTGATCGAAGCCGCGGAGCAAACGGGCTCCGTGCGCTCCGCTGAAGTTGCCGACCTCATCGAGGCGCACGAGCTGGAGCCTCTCGAGGTCGACGCGCTGCACCGTGAGCTCGAGCAGCGGGGCATCGAGGTCGTCGAGGGCGAGCCGGAGCCACCGCCGCCCGCGACGCCGGAGACGACGACCGACGCGCTCCAGCTCTTCCTGCGCGAGGCCGGCCGCCATCCGCTTCTGACGGCCGCCCAGGAAGTGGAGCTCTCCAAGCGCGTCGAGCGCGGCGACATGCAGGCGAAGCAGCGCATGATCCAGTCGAACCTGCGCCTGGTCGTCTCGATCGCCAAGAACTACCGCAACCAGGGCCTTCCCTTCCTGGATCTCATCCAGGAGGGGACGCTCGGGCTGATTCGCGCCGTCGAGAAATTCGACTGGCGCCGCGGCTACAAGTTCTCGACGTACGCGACCTGGT
>JACVRM010000104.1 GCA_014534415.1 Thermoleophilia bacterium | reverse complement strand
AGCAGGCCCGCTGCACCGGCGTGATCGAGGTGGACGTGCGAGAGGAGCAGGTGCCTGACATCTGGCAACGTCAGCCCGCGCTCGGCGAGCCGGCGCTTCAGCGTCTCGACCGTGGTCGCCGGCCCGCAGTCAAAGAGCGCGGGCCCGCCGTCCGTCTCCAGCAGGTAGGAGCCGATCACACGCTCGCGGCCGAGATGCAGAAGGTCGAGCGGCTCGTGCGCGGGCACGGTGCGATCGTAGTCTCGCCGCCCCCCTTGGGAGGGGGTCGCGAGCGCCCCTCCCGAAACGCTACCGCTTCAGGTCCGACGTGTCAGCGCCGACTTCGTCGCGGAAGCGTCACGCGCCCGCCGCGGCGGCCGACCGTACCAGCGCGGCCGCGAGATCCTCGATCAGGTCACCGGCCGATTCGATGCCGACCGAGAGCCTGACCAGATTGCGCGGTGCCGCGAACGGCGCATCGGCCGTCGACGCGTGCGTCATGCGAGCCGGGTGCTCGATGAGGCTGTCGACGCCGCCGAGGCTCTCGGCCAGCTTCCAGACCTTCGTACGCGAGACGAGGCCGACCGCTTCCTCCTCGGATGCCGCCAGGAACGAGATCATTCCGCCGAAGTCGCGCATCTGCCGACGCGCGATCTCGTGGCCGGGATGGTCGGGCAAGCCGGGGTAGAGCACCTTCTCGACGGCGGGATGCTCGGCAAGGAAGGCGGCAACCTGCCGTGCGTTCTCGCAGTGCTGCCGCATCCGCACGGCGAGCGTCTTGAGACCGCGCAGGACGAGCCACGAATCGAAGGGGCCGGGCACCGCCCCCAGCGACTTCTGGAGGAAGAGCAGGCGCTCGGCGACCGTCGGGTCGTTCGTCGCGACGAACCCGCCGACGACGTCGGAGTGCCCACCGAGGTACTTGGTCGTCGAGTGCAGGACGATGTCGGCGCCGAGCTCGAGCGGCTGCTGGAGGTACGGGCTCGCGAACGTGTTGTCCACGATCACGACCGCGCCGGCGGCGTGCGCCGCTTCCGCCGCCATCCTGATGTCGACGACGTTCAGCAGCGGGTTCGTCGGGGTCTCGAGCCAGACCATCCGCGTGCGCTCGTCGAGGTGGTCGGCGAGCTCCTCGCTCAGCTGCTCGGCCGAAAGCCAGGTGAACCGGTAGCCCTTCGGCTCGTAGATCTGCGAGAACATCCGGTAGACGCCGCCGTACACGTCGTTCACGCAGACGACGCGCTCGCCAGGTGAGACGAGGTGCATCAGCGTGGTCGTCGCGCCGAGCCCCGACGAGAACGCGACCCCGTGCTCGGCGTTCTCCAGCGACGCGAGACAGAGCTGGAGCGCCGTCCGGGTCGGGTTGCCGGTGCGCGAGTAGTCGTAGCCCTTGTGGACGCCGACCTCCTCCTGGACAAACGTCGACGTCTGGTAGATCGGCACGGTGATCGCGCCGGTTGCGGGGTCGGGATCCTGCCCTTCGTGGATCGCGCGTGTCTCGAAGTCCATGCCCAAGAGTCTAGGCACCGGAGCGACTGTCGATCCAGACGCGGATCCCTAACAAGAGCCGGGGGTCAGACCCAGGTTCAGAACTGTCACATCTCATCCACAAGGGATGCCGCCGGCGAACCGGTAGATCGCTAGTACGGGCTCTCGCTGTTGTTCGTGCTCGCGCCACCGACTGTGACGCTACCGGTCATGCCCCGGTCGGCATGGTCGCCGACGGGGCAGTACAGCTCGTACTTGCCCGCTTCCAGCTCGACCGTCAGCTCGGCCGACTCGCCGGGCGCAAGGTTCTGGGTCTCCTCCTCGAGCCCCTCGCCCTCCACCTCTAGGGCGTGCGTCGTGTCGCCCTCGTTGACGACGCGGAACGTATAGACGCCGGCCTCGTCGACCTGGATGCTGGACGGGTCGAGCTCGAAATCGGTCTCCGTGATTGGGATCGTCTCGAGCACCGGCGCGCTCGGCGCCGCGTTCTCATCGTCGTCGTCCCCGCCACACGCAGCGAGCCCGAGCATCAGGGCGGCCGCCAACGCCGTCACACGCGTGAGCATCGCCCGTAGGTACGCCCGTCGGTTGCTACCGGATTGCGTCGGTACGGTGGTGCGCGAGGTACTCGAGGAGGTCGGAGCGGGTCAGCATCCCGGCCGGCCGGCCGCTGCCGCCCACGACCACGACCGCGGGGCTGCCGTCGAGCCGCGCGAAGACCTCGTCGATCGTCTCGTCCGCGTCGACCGCAGCGAGCGGCGGCTGCATCGCCGCGGCGACCTCCTCGTTGAGCGCGTCCGGGTTCTTGAAGACCCGGTCGAGCAGGCCGCGCTCCTGGAGCGAGCCGACGACGTCGGCGAGCGAGTCGGCGCCCTCGTGGCGCACGACGGGCAGCTGCGAGATCGAGTAGCGCTGCATCAGCTCGATGGCGCGACCGAGCTTCTCGTGCGACTCGATGGTGATCAGGTCGGGGACGTCGGGGTCGTCTGCTCGCTTCGCACGCAGCACCTCCGCGACGCTCGGCACCGGCGCCTTGCGCTCCAGGAAGCCGTACTCGAGCATCCAGTTGTCGTCGAAGAACTTCGACAGGTAGGCGCGGCCGCCGTCGGCAAGCAGCGTCACGACCGTCTTGCCGGAGCCGAGCCGCGCCGCGACGCGTAGCGCAGCATGCACCGCGGTGCCGCCGGAGCCCCCCACGAGCAGACCCTCCTCGCGCGCCAGCCGCCGGGCTGTCAAGAACGAATCCCGGTCGGTGACCGTGACGTACTCGTCCACGAGCGACGGGTCGTACGTCTCCGGCCAGAAATCCTCGCCGATGCCTTCGACCAGGTAGGGGTGGACCGACGAGGAGTAGATCGAGCCCTCCGGGTCGGCGCCGATCACGAGCAGGTCAGCCTTCTGCTCGCGCAGGTACCGGGCCGCGCCCGAGATCGTGCCGCCGGTGCCGACCGCGATCACGAGCGCATCGAGCTCGCCGCCCGTCTGCTCCCAGATCTCCGGCCCGGTCGTCTCGTAGTGGGCGCGCGGGTTCGCCTTGTTCGAGTACTGGTCGGGCTTGAACGCACCGGGTACCTCCTCGGCGAGCCGGTCGGAGACCGAGTAGTAGCTCTCGGGCGACTCGGGGTCGACCGCGGTCGGGCAGATGACGACCTCGGCGCCGAACGCGCGCAGCAGCGAGATCTTCTCCTGGCTCATCTTGTCGGGCATCACGAAGATCATCCGGTAGCCCTTGATCGCGGCCGCCATCGCGAGCCCGACGCCGGTGTTGCCCGAGGTGGGCTCGACGATCGTGCCGCCGGGCCTCAGCTTGCCGTCGCGCTCGGCCTGCTCGATCATGCGCAGGCCGATGCGGTCCTTCACGGAGCCGCCCGGGTTCATGTACTCGAGCTTGGCGAGGATCGTCGCGCCCGTTTCCGCGCCGAGCTTCTGGAGGCGGACGATCGGCGTGTTACCGATCAGGTCGAGGACGGTCGGGTACTCGCGCGGCACCGCTTCGAAGCGTAATGGACTAAAGAAACGATGGGCCGCGCGGATCATGTGTGCGTGAGGCGCGACGCGCTTGCCGCGATCGAGGGGCTCTACCGGGCGCGGTACGCCGTCTTTCTGCGCGTGGCGACTGCGATCTGCGGCGACGCCGCGCTTGCGGAGGACGTCGTCCACGAGAGCTTCGTGCGGGCCGTACGCCACCGTGCCGACCTGCGGGACCCGGCCGCGCTCGAGCCGTGGATGTGGCGGATCCTCGTCAACGAGGCGCGCAAGCGGCGCGCCGCCGAGCAGCGGCTCGTGCGTGTCGCCGAGGAAACACACGAGCGAGCCGCGACGAACGGCGACCACGGTCGCGTGCGAGCGCTGATCGCCGTCCTTCCCGATCGGCAGCGGCACGCGCTCTTCCTCCGCTACTACGCCGATCTCGACTACGAAGCCATTGCGGCGGCTCTGGGGATCAGCGCCGGCACGGTCGCCGCCACGCTGCATGCGGCGCGCGAGGCGCTGCGCACACAGCTGACGGAGGTGGAACGGTGATCGAGCAGGAGGTCTCGAAGATTCTCGATGCGGCCGTGCCGGCGCCAGACGGCGCGCGCGGCGAGTGGGAGCGCGTCATTCGCGACGCAGGTCTGAGGCGCCGGCGCGCGTGGCGCCTCGGGCCGGTGCTCGGGCTTGGGGCGGCAGTCGCCGCCGTCGCCGCCGTCGCGCTGCTCTGGCCGTTCCGAGCGGAACCGGACGGCGTGCTGGAGCGCGCGCTCGCGGCTGTCGGCGACGGTCCGGTGCTGCACGTCGTCTTCCGCGGCGACTGGGGCGGGACGCTCGTCGACCTCGAGACCGGCGCCCGCCGGCCCGTCCACGCCGAGCAGGAGATCTGGTACGACGCGGAGCGCAAGCTCGTGCACCAGATCGACCGCCTCGGCGGCGCGGTCCAGTACGAGCGCGTGTCCAACCCGAGGCAGCAGCCGCCCGAGCTGGCAGCGCTGTCGCGGGAGTACCGGCGGGCGCTCGAAGCCGGAACCGCGCGCGTGGTCGGCGAAGGCGTCGTCGACGGCGAGCCGGTCTACTGGCTCGTCTATCGCAGCGAGATGCTCCCCGACGTGGCCGACGACCGGCTCCACGAGTTCGCCCAGCAGGTCGCCGTGTCAAAGGAGACGTACAAGCCGGTCGCCCTCCGGGACACACGTGACGGAAAGCCCGGTCCGAGCACCGGCCGGCGGGTGCTCGAGCTGGAGACCGTCTCGGCGGAGGCGGCGGACTTCACCGCCTCCGGAGCGAACGTGATCGACGGGATGGCGTACAAGGAGGGGCGCGAACCGATCGCGCTCGAACAAGCGCGCGACGTGCTCGGGCGGAGACCGGTCTGGCTCGGGCGCGAACACGCGGGGTTACCGCTCGCCGAAGTAACCAAGACGATCACGGCGCACGGTCGCCAGGCGCAGATCGAGCTGCACGGGCAGTCGGCGGCCGACGCGAGGGAGTGCTTCGAGCAACTGCGCCCGAATGCGCGCTCCCGCGACGATCGACCGCCTGAAGGCCGTCCCGAGGTGTGCGAGCGAGCGCGCCGGGCCGGCCGCGGTCTCAGCATGCGGGACGGCCGCGTGTACACCCATGGCCCGATCAGGTGGGAGCGGGACCGGACGGGCGTCGCGCTCTTCTACGGCATGGTCGGCGACGATCCAAGCACGTACCGTGAGGACACGATCGCGCTGTTCGACCAGCCGCACGTCTCGGTCGCGCAGTCGATGCAGCGGCTCAGCGTGCGCAGCGCTCCGCCCGGCTACGTGCCGCCCGAAGGCTCCGTGTTCGTCGCTGCGGGCGGCTCCGGCTTCCTGCGGAGGGACGGCCTGTTCGTGTCGATCCAGGCGTCGACCGAGGACCTCGTCCTCTCCGCGGCCCGCGCGCTCGAGCCGATGCCGGGCTAGACGGTTCGATCGCGACGTAGCCGAGCAGGCGCGGGTCGTGGCGCTCGATCACCGCACGGGCCTCTGCCTCGAGCATCCTGCCGCGGTAGGCACACGAGCAGTGCCTCGAGCCGCGCCGCGCGCGAACTGCGAGCGCCGCTCCCGCTGGCGTGAACGACTCGCGAGAGCACGTCGGCGCCGAGCGCGACGACCGCGCCGATCGGCAGCGTCGCCGGCCGCGCCGGCCGCCTCCGCGATCACGCGCGCAGGAGTGCTTCCACGTCGCACTCCGGAAGCCCGTCGCGCAAAGCGCCAAGCAACAGTCTGTTACTAAGTCCGTTCGGCCCGGCTCGCGGTCAGTGACGGAAGTGGCGGCGGCCGGTCAGCACCATCGTCGCGCCGGCGTCGCGAACGGCGGCGGCCACTTCGTCGTCGCGCTTCGAGCCGCCCGGCTGGATGACCGCCGAGACGCCCGCCTCCAGCGCGGCCAGCGGTCCATCGGGAAAGGGGAAGAACCCATCCGAGGCGAGCACCGCGCCGCGCGCGTCGTGCCCGTGCTCCTGCGCCTTCGAGAGCGCAATGCGAACGGCGTCGACGCGACTCGTCTGGCCGCCGCAAATGCCGATCGTCTGGAGATCCTTTGCCAGCACGATCGCGTTCGACGTGACGTGCTTGCAGACACGCCAGGCGAAGAGCAGATCGCCCCAGCAGCCTTCACCGGGCGAGCCCGACACGACCTGCATCCGCTCGCGGTCCTCGGTGTCGAGATCGCGATCCTGCACGAGCAACCCACCCGGCACGCGCTTGAAGTCCTTCTCGGCGGGGTCGACGCGCCGCCGCTCGCGGTCGAGCAGGATCCGCGTTGCGGGCTTCTCGGTCAGCGGCGCGAGCGCGGACTGGTCGAAGCCCGGCGCGATCAGCACGTCCACGAACCGCTCCGCGAGGCGGCGGCCGAGCTCGCCCCCGACGGGGCGGTTGACGGCGACCACCATCCCGAAGGCGGACACGGGATCGGCCGCGAGCGCCCGTTCGTACGCCTCCTCGACCGTCGAGCCGACCGCGACGCCGCACGGGTTCGCGTGCTTGACGATCACGCACGCGGGCACCGCGAACTCGCGCACCTGGAGGCGCGCCGCCGACAAGTCGTAGAGGTTGATGAGCGAGAGCTGCCGCCCGTGCAGCTGGCTGACGTTCGAGAGCAAGTGCGTACGCGCCTCGCGGTCGACGTAGTACGCCGCGCGCTGGTGCGGGTTCTCGCCGTACGCGAGGTCCTCCGCTTTCTCGAGCGCGAGCGTCAGCCGGTTCGGAAACGCCTCGCGGCCCGCGAACCACTGCGCGATCGCCGCCTCGTACGCGGCGGTGACCGCGAAGGCCTCGGCCGCGAGCCGTCTGCGCGTCGTCGCCGAGACCTCGCCGGTGTCGCGCAGTTCGCCGAGCACCGCGCGGTACTGGCCGGGGGTGCACACCGGCACCACGTACGCGAAGTTCTTCGCGGCAGCGCGCAGCATCGACGGGCCGCCGATGTCGATCATCTCGACCGCCTCCTCCTCCCGCACGCCGAAGCGGCCGGCCACCTCCGTGAACGGGTAGAGGTTCACGCACACGAGGTCGAAGGGGCGGATGTCCTGTTCGTCGAGCGTCGCCACGTCCTGCGCGTCATCCCGGCGCGCCAGGATGGCGGCGTGGATGCGAGGGTGGAGCGTCTTGACGCGGCCGCCGAGCAGCTCGGGCACCTCGGTCAGCGCCTCGACGGGCGTCACCTCGAGGCCAGCCTCCGTCAAGGCGGCGGCGGTTCCGCCGCTCGCGACGAGCTCCACGCCGAGCTCGGCGAGGCCGCTCGCGAACAGCTCGAGCTCGTTCTTGCGGTACACGGAGATCAGCGCACGCTCGACGCTCACCCGATCAGCTCCCTGACGACGCGCGGCAGGAGTCGATGCTCGACGGACTGCACGCGGGCGCGCAGCGTCTCGGCAGTGTCGTCGGCGAGCACCGGCACGCGCTCTGCCGCGATAACCGCCCCGGTGTCGACGCCCTCGTCAACGTAATGAACCGTGGCGGCCGTCTCGCGCACGCCCGCGGCGAGCACGTCCTCGATCGGGCGGGCTCCCGGGAAGTCGGGAAGCGGGGCCGAGTGCGTGTTCACGATGCGTCCGGCGAAGCGCTCGAGGAACGGTCGCCGCAGCAGGTGCATGTAGCCCGCGCAGACGACGAGCTGAACGCCGCATGCCGTGAACCAGTCAGCCATTGCGGCGTCGCGTGATTCGCGGTCCGGGTACTCGGCGAGCTCGAAGACACGACTCGGGATGCCCGCACGCTCGGGT
>JACVRM010000030.1 GCA_014534415.1 Thermoleophilia bacterium | reverse complement strand
CGGCCGGGCTGATCGCGCTCGTCCAGACGGACATCAAGCGCGTAATCGCGTACTCGACGATGTCGCAGATCGGCTACATGTTCGTGGGCGCCGGGATCGGGGCGTACGCGAACGGGATGTTCCACCTGATGACGCACGCCTTCTTCAAGGCGCTGCTGTTCCTCGCGGCCGGCATCGTCATCCACGCGCTCGTCGGCCAGCAGGACATGCGCAAGATGGGCGGGCTGCGCCTCTACCTGCCGCGTACGTACATCGCGCTGCTCGTCGGGGGGCTGGCGCTCGCCGGCATGCCGCCGCTCTCCGGGTTCTTCTCCAAGGACTCCGTGCTCGCGTCGACGCTCGCCGCCGAGAGCGCGTGGGGGTACACGCTCTTCGCCGCCGGCATCGCCGGCGCGCTGCTGACCGGCCTCTACACGTTCCGGATGATCTTCGTCGTGTTCAGCGGCGAGCCGTCGCCGTACGTGCGCGAGCACTTCCACGAGGGGCACGGCGAGGGACCGTTCTGGATGACGTCGACGGTCGCTGCGCTCGCGTTCCTCGCCGTCGTGGGGGGCTGGATCCAGATCGCGGGCGTCTGGCACCCGCTCGCCGACTTCCTGCAGCCGTCCGCCGAGCCGCTCCTCGAGCCGTCCGTCCGGCAGGACCTCTTCACGAGCGGCATCGCGGTGGCCGCCGGCCTCGTCGGCATCGCCCTGGCGTGGCAGCTCTACGGCGCGCGAAAGCGCGCGGTGCCTCGAGCGGACGCCTTCAGGCGTCTGCTCGAGCGCAAGTTCTACGCGGACGAGGCGTACGACCTCGTCTTCTACCGGCCGGCCGCGGCGACGTCGCGCGCCTGGCTGCGGTTCGTCGAGGCTCCGCTCGTCGCCGGCTCGCTGCGCGGGCTCGGGCTCGTGACGCGCGGCGCCGGGGCCCGCGTCGGCGAGGCTCAAACCGGGCTCGTGCGCACCTACGCGCTCGCGCTCGCCGGCGGAGTCGCCGTGCTCGCCCTCGTGTTCGTGGCGGCGCGATGAACGACTGGCTGACCACGATCTTGATCTTTCTGCCGGTGGCGGGCGCGCTCGCGATCTGGCTGCTGCCGCTGGCGGAGCGCACCGCCGGCTCGCTGGCGCTGCTCGTCGCGCTCGTTGAGGTCGGCTTCTGGGTGCTGGCGCTTCAGCGCTTCGAGTTCGGCGAGGCCGGCCTACAGCTCGGGCACGAGGCGACGTGGTCGGAGGATCTGAACATCGCCTACGAGGTCGGCTTCTTCGGCTTCTCGCTGTGGCTCGTGGGGATGGCGGTGGTCGTGGGAGCGGCGGCGATCGCGTACGCCTTCTGGGCCGGCCGCGACCGTGCCCGCAGCTACTTCGGGCTGACGCTCTTCCTGACCGGCGCGATCGTCGGCGTCTTCACCGCCCAGGACCTGCTGCTCTTCTACGTGTTCTTCGAGGTCATGCTGATCCCGCTCTACGTGCTGATCGGCGTATGGGGCGGGCCGGGTCGACTCGGCGCGACGCTCAAGTTCGTGATCTACACCGTCGCCGGGTCGCTGCTGATGCTGGTCGCGATCATCGCGCTCGGGCTCCAGCAGGACACGTTCTCGCTCACGGAGATGCGGGCGAGCGACAACGAGTGGATCTTCCTCGGCTTCGTCGCGGCGTTCGCAGTGAAGGCGCCGCTCTTCCCGCTGCACGGCTGGCTCCCGGACGCGTACCGCGAGTCGCCTCCGGAGATCGCCGCGGTACTCTCCGGAGTGGTCTCGAAGGCGGCGGGCTACGGCTTCCTGCGCATCGCGATCGCGGAGTTCCCCGGGCCTGCGAAGGATTTCCAGGTGCTGCTGCTGGCGCTCGCCGCGGTCGGGCTGGTCTACGGCTCGCTGGTGGCGTTCCGGGCACCCGACCTGCGCGGCGTGATCGCCTACTCGTCGATGGCGCAGATGGGGTTGGTCACGCTCGGCCTCTTCGCGCTGAACGACGCCGGCTTCGACGGCGCCGTCTTGCAGATGGTCAACCACGGGCTGCTGTCGGGCGCGCTGTTCCTGCTCGCGGGGACGATCGAGCGGCGCGCCGCGACCGGTGACTTCGCCGCGCTCGGCGGCTTCGCGCGCGGGCGGCCGGCGCTGGCCACGGTGCTCATGACGACCGGGATCATCGCGCTCGCGGTGCCGGGCGCGACGACCTTCGCGGCGGAGTTCCTCATCCTGCTCGGCGCTTTCGACGTCGGCTGGGGATGGGCCGCCGTCGGCGTGAGCGCGGTCGTGCTCGCGGCGATGTACACGCTGCGGCTGATCTCCGCCGTGCTGCACGAGCGGCCCGGGCGCGCCGTCGCGGAGGAAGCACTCGACCTGCGCCCGGCCGAGCTCGGCATCGTCGTCCCCCTCGTGGCGTGCCTGCTCGCGCTGTCCGCCTGGCCGGCGGCGGTCACCGAGCACGCGTTCGCCGGCGACCGGCCGGCCGACGCCGTCGAGTCGCGCTTCGAAGCCGCACCGAACGCCGCAAGTAACAGACTGTTACAAGGTTCGCCGGCCCTCGCTGCCGGTCCGACGCCCCGGTACGTCGTCCGGGTCACCGGAGTCGACCCGTGAGCTTCGACAAGCCCACGGTCGACTGGCTCGCGCTCTCGCCCGAGTTGATCATGCTCGGAGCGGGCGCGGTCTGCCTGCTCGGAGCGGTCATGTCGCCGGGCTCGTGGCGGCGGCCGTTCGGCGCGACTGTCTGCGCGCTCGGGTTCCTCGGCGCGGGCGTGGCTGCCGCGTTCCTCTTCGCGGAGAGCGACGAGCCGCGCGCGATCGTCGCGGACGCGGCGCGCCGCGACCAGCTGGCGGCGCTCGCGAAGCTCATCCTCGCCGGCTGCGGCCTGCTCGCCGTAGGCACCGGCTACTCGCGCCGCATGAGCGACGCCCGCGTCGGCGAGTACTACGCGCTGATCGCAACCGCAGCGGCCGGCATGGCGTTCTTCGTCTCGGCGAACAACCTCATGACGCTCTTCCTCGGGCTCGAGTGGTTCTCGATCGCGCTGTACGTGCTCTGCGCGATCGACCTCGACCGCGAGGAGTCCCTCGAGGCGGGACTGAAGTACCTGATCGTCGGCGGCTTCGGCTCGGCGGTGCTGCTGTTCGGCTCGGCGCTCGTCTACGGCGCCACCGGCGAGCTCGGCTTCGAGCGGATCGCGGCGGCGACGGGCGAGCAGGGACTGACGGACGACTCGCTGCTGGTCTTCGGGCTCGCGCTGATGCTCGCCGGGCTCGGGTTCAAGGCGTCTGCGGCGCCGTTCCACATGTGGACGCCCGACGTCTACCAGGGCGCGCCGACACCCGTGACCGCGTTCATGTCGGCGGCCACGAAGGTGGCGGCGCTCGTCGTCACGCTCCGTGTGCTGACGACCGCGTTCCCCGAGCTCGACGAGCTCTGGACGGTGGCGGTCGCCGTGATCGCCTGCTTCTCGCTCGCGGTCGGCAACCTGGCGGCGCTCGTGCAGCGCGACGTGAAGCGGCTGCTCGCGTACTCGTCCGTCTCGCACGCCGGCTTCATGCTCATCGCGATCGCGGCGAACAACGAGCTCGGTGGGCGGGCCCTGCTGTACTACCTGATCCCGTACGCCGCCATGTCGATCGGCGCCTTCGCCGTCGTGGCCGCGCGCGAGCGGGAGCTCGGACGCCCTGTCGCGCTCGAGGACCTGGCCGGGTTCGGCTGGGAGCAGCCCCTGCTCGGGCTGTCGATGTTCGTGTTCATGATCGGCTTCGCCGGCCTGCCGCTGACCGGTGGCTTCTTCGGCAAGCTCTACGCGTTCGCCGCGGCCTACGAGGCGGGTTGGTGGTGGCTGATGCTCGCAGGCGTGGCGGCGACCGTGATCAGCCTCTACTACTACCTCGGCGTGATCCGGGCGATGTACATGCGCCCGTCGGCCGAGCTCCAGTTCGCCGCCGCAGGCGGGTCGCCGCCGCGCGAGTGGCTGCTCGGCGCGACCGTGCTCGCGGCGGTCGTCGTCACCGTCGGCTCGTTCTTCGCCGTGGAGCCGGTCGTCGACGTGGCGCGCGACGCGGCGGCCTCGCTGCCACTCGACTAGGCTCAAGCCGTCCCGCGCGCACAAGGAGGAGAGATGGCGGACGTCTCGCTGACCTGGCTCGGCCACTCCGCTTTCCGCTTCGACACACCGGGCGGCAAGCGGATCTACCTCGACCCCTACCTCGACAACCCCAAGTGCCCCGAAGGCGAGAAGCAGCCGGAGCGGTGCGACCTGATCGTCTTGACGCACGGTCACGACGACCACGTGGGCTCGACCGTCGAGCTGCACCAGCGGTTCGGCTGCCCGGTGATCGCGCTCGTCGAGCTGCGCGGCTGGCTCGCCGGGCGGGGCGTCGAAGAGAACGCGGCGCACGCGTTCAACAAGGGCGGCACGCTCGAGTGGGAGGGCGTGAAGATCACGCTGACGGACGCGAACCACTCGTCGAGCGCCTTCGAGAACGGCACGTTCGTCTACCTCGGCGAGCCGGCCGGCCTCGTCCTCGAGTTTGAGAACGGCCTGACCGTCTACGCGGCGGGCGACACGAACGTCTTCGGCGACATGCAGCTGATCGGCCGCATCTACCAGCCCGACGTGGCGATCCTGCCGGTCGGCGACCACTACACGATGGGCCCGCGCGAGGCGGCCGTCGCGCTCGAGCTGCTCGGCGTGCGGACGTGCGTGCCGTGCCACTACGGCACCTTCCCCGTGCTGCACGGCACGCCCGAGCAGCTTCGCGAGCTGACGGACGTCGACGTGCTCGCGCCGGCACCGGGCGAGACGGTCGCGCTGCCCGCGAAGGTCGCCGCGTGAGAGAGCGGTGGTTCGGCGCGACGGGGCGCCGGGTGCCGGAGATCGCGGTCGAGGGCGAGGTTCCGCTCCACGAGGCACTCGTCCTGGACGGCGTCGAGGACCTCGAGGCGCTCCACGAGGCGCACGAGCGCGGCGTTCCCGTCGTCGTTCGCGCAGAGACGCCCGAGCAGGTGCGAGACGCGCTGGCGCGCCCCGAGGTCGCCTGCGCACTGGTTCCCGCCGATCGCGCCGACCTGCGAGACCTCGACCTCACCGCGCTGACGTACGGCGGGTGATCCCGGCGACGTACTCCGTCGTCGCCTGCGACCCCGGCGCGCGGCAGTGGGGCGTCGCGGTGCAGTCGAAGTTCCTCGCGGTCGGGGCCGTCGTCCCATGGGCCGAGGCGGACGTGGGCGCCGTCGCCACGCAGGCGTTCGCCAACCCGCAGTACGGGCCGGACGGCCTAGCCCTGCTGCGCCAGGGACTGTCCGCCAACGAGGTCGTCGCCCGGTTGACGGAGACCGACGACGGGCGCGAGCATCGCCAGCTGGGCGTCGTGGACGCGAACGGGGGCAGCGCCACGTTCACGGGCTCCGAGTGCTTCGAGTGGGCGGGCGGCCGTACGGGCGAGGGCTACGCCGCGCAGGGCAACATCCTCGTCTCCCAGGAGACCGTCGACGCACTGGCCGAGGCGTTCGAGGCGAGCGCCGAGCGGCCGCTCGCGCTCCGCCTGATCGACTGTCTCGACGCCGCGCAGGCAGCCGGCGGCGACCGCCGCGGCCAGCAATCCGCGTCGCTGCTCGTCGTCGAGCGAGCGGGTGGGTACGCGGGACTCTCCGATTCGCTCGTCGACCTGCGGGTCGACGATCACGAGCGCCCGCTAGACGAGCTGCGGCGCATCTACGAGCTGCACCAGCAGATCTTCGGCACGACCCCGAAGGATCAGTGGCTCACCGTGGATGCCGCCCTGAGCCAGGAGTTGCGGGACCGACTCGCTCGCCTCGGCTACTCGGGCGAGCTCGGTGAGGCGCTCGAGGCCTGGGCCGGCAATGCCAACCTCGAGATGCGCGTCGACGGCATCGAGCGCATCGATCCGGTCGTCCTCGACGAGCTCAGGGGGCAGACGTGAGCGTCACCGAGCAGTACGCGAGCGCGCGCCTCGACGACATCCGGCGTAGCGGCACCTGGTTTGCGATCCGGCGTCACTTCGGCATCGAAGCGTTCGGCGTCAATGCCTGGACCGGGGCGGCGGGTGACGCGGTGATCGGAGAGCACGCGGAGACGACCTCGGGCCACCAGGAGCTCTACATCGTGCTCGACGGGCGCGCCGAGTTCACCGTCGGCGGCGAGACCATCGACGCACCCCGCGGCACGCTCGTCTTCGTGCGCGACCCCGAGATGCGGCGGCGCGCTGTCGCCCGCGAGGACGGTACGACCGTGCTCGCCGTCGGCGCGAAGGCCGGCGAGGCGTTCGTTCCGCAGGGCTGGGAGTACTCCGCCGACGCACTCCCGCTCTTCGAGCGGGGCGAGTACGCGCGCGCGAAGGAGCTCCTCGTGGAGGCGAACGAGCGCTACCCCGGCTTCGCCGGGATCCTCTACAACCTCGCGTGCGCCGAAGCGCGGCTCGGCGAGACGGACGCGGCGCTTGGTCACCTCGGGGAGGCGCTCGCCAGATTGCCCGAAATGGCTGAATATGCGAAGACCGACGAGGATTTCGCCTCCATCCGCGACGATCCGCGGTTTCCCGCATGAGCCGCGGCTACACGGTCGCGCACATCGACGAGCTCGAGCGGCTGCCCGTCGACGAGGAGGGACTCACGTGGCGGCCGGTGCGGCGCCGGCTCGGCATCGAAGCGTTCGGCGTGAACGCGTATACGGCGGAGCAACCCGGGCAACGGGTCGTCGAGGAGCATCGAGAGGCGCAGAACGAGCACGAAGAGCTCTACCTCGTGGCGAGCGGGCGCGCCACTTTCACGGTCGAGGACGACGAGGTCGATGCGCCGGCCGGGACGTTCGTCTTCGTGCAGCCCGGCACGCTGCGCGGCGCCGTCGCAGCCGACGCGGATACGACCGTCGTCGCCATCGGTGGGAAGCGCGGCGAGGCGTTCCGGCCGTCCGGCTGGGAATGGACGTTCGTCGCGACGTCCTACCAGCGCCAGGGCCGCCTCGAGGAGGCGCGCGCGGTAATGCGCGAGGGCATCGAGAGGTACCCGGACGCGTGGCAGGGCTACTACAACCTCGCGTGCATCGAGACGCGCGCCGGACGACGCGAGGAGGCGCTGGCCGCACTGGAGCGCGCGGCAGAGCTCGACCGCGCAGGTGTCGCGACGTATGCCGCGGAGGACGAGGACCTGGACGCCATCCGCGACGACCCGCGTTTTCCGGCCTAGCGGCGGCGCGCGACGCCTTCGAGCGTCACGAACCGGTAGCCGCGCTTGCGGATCGCATCGACGAGAGCCGGCAGCGCCGCCGTATCGAGGCCCCGCCGCTCGCGGCCCGCGCCGACATGGAGGAGCACGATCGCGCCCGGCTGCAGGCGAGCCGTGACGCGTTCGACAACCCGGCCGGCAGTCATGCCGCCCGCTCGCCCCATCCAGCCCCAGCTGTCCACCGACCAGCGCACGGGCACGTAGCCGAGGCGGTTCGCGATCGCGATCGTCCTCGCATCGCGTGCGCCGTACGGGAAGCGGAAGAGCGGCCTCGGATTCCGGCCGGTCGCCCGCTGGATCGAGCGCTGCGCAGCGACGATCTCACGCTCGACCCCGGCCCTCGCCAACCGCGTCAGATCGGCGTGCGTCGCCGTGTGGTTGCCGACCGGGTGCCGAGCGCCGATGGCGCGCGCGACGCGCGGATACCGCTCGACGAACCGCCCCGTCAGGAAAAACGTCGCGGGGACGCGCTTCCGGTCGAGCACGCGCAGCACCTGCCATGCGCCTCGGCCGTCCCCGCCGCCGTCGAACGTGAGCGCGACCACCCGCTGCCGGGTCGCCAGGCGCTCGAGCTCCTTGCCGCGCAGCGAAGGCGGCACGCCGGCAAGCGGCACGGCGGCCAGCGAGAGGATGAGCGCGAGGACCCTCACCGGTCGCCTGGAAGCCGGGTGCCCGCCGCCCGCGCGCGCAGTCCCGGCACGGGGTCGAACTGCGGCCGGGCGACGACGAGCACGGCGCCGTGCGCCTCGCCGGCCAGCGCGTCCACGAGTGCCTGCAGACCGACCGCGAGCGCGAAGGCCTTGTGCGCGTACTCGCCGCCGAACGGGACGAGCTCTTCGGCCGTAGCGGCGCCGCTCAGGACGTCGCCGTAGGTGACGCGGCCCATCGAGACATCCGCGACGAGCGGCCGCCCGTCCGAGCTCGGTACCCCGATCGCGAGCGGATTCGTGCCCGCGAGCGGCGGCCCCCCCGACGGATGCGGCAGCCGCAGCGGCGACGTGGCGGTCAGCGCACAGACGAGACCGCCCTCGGCGAGCAGGCGCGCCCAGTAGCCGAGCACGCCCGTCGGGAACGTGCGGGCCGCGACGACTAGGCGGGCGGGGGACGGCGGGTCCGCGAGCTGCGACTCGCAGACTTCCTGAAGCGTCAGGTAGCCGAGCGCGCCGCGCCCGTCCCAGCGCTGATAGCCGGGCTCCGTGGCGACCAGCTCGGGGCGCGCATCCCGCCGTACCGCCGGGAGCGTCTCCAGCCAGTCGATGCGCGTCAGCCCGTGCCCGCGCTTGCCGCGCCGCTCGGCGTCGACGAAGTGCGCCGCGAGCACACGGGCGTCGTGCTCGGAGAAGCCGAGCGCCTCCAGGCGCCTGCGAGCCTCGTCAAGCAACGCGCCCCGTTCTCGCGCGAGGCGTCCGGCCGCGCCGGCACGCTGCGGTCGTAGGCGCGGGCAAGAGAGGAAGAACGCTAGGAGACGAGCGGCAGCGAGCGGACGATCTCAGCGCCGCGGCGGGCGCGAATCCGCCCGGCGACGTCCCGGATGGCAGTCGCGGCCTCGGAGTTGGGCTCCACCTCGACCAGCATCTCGCCGGCGTCCGCACACTCGCGCAGCCGCGGGTCGAGCGGGACCCGCCCGAGCAGCGGGGCGCCGATGGCGCGAGCGAGCTCCTCTCCGCCGCCCGAGCCAAAGAGCTCCTGGCCGGTGCCGACGAGGTACGACATGTTCTCGACGACGCCGAGCAGCCGCATGCCGGTCCGCTCCGCCATGTCGGCCGCGCGAACCGCGACCTGCTGTGCCGCCGGCTGGGGCGTCGTCACGACGAGCACCTCGGCACGCGGGAGCAGCTGACCGAGCGAGATCGCCACGTCGCCGGTCCCGGGCGGCATGTCCACGATCAGGGTCTCGAGCTCACCCCAGTGGACGTCGGACAGAAACTGCTCGAGCGCCTTGTGCAGCATCGGCCCGCGCCACATGACGGGCGCGTTGTCCTCCAGGAAGAAGCCGATCGACATGAGCTTGAGATCACCGCGCACCGGGGGAACGATCATGCGGTCGACGACGATCGGCCGCTGGTGGATCCCCAGCATGTGCGGGATCGAGTGGCCGTACACGTCCGCGTCGAGGATGCCCGTGCGGTCGCCCAGCGCGTCGAAGGCCGCCGCCAGGTTCGCCGTCAGCGACGACTTGCCGACGCCCCCCTTGCCGCTCGCGACTGCGATCACCCGCGTCGACGGATCGAGCGAGATGCCGCGCTTCTCGACGCCCCCGCGCAGTCGGGTCACGAGCGCGGTCTTCTCGTCGGGGCTCATGACGTCGAAGTCGAGCGAGACGGAGTCGACGCCGGGCAGCGTGCCGACCGCGCTGCGAACCTGATCCTGGAAGCTGTGCCGGAGCGGACAGCCGGCGACAGTGAGCGCGATCGTGACGGCAACCGCGCCGCGCTCGATCTCGATCCCGCGCACCATCCCGAGCTCCGTGACCGGCCGCTTCAGCTCGGGGTCGATCACGCGCTCGAGCGCGCGCAGGACGTCGTCACGGGAAGGCGGCATCCCGGCGAGCGTAGCAGTGCCCGGGCGCCCACCGTGCCGGGCGCGCATCCGAGCCAGCGCCGGCCCGCCGCCTGGGAGCGAGCGTGGTAGCACGCTTGACACCCCTTTTAGTGGTGTGGTAGCGTCCCTCGTAACCACGCGTCGTGGTGGCGCGGTGGGCGGGCGAGGAGGCTTTGGTGATGAGAAGGATGCGGGATCTCCACCGGATTCGTTGGCTCTACGCGCTCAGCGTGCCGGCAGGTCTGGCGATCGCGGTGGCGGCGGTCATCGGAGGCGCCGGACTGTTCTCGACGACGCCGAACAGTGTCGCCGTCGCCGGTGAGGGCCGTGCGGCCGTGCCGGCGAAGGGGGGCGCACGAGTCAAGGAGTTCGCCGCTCCAGGCCGCACCTCGTCCTCACGCCGCGCCGTGACGCGGTCGGCGCGCGGGGGGACCGCGATCCGGCTGGTGGCCGGCACCTTCGACCCACAGTCCGGGCGACTGCCGACACAGAGGGGCATTCCGCTGCGCAGCGAGGTCACCCTCGCACGCGACGTTGCGCAACCCTGGCTCGTCCAGGTGCGAGGCCACCGGTTCGCCGAGGCGACGCGCGCCGTGCAGGCGGCGGGCGGGACGATCGTCGGCAGCGTCCCCGACGACACGTACATGGTGCGCGCGACGCCCCGGCAGCGAGCCGACATCGCCCGCTCGCCCGCCGTGCGCTGGATCGGCTACTTCCAGCCGGCCTGGCGCGTGCCGGCCGCGAGACGAGGCAAGAAGGGCCTCCTCGATCTGTCCGGCGTTCGCACGTACCGCGTGTACGTCTTGTCCGGCGCGCCCGAGGCGGCCACGCTCGTCCGGGCGCTCGAGCGAATGCGAGGCGTCACGGTCGTCCAGGACGCCGGCGCCGTCCTTGAAGTTCGCGCGACGGCTAGCCGCGTGCCTGCCATCGCGTCGCACCCGGCCGTCCAGTGGGTCGGTCTCAAGCCCAAGGTCGTCCCCCTGAACGTCAACGCTCGCTGGGTGAACGACACCGGCGTCCGCGACGTGTTCGCGGCAACCGCTGCCGGTCGTCTGAGCGGTGCGGGGCAGACGGCCGCGGTCGCCGACACCGGCGTCAACTACACGTACGACCTCAACAAGCGGGCACACGTCGCGTTCCGCGACTGCAACGCGAACGGCACGGGTTGCAAGGAAGCGATCTACACCCAGCAAACGCCGGGCAACGCGCCGGCCAGCATCGACGCGATCACGGACAACAACACGGCGCACCGCAAGATGGTCGCGTACTTCGACCTCGGGAACGCCGGCCCGAACATGTTCGACGAGTCGTCGCACGGGTCGCACACAGCCGGCTCCGTGACCGGCGACCAGCCTCCGTACAACGCCTACACGGGCGCCGACGGTCTCGCGCCCGCAGCGAACCACGTCCACCAGAACATCGCCGACACCGGCGGCGGCCTGGCCGGGCTGCCTGCAGACGACTACGACCTCTGGCGCCAGGCGTACCGCCCGCGCAACCCCGCCGGCGTGCTCGAGACGAGCGGCGCGACCGGAAACCCCGGCGACTACACCACGAATTACCGGCCGCTCGAGGACGCGCGGACACACAACAACTCGTACGGACTGCTCGCACCTGTCATCGACGAAGGTTCGGCGGTCCGGCTCGACCGCTTCGTCTGGGATCACGAGGACATGGTCATCGTCGTCTCGGCTGGCAACAACGGGCCCGATCCAGGGTCGATCGGCTCGCCGTCGGTCGCAAAGAACGAGCTGTCGAGCGGTGCGTCTGCGAACGGCCGCCAGCCGATGGTGTCGATCGACTCGATGGCCAGCTTCTCGTCGCACGGCCCGACCGGCGACGGCCGGCTCGGGGTCGACCTCGCTACGCCCGGGCAGATCGTCGTCTCGGCGAAGGGCGGCTCGACCGACGGCTACCACACGGCGCAGGGAACGTCGATGTCCGGTCCGATCCTGACGGGACTCGCCACGCTCGTACGCCAGTACTTCTTCGACGGCTACGCCGCTGCGGGCGGCGACGGATTCGCCGCGGGGACCGCCGCGACCGCGCGGCAGCACAACCCGAGCGCCGCGCTCGTCAAGGCGGCCCTGATCAACGGGGCCGTGCGCATGCGCGGCTTCTACACCGGTGACGACGGAACGCAGCGGGCGTTCGACGGCCAGTGGCCGTCGGCCGGTCAGGGCTTCGGCCGCGTCAACCTCGACAACTCGCTGTACTTCGCGAACGACCCGACGAACAACTGGTACGCCGACGTCTACCGCGGCGATACGGCGAACGCCGACGCCAACCTGCGCCCCTTCCCGGTCTCCAACACGCCGGCGAGCCGGAGCTTCACGCTCCACGCCGAGCCCGGCCAGCCGCTCGACGTGACGCTGGCGTGGACGGACGCACCGAACGTCGCGCCCGCCGGAACCCCGGCGCTCGTCAACAACCTCGACCTGGTCGTCACCGGCCCCGGCGGAGCGACGTACGTCGGGAACAACATGAACAGCCGCGCGAATCCGGGCGTCGCGGTGGCCGAGACGCTCAACGCACCGGCGCCGCGGGACCTCAGCAACCTGACGGAGCGCGTGCGTGTGGCGAACCCGGCAGCCGGTGACTACACGATCACGGTCGCGGCCAGCCCGATCATCACGGGCAACCAGGGCTTCGCGCTGGCGGCGAGCGGCAGCATCTCGCCCGCCGGCGGGCCCACGTTCCAGCCGGGACCGCCGCTCCAGCGCGACGGGGCCGGCACGCCGGCCGTCTCGAACGTGCGCGTCGAGACGATCAGCGCCAACACCGCCAAGGTGTTCTTCGAGACCAACGAGCCGACGACCGCGACCGCCCAGGTCTCGATCGCCGGCACGCCGACGACATTCGTGGACTCTTACAACGCAGGCCCGGGCGGCTTCCCGGGCCTCAACGAGGGCACGGTCGAAACCTCGACGGAGTACGCCGACAAGCCGGTCGTAGGGACGAAGCACGAGATCCTGATCACCGGACTCGCGCCGGGGCAGCTCGCGCCGGTGACGCTCAAGGTCAAGGACCTGGCGGCCACGCCGAACGAGGCGACGCACGTGACCGTCCTGCGGAGCCCGAGCAAGGTCTTCCAGGCCGACGCGGCCGACAGCGGTCAGCTCTACGAGGATCCGGCGACGGCCGCGCAGGCGGCCAGCTGGCGGACCGGCACGCAGCTGTACGCGAGCGACACGGGCGCGGGCAACGGGATCCTCGGAGCGTTCATGTTCCGCGCGCCCACCTCCGGGATCAATCCCAACGACATCACCGGCGCCGTCGTCGAGCTGACGAGCGCGCACAACTGGATCGTCCCCTACAGCGACGACCGGCAGCTGAAGGTCGAGCTTCTCGACGACTCCGTCGAGGCGAACTGGGGCAGCCAGAACTACCGGCAGATCCACGATGCGGCGTTCGAAGCCCGTGTCTACCCGGAGACGACGCACAGGCGGGGCGCCTACGAGAAGTACGCGTTCACGTTCGCCTGCTCCGATCTCCAGGCGCTGAAGGACACGCTCAGTGCGGCCGGCGGTGAGCGCAGGGCGGCCTTCCGGTACGAGTCGACCATCGATCCGAAACTGGGACTGTTCTCGATGGACTTCGGCTTCAACCGGCGCTCGCGCGGGCCGGACCTGCGGCCCAAGCTGATTCTCTTCACGGGGCAGTCGGGCTACCCGGACGGCCGGCCGTGCGACCCGAACACGCCGGCGCCGGCGATCTCCGAGCTCGGCATCCACGACGGCCGCACGGCGGATGCGGTGACGGTCTCCTGGGAGACCGACGTGCCGTCCGACTCGATCGTGCTGTTCCGCGAGCAGGGGACGGCCGACTGGACGCAGGTCGCGACCCCGGCGCTGACCAAGATCCACCAGGTCGAGGTCTTCGGACTAAGCCGCGAGAAGGAGTACGAGTTCGTCGTGCGCTCGGCGGCGTGCAACGGCGCGACGACCACGGACACGAACGGCGGCGCCGGCTACGACTTCTTCTACCCGCCGGTTCCCAGCTTCACGCGCTGGTTCACCGGCCTGCCGACCGACCAAGCGACCAAGAACACCGCCACGCCGACGGCCACGTTCACCGACACGGCCCCGGCCGGGCCGGTGTCGATCCAGCAGACCCAGACGGCGGGCGCGAACCCGAATTCCGCGCAGAACCCGCTCGCGATCTTCTGGAGCGGGCCGGTGTCGACGACTCTGCCGGCCGGCTCGAACATGACCTTCGACTGGTTCTTCAACTCGCGCTTCGGAAACGTGTTCGTGACGACCGGCGTGCTGACGGTCTTCGCCGGCAACCCTCCGGCCGTCCCGTTCGCCGTCCGGCACCAGCAGAACATCGACCTGGAGGTGTTCCTGAGCGCGACGCCGGTCCGCAACAGGCACACGATCACGCTCCAGAACGCGATCAACCAACCGCGCATGGTCGTCCAGCTGACGACCCCCTTCATCAACAACGACTTCAGCGCCTTCTACGGGTCGACGTTGCACCCGTCGTCCTTCTCCGTCCCGCTCGGACAGATCCCCGACCTTCCGCTGGTCGGCCCCGTACCCCCGCCGTCGGCCGGCGCCACCGGTCTCGTGGCGCCGCCCACGCGCAGCGGGCCTGCCACCGCGGCCGACATCGCGGCCGGCACCGGGCTCTGCGCAATCGCCGGGGAGAACGCGACCCCGGACGCCGTCGACGACGCGGCTACTGTCCAGCGCGGCGGCTCGGTGAACATCGCCGTGCTCGCCAACGACACGGATGCGAACGGTGACGATCTGGCGATCTCCTCGTTCACGCAGCCGGCGCACGGAAGCGTCGCGGACAACGGGAACGGGACGCTGAAGTACACGCACGACAACTCCACCACGACCTCCGACTCGTTCCAGTACACGATCAGCGACGGCCGTGGTGGCAGCGATACGGCGACGGTGCGGATCACGGTAACCGACCCGCCGCCCCCGCCGCCGCCCGCCGAGGGCGACAAGACGATGGGCGGAGGCTGGCTCGTGACGAACGACGACGGCAAGATCAACTACGGCTTCAACGCCAAGCAGACGGACGCGGGCGTCGAGGGGCACCTCCAGCTGAACGACAAGCAGGCGGGGGTCAAGATCGACGTCAAGCAGGTGACCGCGCTCGGTGCGGTCGGCGACCGGTGCGGCGCGGTGCCCGAGGCGGCCAACTCCCTGCAGTTCGAGGGGAACGGCACGTACAACGGCAATGCCGCGAGCTTCCGCGTCTGCGTGCAGGACAACGGCGAGGCTTCCGGTACCGCACCCGACCGCTTCTACCTCCACTGCCTGTCAGGCTGCGGCTCCGGCTACGACACCGCCGGCCGGACGGCCGACGCGGGCGTCGACGGCGGCAACGTCCAGGTACGCCGGACGACGCCGGTGGCGGCCGGCGGCTCGCAGGCGGCACCAACCGGGACACCGCAGGCGACGACGATGATCCTCGACCCGGTGCTCTTGACCGAGGGCCTCGTCGGCCAAGCGCAGCTCTTCACCGTCAAGGTCTACGACCAGTACCAGGAGCCGCTCGCCAAGGCGAAGGTCACGCTGACGCGGACTACGTCGAGCGGCGCCGCGCAAACGCTGAGCGGCGTCACCGGACTGGCCGGGACGGTCGTCTTCACGCTGGCGAACGCGCAGACGGTGTCCGAGTACGTTGCCAAGGCGGGCAAGACCCAGTCGAACGCGATCGAGGTGACACCCCTGCTGGGCGGCTGAGGTACGCCTGTTGCGAAAGGCGCGCACGGGGCCTGCTCACGCGGGCCCCGTGCTAGACGCCGAGCCTCGGAGACCGAGTCGCCGCTTCAGCCAGAGGCCGTTGCGGACCGCGTACCCCTTCCAGTCGTTGTTGAAGTACGCGTAGACGTCCACGCGCCGGCGCCAGTCCTCCAGGCGCTGCGCCCACTCCTCCAGCTCGCGCTCCGAGTAGTTGCCCCCGCGGCCGCGCGAGCCGTAGTGGAAGCGAACGAACGTCCAGTCGGCCGTGAGCTCGTGCGTCTGGAAGGGCCGCTTCGGCGTGTCGCCGATCACGAGCGCGACACCGTGGCCGCGCAGCAGCTCGTAGACGTCTCGGACGAACCAGCTCTCGTGGCGGAACTCGAAGCAGTGGCGCCCGGGCGGCAGCTGGGCGAGCGCGCCGGCCAGCCGCTCGTCGTCGCGCCGGAACGTCCCGGGCAGCTGCCACAGGACGGGCCCCAGCTTCGGCGAGCCCACGAGCGGCGCGATGCGGTCGTAGAAGACGGCGACGCCGGCAGCCAGGTCGGTCAGCCGCCTGACGTGCGTCAGGTAGCGACTCGCCTTGATGGTGAAGAGGAAGCGGGGCGGCGTCTGCGCGACCCAGTTCGCGACCGCCGAGCGCCGCGGCAGCCGGTAGAAGGTGGAGTTCACCTCGACGGTGTCGAAGTGCGCCGCATAGTGGTCGAGCCAGCGGCGCGGCGGCAGGCGCGGCGGGTAGAAGACGCCGTCCCGCCAGTGCTTGTAGTTCCACCCCGAGCAGCCGATGCGGACGCTCTTCACGAGATCGCAGCGGCAACGCGGGCGCACCCCTCATGCGTGGCGGCCGCAACGACGCGCGAGCGCGCCACGACGTCGAGCGGCGCCTCCTCGAAGCGCCCGTCCTCGAAGAGCTCGACGGCCAGGCCGCGCTCCCGGACGAGCAGCTGCGCGGCGGCGATGTCCACGGCCCGGGCCGGCTTGAGCGAGCAGACCGCATCGACGCGCCCGGCTGCGAGATGGCAGAGCGAGAGCGCGAGCGAGCCCATGATCCGCAGCCGATGAGCCAGCTCGCCGAGCGCGGGCGCCACGTCGGCGATGAGCGGCGTGCGCGTCGCTTCGCACGCCAGGATCTCGATGCGGCCGTGCGGTAGCGGCCCCTCGAGCGGCCGGCCGTCCAGCTGTGCGCCCTCACCGCGCACGGCCGTCCACTCCTCGCCCGTGCCGAAGTCGTGGACGAAGCCGAACACGACGTCCCCCATCGCCGGCCCGCCCGCGACAGCCAGCGAGACGGAGAAATACGGGACGCCCCGCTTCGCGTTCAGGGACCCGTCGATCGGGTCGAGCACGACGCGCAGCGGCCCGTTGCCGAATGCACGCTCGCCGAGCTCCTCCGAGACGAGCGTGAAATGGACGCCGTAGGCGTGCAAGGCCTCCAGCCGGCGCACGACGGCCGCCTCCGCGGCCGCGTCGAGGGCGGTGGTCTCGTCGCCCCCCATGCCGGTGCCGACGACCGTCTCCCGCTCGGAGCGCGTCGGCAGCTCCGCGAGCACCTGGCGGACGTCCTCGGCGACCTGCCGCCCCAGCTCCAGCCAGGGCGTCACACCACGTGGAAGAGCAGACCCGAAAGCAGCTTGGGATAGAAGTAGGTGCTCTTCTGCGGCATCGTCTGTCCGGCCTCCGCAACGGCGCGCACCTGCTCCAGCGTCGGCGCGCGCAGCAGGAACGCGGCCGCCGCCTCGCCGGCGTCCACCAGGCCCACCGCCTCGTCGGTGCGCGGCGTGAAGCGGACGCTTTCGATGCCGAGCCGCTCGAGCGCGACCGTGTCCAGCTGCCGCTCGCCCCGCGCCTCCACGATCGCCGCACCACCCGCGCGGTAGACCACGAACGCCGGGTGGCCGCGCTCGACGCGCTCGAGCCGGCGTAACGCCTCGTGCGCGCCGCCGTCCACCGGCGTCACGCTGAAGCGCCCGTTCAGGTCGGGCAGCTCGCGCACGACACGGTGCGTCGGGAAGATGACGAGGCCCTCGCCCATCGTGTTCGAGAAGACGGCCATCATCGCGCCGCTGGACGGCGATCGGTCCTCCTGGTGGAAGCGCAGCGCCGTCTCGTAGCGGTGGTGGCCGTCCGCGATCACGAGCGACAGCTCGGCGAGCGCTTCCCGCACCTCTTCGATCGCCTCGCCGTCGGTGATCCGCCAGAGCCGAGTGGTGGAGAACGCGTCGCTTGCCTCGAGTACTGGATCGCCCGTCGCCAGCGGCGCGAGCACGTGCCGCGGCCGATGCTCCGGATCGTCGTAGAGGAGCATGATCGGCGAGAGGTTCGCCCGCACCGCTCGCAGCAGCTCCAACTGCGAGCGTTTCGCCTCCTCGTACGTCCGCTCGTGCGGCAGCACGACGCCGCGCTCGTACGGCTCGAGGTCGACCGTCCCGAAGAACCCCTCACGGCTGTGCCGCTCGCCGTCCGGACCCTCGTACTCCTCTCGCAGCCACCAGAGCGCCGGCTCGGCCTCCTCGACGAGGACGCGGTCGCGCCGCCAGGTCCGGAAGAGCTCGCCCGCCTCGCCGGGCGTCTCGGGCACGATCAGCCGCGCGACGTTGTACGGGCTGCGCTCGAGATAACGGCCGCGCTCGACCGCGGTGATGACGTCGTACGGAGGAGCGACGAGATCGGCGAGCGGGCCCGTCCGCCGCTCGTCGTACCGCAGCGCGCGGAACGGCTGGACGACGGCCACGCGCCTGAGCGTACCAGCGCTGCTTCGCTTCGCGAACCAGCGCTAGGGTGGAGTGCTCAAGGCGACTATGTAACCGTCCGCGGCGACTCCTAGAGTTCCCCGCCATGGCGGGGGCGGCGATCGCGGAGCTCGAGCAGGACCGGGTCGTGGAGGGCATCTACGCGGTGGCGCGCAAGGAGCGGCGGCGTACGCGCGGCGGCTCGCCCTACCTCGCCCTCGAGCTCGTCGATCCGAGCGGGCGCATCGACGCACGGGTCTGGAACGACGTGGAGCTGCTCGATTCGCG
>JACVRM010000085.1 GCA_014534415.1 Thermoleophilia bacterium | reverse complement strand
GTGCTTTCCGCCTTCGCGAAGCTTCCCGTCTGCACGCGCTACCGCCTGCCGGGCGGCCGCGAGACGGACGACTTCCCGGCGCACCAGTCGGACTTCCACCACGCCGAGCCGGTCTACGAGGTACTGGAGGGCTGGAACGAGCCGCTCGACACGATTGACGATGTCGACGACCTTCCCACGGCCGCGCGGCGCTACGTGGAGTACGTCGAGCAGGACGTCGATGTCGAGGTCTCGCTGATCGGGACGGGCGCCGAGCGCGAGCGGGCGCTCGCTCGCTCATGAGTACGGCCACTCGCGAACAGGGTGCGTCCTCTTTTGCTAGGCGGTGTCGCCTTCGATGATGTGGTCGCGAAGCGCCGTGAGCCCGCGTACCGCCGCCGCGACGTCGCCCGGACCGACTGCGTCGCCCGCCTCGACGCGGTTCGCGATCTCCCGCGCGGCGAGGTACTCGGCGACGACCTCGCGCTCCTCGCCCTCGCGGGCGACCGGGTCGGCGACGTCGTAACCGCTCTCGACGAGCATCCGCTCGACGAGGTCGGCCGCCTCGGGCAGCGCGTCGGCGGGCGCATCGGCGAGCTCCTCCTCGAGCGCCTGCCACTCGCTCTCCCACTCGTGGCGGTCGATGCCGGGCTCGAACTGCACGCGGGGATGATGGGCGGCTACGCCTGCTTTCAAACATCGAAACGGCAGCGAGTAGAGTGGCCGCCGTGAGGGTGCTGCTGGTCGGCGCGGGCGGACGCGAGCACGCGCTCGCCTGGAAGCTGGCCCGCAGCCGCGTCCTGGACGAGCTGCACGCCGCCCCCGGCAACCCCGGCATCGCCTCACTCGGCGAATGCCACGCGGTCGCCGTCGACGACGTGCACGGGCTCGCCGCGCTCGCCCGCAGGCTCGCGCCGGACCTCGTCGTCGTGGGACCCGAGGCGCCGCTCGTCGGCGGCGTGGCCGATGCGGTCGCCGGCATTCCGGTCTTCGGGCCGAGTGCCGCGGCGGCTCGCATCGAGGGTTCGAAGCGCTTCGCCAAGGACGTCATGCGGGCGGCCCGCGTCGCTACTGCGCGCCTGCTCGCAGATCCGCAACCGCCCTGCGTCGTGAAGGCTGACGGCCTCGCCGCTGGAAAGGGCGTCTTCGTCTGCGAAACGCAGGCGGAGCTCGACGCGGCATTCGCCGCCGCACCGCGCGACGCGTTCGCCGAGGAGCTGCTCGAAGGCGAGGAGCTCTCCGTCTTCGCGCTCGTGGCCCGCAATGACGTCGTTCCGCTCGCCCCCGCGCGCGACTACAAGCGCGTCGGCGACGGCGACACCGGCCCGAACACCGGTGGGATGGGCGCGTTTTCACCGGTTCCCGGCCTGGGGCACGAGCTCGAAGACCTCGCCGACGCGATCCATCGGCCGGTCGCCGCCGAGCTCGCCCAGCGCGGAACGCCGTTCGTCGGGCTGCTCTATGCCGGCGTGATGCTGACGGCCGACGGGCCGCGCGTGCTCGAGTTCAACTGCCGGTTCGGAGACCCCGAGACGCAGGCGCTGCTTCCGCGTCTCGAAGACGACCTGCTCGAGGCGCTGGCCGCTGCGGCTCGTCACGAGCTCGGCGGCGTGGAACTCGCGGAGAGCAACGTCGCCGCGGTGACGATCGTGCTCGCCGCCGGCAGCTATCCCGAGCGCGGCGACACGGGTACGTCGATCGACGGGATTGCCGAGGCCGAGGCGGCCGGCGCGCTCGTCTTCCATGCCGGCACAGCCGAGCGCGACGGCCGGCTCATCACGAACGGGGGCCGCATCCTCAATGTGACCGCCGTCGGGGACACGCTCGAGGACGCCCGCGACGGCGCGTATGCCGCCGCCGGACGGATTCACTTCGACGGCATGCGCTATCGCCGGGACATCGCGCTCGGCGCGGTGGGCGTTGTCCACTGAGCCCGTCACCGAGGCGCAGGCGCAGGCGGTCGAGGACGCATTCCCCGAGCAGGGACCGCTCGTCGGGATCCTCGTCGGCTCCGACTCGGACCGCCCGGCGATGGAGGCGGCCATGGAGGAGCTCGACGCGCACGGCATATCGTGGGAGTTCAACGTCCTGTCGGCGCACCGAAACCCGCGCGCGGTAGCCGAGTACGCGTCGGCGGCCTCGTTGCGAGGTTTGCGCGTCCTCATCGCCGGCGCGGGTCTTGCCGCCGCGCTGCCGGGCGTCCTCGCCGCGCACACGGAGCTGCCGGTCATCGGCGTGCCGCTGCGCGCGACGATGAGCGTGCTCGACGGACTCGACGCGCTGCTTGCCATCGTGCAAATGCCTCCGGGCGTCCCGGTCGCGTGCGTGGGCGTCGACAATTCGCGTAACGCGGCGGTTCTCGCCGCTCGCATGCTCGGCTCGCGCGGCGGCGGCTAGGAAGCGTCGTCTATGCCGCTAGACAGAGCAGGCTCCGTCTAGTACGCTAGACGGGCGATGACGCTCGACGAGGAGATCCTTCGCGAAGCAACCGCGCTTCGGGACCGCCTGCTCGAGCTTCAACACGAGACGGAGCGCACGCGTGTCGATTACCACCACGTCATCCGTCGCCTGCAGGCCGGCGGCGGGTCGCTCCGCGAGATCGCGGACGCCCTTGGTCTGAGCCATCAGCGCGTGCACCAGATCGTCGAGGAGAGCGCCGGACCGCCGCGCCAGATGCCCGTGCCGCCGCCGGCGTGGGGACCACCCGGCCGGCGGCGAGGCGGACGGCGCGCCTTCGAGCGGTTCACGCGCGCCGCACGCGCGGCGGTCGCACTCGCGCAGGAAGAGGCACAGGACGTCTTCCGTCACGACTACATCGGCACCGAGCACCTCTTGCTCGGGCTGCTCCGGGCCGAAGCGGGCGGCGCGGCGCACGCGCTCACGGCGCTCGGCGTCACGCTCGAACGCGCCCGGGACGAGCTCACCCGCGCGGTTGGCGAAGGCCGACACGTCGAATGCAGCCGGGGGCGGCGCGGACGCCAGATCCCCTTCACGCCGCGCGCGAAGCGCGTGCTCGAGCAGGCGCTGCGCGAGGCGCGCTCACGGCGCCACGGGCGAATCGGCACGGAGCACGTCCTCCTGGCGCTGGTCGGCGACGAGGAAGGGCTGGCGGCGCAGATGCTCGCGGAGCTCGGCGCGACGCCGGCCGCGGTGACCGAGCAGGTCGAACAGATCTTCGCGAGCTAGGTGCGTCCGGCCTACGCCGCCGATACGATCGGCGCGTGATCTCGCGGTACTCGCGACCGGCGATGGCGGCCGTCTGGTCGGAGCAGCGCAAGCTCGAGACGTGGCTCGAGGTCGAACTCGCCGCGCTGGACGGCTGGGCGGAGCTCGGCGTCATTCCCGCCGACGAGGTCGCCGCGATCCGGGCGCGCGCCGCGGCACCGACGGCCGAGCGCGTCGCCCAGCTCGAGCGCGAGACGCAGCACGACGTGGCCGCGTTCGTCGACGCCGCAGCCGAGAGCCTCGGTGCGGCCGGGCGCTGGCTTCACTACGGCCTGACCTCCTCCGACGTGCTCGACACGGCACTCGCGCTCCAGGTACGGGATGCGGGCGCGCTGATCCTCGACGGCATCGACCGCGCGCTCGCCGCCGTCGTCCGCCGTGCCGAGGAGCACCGAACGACGCCCATGATCGGACGCACGCACGGCATACACGCCGAGCCGACGACCTTCGGGCTCAAGCTGACCGTATGGGCGTTCGAGCTCGACCGCGCGCGCGAGCGCGTCGCCCGCGCGCTCGAGGGAATGCGCGTCGGGAAGCTCTCCGGCGCGGTCGGCACCTACGCTTCGGTCGACCCGGAGGTGGAGCGGATCGCGTGTGAGCGGCTGGGCCTCGAGCCCGCACCGGCGTCGACGCAGATTCTCCAGCGGGACCGCCACGCTGAGGTGCTCGGCGCGCTCGCCCTCACTGCCGCGTCGCTCGAGAAGTTCGCGCTCGAGATCCGGCATCTCGCGCGCACGGAGGTCGGTGAGGTGGCCGAGCCGTTCGGCCGCCGTCAGAAAGGCTCCTCCGCCATGCCGCACAAGCGCAACCCGATCGTCGCCGAGCGGATCTGCGGGCTCGCACGGGTCGTGCGGGCGCACGCGCTCGTCGGGCTCGAAAACGTCGCGCTCTGGCATGAGCGCGACATCTCGCATTCTTCTGCGGAGCGGGTCGTCATGCCGGACGCCTTCGTCGCGCTCGACTACATGCTCGACCGCTTCGCCTGGCTGACGGAAGGACTCGTGGTGCATCCCGAGCGAATGCGCCGCAACGTGGACGCGAGCTTCGGGCTGCACCTAAGCCAGCGGCTCCTGCTCGCCCTCGTCGAGTCCGGTCTGGGGCGCGACGACGCGTACCGGCTCGTCCAGCGCAATGCGCTGCGCGCCTGGGAGGAGGAGCGCGACTTCCGGGAGCTCGCCGCAGGCGACCCCGAAGTCGCCGCGCGCGTCGATCTCGCTGCCGTCTTCGACGAACGTGCGTACACGGCCCACGTCGATACGGTGTTCGAGCGCCTGCATGCGTTGGTACGAAGAGCGGAGGAGCTCCATGTCTGAAGCGGTCCACGTCGGCAGCGGCAAGGTCCGGGAGCTGTACGCGCTCGACGACGAGCGGCTGCTGCTCGTGGCGAGCGACCGCATCTCAACGTTCGACGTGGTGCTGCCGACCGACATCCCGGACAAGGGCCGCGTCCTGACCGGGCTCTCCGCGTTCTGGTTTGCGCGCACCCGCCACCTCTGCCCCAACCACCTGCTCGCCGTCCGCCCGGACGGCCGCTCGCTCGAGTGCAGGCGGCTCGAGATGCTGCCGATCGAGTGCGTCGTCCGCGGCTACCTGTCCGGTTCCGGCTGGAAGGACTACCAAGCGACCGGCGGGATCTGCGGCCACGCGCTCGCCGAGGGGCTGCTCGAGTCGGAACGGCTGCCCGAGCCGATCTTCACGCCGGCCACGAAAGCTCAAACGGGCCACGACGAGAACATCACGCACGAGCAGGCGGCCGAGCTCGTCGGAGCGGAGCAATTTGCCGAGGCGGAGCGCATCTCACTCGAGCTCTACCGCTTCGGCGCCGCACATGCAGCGGCCCGCGGCATCATCCTCGCCGACACGAAGTTCGAGCTCGGCGTCGACGACAGCGGCCGGCTCGTGCTCGGCGACGAGGCGCTGACGCCCGATTCGTCGCGCTTCTGGCCGGCCGACGACTACGCGCCCGGCGGGCCGCAACCGTCGTTCGACAAGCAGTTCGTGCGCGACTACTGCGAGAGCCTCGGCTGGGACAAGACGGCGCCGGGCCCCGAGCTGCCCGACCACGTCGTCGCGGGGACGCGCGCCCGCTATGTCGAGGCGTTCGAGCGGCTGACCGGCAGCTCGTTCGGCGACTACCTCGCCGAGCCTGAGGTGGTCCTCCGGTGAAGGCGACCGTGCTGGTACGGCCGAAGCCGGGGATTCTCGACCCGCAGGGCGAGGCGGTGGAAAGCTCACTCCGCCAGCTCGGCTTCGCCGTCGCCGAGGCACGCGTCGGCCGCGTCGTCGACGTGGACGTCGAGGCGACCGACCCCGTCGAGGCTCGCGTTCAGCTCGAGCGCATGTGCGAGCAGCTGCTCGCCAACCCGCTCATCGAGAGCTACGAGATCGAGCTCGTCGGGTGAGCGAGCGCGCCCGGATCGCCGTCGTCACGTTCCCCGGCTCGAACGACGATCGGGACGCCTGCCATGCGCTCGAGCTGCTCGGTGCCGAGCCGCTGGCCGTGTGGCACGGCGACGCCGAGCTGCCGCCCGTCGGCGCGGTCGTCCTCCCGGGCGGCTTCTCGTACGGCGACTACCTCCGCGCAGGCGCGATCGCACGCTTCTCGCCGGCGATGCAGGCGGTCGCCGAATTCGCGGCGGGAGGCGGCCTCGTGCTCGGGATCTGCAACGGCTTCCAGGTGCTCTGCGAGGCCGGACTTCTTCCGGGCGTGCTGCGGCGTAACGCGTCACTGGACTTCGTCTGCCAGGACGTGGACGTGCGAGTGGAGCGCACCGACACCCCGTTCACCGCGACCGCTGCAGAGGGGGACGTCCTGACGATCCCCGTCAAGCACGGCGAGGGCTGCTGGTACGCGGGTGCCGAGTTGCTCGCGGAGCTCGAGGCCGCTGGGCAGATCGTGCTGCGCTACGCGGGCGCGAACCCGAACGGCTCCGTTGCCGATGTGGCCGGCGTCGTCAACCGCGGCCGTAATGTGATGGGCCTCATGCCGCATCCCGAGCACGCGGTCGATCCGCTGCTCGGCCCGACCGGCGGCGTGGCGATCCTCGGCTCGCTCGTCGCGGCCGCGTCCCGCATCCCGGTTTTGGCTTGACGGCGTCGGGATAGGCTCGCGCCGGTGAACGGCGCGAGCCAGCCAGTGGTCGGCCTGAAGCACGCCGCGAAGCTGCGCAGCGAGTGGCGGACGATTCTCCGCGACCTGCGCGGCGAGGTGCGCGAGAAGCGCCTGGTCAGCCACGCGAGCGCGATCTCGTACCAGCTGCTCTTCGCGCTCGTACCCCTCGCGCTGTTCGGTCTCGCGTTCGCGAGCCTGCTCGGGCAGCGCGAGCTGTGGAACGACGAGCTGGCGAAGCAGGCACGTAACCACCTGTCGCCGACCGCCTTCCGGCTCCTCGACGGCACGGTCGAGCAGATCATGTCGTCGAAGCGAACGCTGTGGCTGACCGCCGGGCTCGCGCTGGCGCTCTGGAAGCTCTCCGCTGCCGCGCGCGTGACGATGGACGCGCTCGACGAGATCTACGAGACGGGCGTGCGCCAGAGCTTCGCACGGCGTCTTCCCCGCTCGCTCGCGCTCGCCGTGGTGGCCGGCACCTGCTTGATCCTCGCGGCGGCGATCGTGGTCGCGGGCGGCCGGGCCGCCCGGGGCGACGTCCTGCCGGTGCTCTCGTTCCTGCTTCGCTGGACGCTCACGGTCGGACTCGTGCTGCTCGCCGCCGCGCTGATCCTGCGCTTCGCACCCGCGAAGCGCCAGCCGCTCGCCTGGGTGACGGTCGGGTCGGTGCTCGTCACCGCGGCGTGGATCGTCGCATCACTGCTCTTCGGCTTCTACGCCGAGAGGCTGGCCAAGTGGGAGACGCTGTTCGGCGGCCTGACGACGGCGATCGTCGTGATGGTCTACCTCTACGTGAGCGCGATGGTGTTCCTGATCGGCGCCGAGATCGACGCGCGGTTACGCGAGGAGACCGACGGTGTCACCCGGGCAGGCCGAGCGATTCCCCCAGGCGAGGATGCTCGGCCAGCGACTGCCGCAGACGCTCCAGGTCCCGTGCGCGGAGCGTGACGGGTCCGCGCCGCGCAGTCCCGCCGGTCGAGTAGGAGAAGCGGACGAGCCGCTCGCCGCGCTCGCTCTCCAGCAGCTGCACGAGGCATGCGAAGCGCCGGTCGCCCGACCGCTGCGGGAGCGTCACTTCGTCGACGATCTCGGCCGGACCCCACGGTGTCGCGCTCTTCGCCATGCCGAGAACGTAGACCGCAGCGCGTCTCGCGTGGGTGTCACGTCTGTGCCCGAACCGTCACACCACTTCCGTACCCTCGAACGGTGATCGTCGCGCACGTGGACCTCGACGCCTTCTTCGCGGCGGTCGAGGAACTCGAGAGCCCGGAGCTTCGCGAACGGCCCCTCGTCGTCGGCGGCGACCCGCATGGACGGGGCGTCGTCGCCACCGCGAACTACGTCGCGCGGCGCTACGGCATCCACTCCGCGATGTCGTGCGCGGAGGCGCTCCGCCGCTGCCCACACGCCGTCTTCGTGCGCCCGCGCAAGAGCCTGTACGTCGGGTACTCGCGGGCCGTGTGGGACGCCGTGCGGCAGGTCGTGCCGACGATCGAGCGGACCGGCATGGACGAGGGCTACCTGGCCGTCGGCGAGGTCGCGCGCGATTTCGCGGCCGCCCGCGAGATCGCCGAGGCCGTGCAGTCGGCCGTGCTCGGCAGCACGCGGCTGACCGCGTCGCTGGGCGTCGCCACGTGCAAGGTCGTCGCGAAGGTGGCGAGCGACCGGCGCAAGCCGGGCGGGCTGACGGTTGTGCCGCCCGGCCGCGAGGCGGCATTCCTCGCGCCGTTCGACGTGCGCCTTCTGCCCGGCGTCGGTCCGCGCGCCGAGCACCGGCTCCGCGCGGCCGGCGTGACCACGATCGGGGAGCTCGCGGCGCTGACGGACGACCGGCTGCGCCGCCTCGCGCCGGGCAGGGTGGGTGCGATGCTTCGCGACCGCGCCCGCGGAATCGACCGGCGTGGCGTCGAGACGGAAGCGGAGACCGTCTCGATCTCCAGCGAAGAGACGTTCGCGCAGGACGTGACCGATGCCGAGCGCCTGCACGACGAGGTGCAGCGCATGGCCGGTCACGTCGCCGCGCGCCTGCAGCGTTCCGGCGACACGGCGCGAACGGTGACCGCCAAGCTCCGCTATTCGGACTTCTCGATTCGAACGCGCTCGACGACACTCGCCGTCGGGACCGACGATGCGGCACGCATCGGCGAGCTCGCGTGCCGGCTACTCGACCGGGCGCTCCGCGACCGGCCGGGCGCGTTGCGGCTCGTCGGCGTGGGCGTCTCCGGCCTTGAGCCTTACCGCCAGCTGGCGCTGGTCTGAACGGTGCGCCTTCTCCGCGTAGCTCGCCGCACGGGTTCAGCGGCCCTAACCCCGCCGCGACCAACGAATCATCCCCATCTCCATCGGTCGGGGGGCAGACGGCCATGCGACGCTTTTGCCGAGTC
>JACVRM010000062.1 GCA_014534415.1 Thermoleophilia bacterium | reverse complement strand
TAACTCGCGTCGCGTGACCTCGTCGTCAACCGTTGAAATGTCGACCCGCGGCCGCGTGTCCTTCACGGCGTCACCTCCTCAGCTCAGTGTCGACGCAGATATTCCTACTTTCCGTGACTCAGCGAAAGGCCCCGCCGGTGAAACCGGCGATGAAGCGGTCGAGGAACACGTTGTAGAGCAGCGCAAGCGGAATGGCGGGGATGAGCGTTGCCGCCATGAGCGGCCCCCAGTAGAAGACGTCGCCCCGGATCAGCTCGGTCGGAACGCCGGCCGAAACGGTGCGCTCCGTCGAGCTGCTGATGAACGTGATCGCGTAGACGAACTCGTTGACGACCAGCGAGAACGTGAAGATCACGACGGTCAGGATCCCCGGCAGCGAGATGGGGAAGACCACCGAGGCGAGCGCGCGCAGCCGCGAGGCGCCGTCGACGAGCGCCGCGTCCTCGAGCTCCGCAGGAATCGTCTTGAAGAAGCCCATGAGCAGCCACGTCGAGAACGGCACGGTGAAGGACGGATAGACGAGCACGAGCGACGCGAGGCGGTCCTGGAGCCCCAGCTCGGTGATGACGCGCGACATCGGCAGGAAGAGCAGCGTCGGAGGCACGAGGTATGTCAGGAAGATGGCCACGCCCACGCTCTGGCCCCAGGAGCCCGACAGCCGCGCCAGCGCGTAGCCCGCGGGGAGCGAGAGGGCGAGCGTGATCGCCACGACGAGCGCGCCCACGATCGCCGTGTTCTCCAGCCACTGGAGGTACTCGGTCTCGCGGAAGAGGAATTCGACGTTGTCGAACGTCGGTGAATCCTGGTTCCACTTGAACGGAACGTTCGCCGGGTTGTAGAGGTCGCCCTCCGTCTTCAGCGCGGTCATCAGCATCCAGTAGAACGGGAAGGCGAGGACGATCGCGAACGGGCCGACGACGAGGTAGGCCGGGCCCTGCTCGCGGAGCTTGGCGAGCATCAGCTGACCTCCGTACGGCGCGCGAAGCGCAGCATCAGGATCGCCACGAGCGCGAGGACGGGCAGCAGGTAGAGCGAGATCGCCGCGCCCTGGCCGAGCGCGCTCGACGTGATGCCGGTGTCGAACGCCCACGTCGTCAGCATGTGGGTGCTGTTGAACGGCCCGCCGTGCGTGAGGATGAAGACGACGGTCATGTCCGTCGCCGTGAAGACGATCCCGAACAGCAGTGCGACGGTCGCGATCGGCAGCTGGAGCGGGAGCGTCACGTACCAGAACTTTCGGAGGCCGGTCGCCCCGTCCACCTTGGCCGCGTCCTCGACCTCGGCGGGGATGGACGAGAGGCCGGCGAGGAAGATGACGGTGGCGAACGGGATGATTCGCCACGAGTGCACGGCGATGATCGCCGCCATCGCCAGCGTCGGCTGGCCGAGCCACTGAGGCGGGTTGAAGGGGTCGATCGGCGCGATCTCGAGCCAGCCCGGTAGCGCCGGACGCGCGAGCAGCCAGTTCACCGCCTTGTACGGGTAGAAGGCCTGACCGCCGGGCAGCACGTCGTGGACGAGGATCCAGTTGAAGACGCCGAACAGCGAATCGAAGATCCACAGGAAGCCGATCGTGCCGAGCGCGATCGGCGTCGCCCACGGCAGCAGGATCAAGAAGCGGAAGATCCACTTGCCGCGGAACTTGCGGATCAGCGCGTGCGCGAGCAGACCCGCAGACACGAGCACGACGACCTGCGAGATGGCCGTGAAGATGAGGGTGTTGCGAAGTGCCCGTCGAAAGATCGGGCTGTCCCAGGCGTCGACGTAGTTGGAGACGCCGACCCATTCGCCGGTCAGGGATCCGGCGGTAGCGTCGGTCAGACTCAGGTAGACCGCGAGCAGGAGGGGACCGCCCACCAGTGCCGTGATGAAGATGATTGCCGGGCCGATCAGGACCGGCGCAAGGAACCGGCGCTCCTCGAGGAAATCCCGGCGTCGGCGCACCCGGCCCGCCTCGGCGGCTACGGACACCGCGCGATCCTAAGCCATCTGCGAAACTCCTCGCCACGCGATTCGGGAGGTCGCCGGTGGCCGACATTCGCCTGAAGGAGCTGACGAAGGTCTACCCCGACGGCACGCGCGCCGTCACGAAACTCGACATGGAGATCGCCGACGGCGAGTTCGTCGTCTTCGTCGGTCCATCGGGGTGCGGCAAGACGACCGCGCTACGGATGATCGCGGGGCTGGAGCAGGTGACCGAAGGCGAGGTGCAGATCGGCGGGCGGGTGGTCAACGACATGCCGCCGAAGAACCGCGACATCGCGATGATCTTCCAGAACTACGCGCTCTATCCGCACATGTCGGCGTACCGGAACATGGCGTTCGCGCTAAAGCTGCGCAGGGTCGAGAAGCGCGTGATCCGCCGGCGCGTCGCGGACGCCGCCGACGTGCTGGGGCTCGCCGGTGTGCTCGACAAGCGCCCACGGACGCTTTCGGGCGGACAGCGCCAGCGCGTGGCGATGGGGCGCGCGATCGTCCGCGAGCCGCAGGCATTCCTCATGGACGAGCCGCTCTCGAACCTCGACGCCAAGCTGCGCGTCGAGATGCGGGCGGAGATCGCCCGCCTGCAGCGCGACCTCGAGGTCACCACGATCTACGTCACCCACGACCAGACGGAGGCGATGACCCTGGGCGACCGGGTCGCCGTGATGCGAGACGGGTTCCTTCAGCAGCTCGCAACGCCGCAGGCGCTCTACGACGCGCCCGTGAACGTCTTCGTCGCGGAGTTCATCGGCTCGCCCGCCATGAACTTGGTCGGCGCGGACGTCGCGCGGCGCAACGGCGGGCTCGCGGTTCGCTTCGGCGCGCACGAGCTCACCCTCGCCGACGAGGTGCTTGGCCGGCGACCGGCGCTCCACGATTTCGTGGACAGACCCCTGATCCTCGGCATCCGCCCTGAGGACATGGAGGACGCGAGCGTGGTGGGCGACGCCTCGTCGGCGCAGCGCATCGAGGCGGTCGTCGACATACGGGAAGACATGGGCTCGGAGGTCTTCCTCCACTTCGGTGCCGGCGGCCGGCCTGTCCGCGGAGCCGACGTCCAGGCCGCGGTCGGCGAGGATGCCGTCGCGGCGACGCAAGCGGCCGTGCAGGAAAAGGGCGGTCTCTGGGTGGCCAGGGTCGACCGCGAGAGCCCGGCCCGGGAAGGCGACCGCGTCGAGTTGACCGTTCATCCGCAACGGCTGCATTTCTTCGACCCGGAGACGGGGTCCGCGATCTACGAATCGCCGTCGCGCGGCCGACCGTAGCCGGCGCGCGACCGCGGAACGAGGGGGAAGCTGAGAGTCAGCGGGTCTGCGGGAAGCCCAGGTCGACCCTGCTCGTGGCCGGGTCGGGCCAGCGGCTCGTGACCACCTTGCCGCGTGTGTAGAACTCGATGCCTTCCGGCCCGTAGATGTGCGAGCTGCCGAACAAGGAATCCTTCCAGCCGCCGAACGAGTAGTACGCGACCGGCACCGGGATCGGCACGTTGATGCCGACCATGCCCGCCTGGACGTCGAACTGGAACTGCCGGGCCACGCCGCCGTCGCGCGTGAAGATCGCCGTGCCGTTGCCGTACGAATTCTCGTCGACCAGCCGCAGCGCCTCGTCGTACGTGTCGACGCGGACGACGCCCAGCACCGGTCCGAAGATCTCCTCGAGGTAGACCTCCATCTCGGGCTTGACGTTGTCGAGCAGCGACGGCCCGAGGAAGAAGCCGTCCCCGTCGCCAGCCGTTTCGCGCCCGTCGGCGACGACCGTGGCGCCTGCCTCGCGGCCCTTGTCGATGAACGACGCTACGCGGTCGCGGTGCTCACGGGTGATGAGCGGCCCCATCTCGACGTCGGGCTCGAACCCGTCGCCGACCTTGATCTTCGGAAGGCGCTCCTGGATCGCGCCCACCAGCGCGTCGGCGACGTCGCCGACGGCGACGACGACCGAGATCGCCATGCAGCGCTCGCCGGCGGAGCCGTAACCCGCGCTCACCGCCGCGTCCGCGGCCATCTCGACGTCGGCGTCCGGCAGCACGACCATGTGGTTCTTTGCGCCGGCGAGCGCCTGCACGCGCTTGCCCGCCTTCGTGCCGCGCTCGTAGATGTAGCGGGCGACGGGCGTGGAGCCGACGAAGCTGATCGCGGCGATGTCGGAGTGGTCGAGCAGCGCGTCGACGGCGACCTTGTCTCCGTGCACGACGTTGAAGACGCCGTCCGGCAGGCCGATCTCCTTGAGCAGCTCGGCCATCAGGAGCGAGGCGGAAGGATCCTTCTCCGACGGCTTGAGCACGAAGGTGTTTCCGCAGGCGATCGCCGGCGCGAACATCCACATGGGCACCATCGCGGGGAAGTTGAACGGCGTGATCCCGCCCACGACGCCGACCGGCTGGCGGATCGAGTAGACGTCGATGCCGGTGGAAGCCTGTTCCGAGTACTCACCCTTGAGGAGCGTCGGAATGCCGCAGGCGTACTCGATCACCTCGAGGCCGCGCGCCACCTCGCCCAGCGCGTCCGAGAGGACCTTGCCGTGCTCGGCCGTGAGAATCCGAGCGATGTCTTCTCGGCGCTGGTGGAACATCTCCCGCATCCGAAACAGCAGCTCTGAGCGCTTAGAGAGCGACGTCGCGCGCCAGGCGGGGAACGCGGCCTGTGCCGCCTGCACGGCGCGATCCACCTCTTGAGCGGTTGCGAAATCGACCTCGCCGGTCTGCTCGCCGGTCGCCGGGTTGTAGACGGGCCCGCTGCGACCAGATTGGCCGGCAACGAGCTCGCCGTTGATCCAGTGACTGATGCGCGCGAGCTCACGCCCCCGCTCGATCTGGGTCTCGAGTACCTCCGTCATGCCTGCCTCCTCATCGCTCCGCGAGCAAACGGAGTGTCGCTTGCCGTCACCAGGGTATCGCGCGAACCTCCGCTGAGGCACCGATGACGGAGCCCTTCGGCGTGGTGTTGCGCAGTCGAGCGGCGGCTACATGGCGGGAGTGATGTTGAGGTTGTGCCGGAAGAAGTTCGTCGGGTCGTACCGGCTCTTGACCTCGACGAGCCGGTCGTAATTCGGGCCGAACGCCTCGCGCGTGGGGCGCGCAGCAAGATCGTCGTCGTCGAGGTAATTCACGTAGCGGCGCTTCGCGAGGAACGGCTCCACGGCGGCAAACGTCTCGCGTGTCCACGCGACGTTCGCCTCGGTGTCGGCCGGATCCGTCCAGGCCGACGGAATGATGAAGTTGTAGCCGGTCTCGCGATACGGCGACGCCGTCGCGTCGACGGGTACGCGCGCTACCTGACCGTGGAAGTGCTCGAGTAGCACGAAGTTCATCGGGGACGGCGTGTCGACGAAGCTCTCGACCATGATGTCGATCGCGTCGTCGGAGAGCTCCTGAAGAAAGCTCGACTTCCAGTAGTTCAGCACGCCCGGCGGGGCCGCCTCGTCGAGCATCGCGTTCACGGCCGAGTACGGCATGGGTCCAACCTGCACCATGACCGGCGAGCCGAACTTGAGCAGCGGCTCGATGTCCTTTTGCGCCTGCTCGGGCGGCCCGACGTGGCAGAGGACGACGCCGGCGACCTGCTCGCCCGAACCGTCCGGGGCGAAGAGCAGTCCGGCGAAGGCGGTCAGCTCGTCGGGCGCGTTCGACGTGAAGTCGCGGTAGAAGCGGAGGACGTCCCGCGCCGCCCGATACGGATGAACGACAAGGCCGCCGGTGACCATCGGGCCGACCTCGTGCAGCCGGTACTCGAACGACGTGACGACCCCGAAGTTGCCACCGCCTCCGCGAAGCGCCCAGAACAGGTCGCCGTTTTCGTTTTCGCTCGCGGTGAGCACGCGGGCGTCCGCCGTCACGAGCTGAGCCGAGACGAGATTGTCCACGGCCAGTCCGTACTTGCCCATCATCCAGCCGAGCCCGCCACCGAGTGTGAGCCCGGCGATGCCCGTGGTCGAGATGATGCCTCCCGTGACGGCCAGACCGTGCAGCTGCGTCTCACGGTTGAGCTCGCGCCACGTGACCCCGCCCTGCGCCCTCGCCGTCCTGCGATCGGGATCCACATGGATGCCTTTCATCGCCGAGAGATCGATCAAGACCGCCCCGTCCGCCAGGCAGCTGCCGGCGACGCTGTGGCCGCCGCCGCGAATCGTCACCTCGAGCTCGTTCTCGCGTGCGAAGTTGACCGCGGCGGCGACGTCGGCGACGCCCTGACAGCGCGCGATGAATGCGGGACGCCTGTCGATCATGGCGTTGAAGATCCGGCGGGCGTCGTCGTAGCCTGCGTCGGCCGGTCGGATCACCGTTCCGGCGAAACCCTCCATCGCCGTCGCCAGCTGGTCATCCAGACTTACCGCCATGCGCACCTCCCGTGTGGTTTCTGGAGTGCGGGCGACTCTAGGCGACGGCGGCGCGCAAGGGAACCCGCGGTCGCGCGAGCCGGCATTGACGCACACGTTGAGGCGCCGGCGCGAGCCGCCCGAATACCCGCGCTAGGATCGCGGTCATGGCAGTCACACAGATCGACGCCGAGGCCGCACAGCGCGTCCGCGAGCTCGACAAGCGTTACGTCCTGCACTCCTGGTCGGTGCAGAACCAGATCGAGCCGCTGCCGGTAGCGGGCGCCGAGGGCCGCTACTTCTGGGACTACGACGGGAACCGCTACCTGGACTTCGCCTCGCAGCTCGTCAACGTCTCGATCGGCCACCAGCACCCGCGGGTCGTGGCGGCGATCAAGGAACAGGCCGACCGCCTCTGCACGATCGGACCCGGCGTCGCCCACGAGGCACGTTCGGAGCTCGCACGCCTGCTCGCGGAACTCACGCCGGGGGATCTCACGATGTCGTTCTTCACGAACGGCGGCGCCGAGGCGAACGAGAACGCGATCAAGCTCGCGCGCTGGTACACCGGCCGCCACAAGATCGTGGCGCGCTACCGCTCCTACCACGGCGCGACCGCCGGCGCGATCACGCTCACGGGCGACCCGCGCCGCTGGCCGGCCGAGCCGGGCATCCCCGGCGTCGTCCGCATGCTCGACCCCTACACCTACCGCTGCCCGGCCGGACATCCCGATCCGTGCCCCGTCTGCACCGGTGCCCCCCACCTGGAGGAGCTCCTGCAGTACGAGGGTCCGGAGACGGTGGCGGCAGTGATCCTCGAGACGATCGTCGGGACGAACGGGATCATCGTGCCGCCTGACGGCTACCTCCGGGCGATCCGAGAGGTCTGCGACCGCCACGGCATCCTGCTCATCCTGGACGAGGTGATGGCGGGGTTCGGGCGCTCGGGTCGCTGGTTCGCGTGCGAGCACTGGGACGTCGTGCCGGACATTCTCACGCTCGCCAAGGGCATCAACTCGGGGTACGTGCCGCTCGGGGCGATGGTGATCCGAGAGCCGCTCGCCGATTGGGTGCGCGACAAGTACTTCGCCGGCGGGCTGACGTACTCGGGTCACGTGCTCGCGTGCGCGTCGGCGGTGGCGTCGATCGACGCCTTCCGCGAGGAGCGGATCGTCGAGAACTCGGCGGCGCTGGGCGACGTGCTCGCAAAGGAGCTGCCGCTGCTCGCCGAGCGCCACCCGTCGATCGGCGACGTGCGCGGCAAGGGCCTCTTCTGGGGAGTCGAGCTCGTCCGCGACCGCACGACGCGCGAGCCGCTCGTCCCGTTCAATGCGAGCGGCCAGGCGGCCGCCCCCGTGGCGCGCCTGGCGAAGGCAGCGCTGGAGCGCGGCCTCTACCTCTTCGTGCACTGGAACGTCGTCATGATCGCGCCGCCGCTTACGATCACGCGCGAGGAGCTCGACGAGGGTCTCGCCGTGCTGGACGAGGTACTCGCGCTCGCCGACGAGCACGCCGCGTGACCGCCCGCAGCCGCCTCCTCCGGCCCGGCGTCGTCCGGGCGGTTTCCGCGCTGGGCATCCTCGCCGCTCTGGCGCTCGCCGGCTGGGCCGGCCGGGCGTGGTGGGAGAGCCGCCTGCCCGGCACGTACGACGTGATGGACTACGGGCAGCCCGACTACGGCGGCGGCCCGCACGTCGCGCATGCGCACGAGCGCATCAGCGTCGCCACGCTGCACGGGCCGCGGGGCGGCACGCCCGATCTGCAGAAGACGCTTACGGCGGCCCGGTCGGAGATCCGCCTGGCCTCGGGCAGGCGCGTGGACGTGCTCGCGTTCGACGGCCGCGTCCCGGGTCCTGAGCTGCGCGTCCGGGAAGGCGGCCTCGTCGCCGTGACGCTCGTCAATCGAGACGTGCGACCCGGGGTGTCGATCCACTGGCACGGCGTGGATGTCCCGAACGCCGAGGACGGTGTCTCAGGCGTCACGCAGAACGCGGTGCCGCCGGGTGGCCGCTACACGTACCGCTTCCGCGCCCGGCAGGTCGGCACCTTCTGGTACCACTCGCACCAGTCGTCCGCGAAACAGGTGTCGCGCGGCCTGTACGGCGCGTTCGTCGTCGTTCCGGCGAGAAAGGCGGCGGCGGCGCTCGATCTGACCGTCGCCGCGCACCGCCTCCGCGGCTCGGACGTCCTCGGGACGAGTGACCGGCTCCAGCGCCGCGCGGTCGCGCCGGGTACGCGCGTCCGCCTCCGCCTGGTGAACACGGACGACTCGCCGCGACGCTTCACGCTCGCGGGCGCGCCGTTCCGCGTCGTCGCGATCGACGGCGGCGACCTGCGCAGCCCGACTGCCATCGCCGGGCAGCTGCTCGAGGTGCCCGCCGGCTCCCGCTTCGACGTAACGTTCACGATGCCGCCCACACCCGTCACGCTCCAGCTGGTCGGAACCGCGGCGGGCATCGCGTTCAGCCGCGACGGCCGCATCGACGTCGCCGCGCCGAACACGAGTCGCGTCTTCGACCCGGCCGCCTACGGCGCGCCGAACGCGGCGCGCGTACCCCGGAAATTCGACCGCAGCTTCAGGGTGGACATTGGCAGCCGCATCGCGTTCCGCGACGGCGGGATCGGCAAGCAGTGGACGATGAACGACCGAGTTCACCCCGACGTGCCGATGCTCGTGGTACGCAAGGGCGACTGGGTGAAGCTGACGCTGACGAGCGACACGCGGGCGCTCCACCCGATGCACCTGCACGGCCATCACATGCTCGTGCTCAGCCGCAACGGGCAAGCGGTGCAAAGCCCCTGGTGGGTGGATACGGTCAACCTCGCCAAGGGCGACCGCTATGAGGTCGCGTTCCACGCCACGAATCCCGGCCTGTGGATGCTCCACTGCCACAACCTCCCGCACGCGGCCGACGGGCTCTCGCTGCACCTCGTCTACGAGGGAGTTCATACGCCGTTTCGCGTTGGCGGCCGAGCCAACAACCATCCCGAGTAGCGACCGTCCGCCTCGGAGGATGTCGGCGACGCGGCGAGAACGCGTGTCCCCATGCGGCTCGGCGGGATCCGGGTCACGATGCTCGCCGCTGCGGTCGCCTCCGGCGGCGCGGCGTTGGGGGCGGCGGTCGCGCGGATGGACGGCGACGCCGACTCGGTCCGAGCGGAGGTAGCCGCGCTGCGGACGCGCGTGGCGGCCGCCGAGCGGCGCCACCGGCACGCGGAAGCACGCGCCTCGACACTGCACCGCCGACTCCGCGCAGTTGCGCACCCGCTGCGCGCTTCCGTCTCGTGGCCGGTTCGCGGCCCGCTGCTCGACCGCTTCGGGACGCGCGGCGGCTCCCATGACGGCATCGACATCGACGCGCCGGAGGGACAGGCGGTGCGAGCGGCGGCACCGGGGGTCGTTGCCGTGGCGGGCTGGGAAGACGGCTACGGCAACCGCGTCGTGGTCGCCCACGGGCGAGGTCTCGCCACCGTCTACGCGCACCTGGCGACGATCACCGTCGAGCGGGGCACCTTCGTCACGGAGACGACGACGCTTGGAAGCGTCGGCTGCACCGGCTCGTGCAGCGGCGTGCACCTCCATTTCGAGGTGCTTCTCTACGGCAACCCGACCGATCCGCTGCTCTGGCTTCCGGACGGGCCCGCGTAAGAGCCGCCCCCCTAAGAGCGCTGACGAAGTTCGCGCCTGCCGTCCGGCGAGCGCTCGACAATCTCCCTCGATGGAGGCATTGAGGTTGCTGCGGCCCTCCTCCACCGTTCGAGTAGGCGGTCAACGCCGCCCCGAGACGATGGCGGAACCTCTGCGGCCTCTGCGCGTCCGGCTCGCCGACCCTGCGAGCGCTGGACACCTGCTCGCGTTCCTGCGCGGACGCGGCTGCGTCGTCGATCAGATCGGCTCGAACACGTTCGACGTCTGGCCTCCGCCGCTCCTCCACGAGCGGGGCGCCTCGCTTGCACGTCCGGGCGAGACGCTCGACCTCGCCGTGGGCGAAGTCGCGTGCACCGTGTGCGGACTGGCGATCGCGCCGGCACTTTCGCGGCTCGGCTCGCCGCGCTGCCACGACTGCCGCGACGACGGCGACAGGCCGCCGGGAAACAGCAACGGCCGCTACCAGGCGGAGCTGGCTCGCGTCGAGCTGCGCGCGTACCTGCGTGCGTGGCGTGCGGAGACCGGCGGCGCGGCCGCTGCGCTCGACGGCTGAGCCGCCACCTGCTTCACGCGTCAGACGAGATCGACAGCCCGGTGGCGACGACGCGCCGCCCACCGCTCGAGTAGACGACGTCGACGCTGTCGTTCTGGCGATACGTGCCCGCGACACCGAGCAGCATGGAGAGCCAGCGCCAGGCGCCGAGCCGGCCCTCGCGCGCCAGCGGGCGGTCGAAGACGAGCGTGCGGCCCTCCACGCGGAAATCGGCGCCGCGCTGTTGCGGCACGCCATTGACGAAGACCTCGAAATGGTGCCCCACGTCGGGCGGCAGCTCGACGCGGGACCTCGCCGAGGTCATTCCGGCACGGAGGCTTCGCGGCGGAAGGAGCTCCTACGCCACATGCGACGGTCGTTCCAAAGTCGCGTCCAGCGCAGGCACCTTCGTAGAATGCCACCCGCTCTTGGCCCGCACGTTGCCAGCCGCCCTGCTCTGCCTGCTCGGGGCGCTGGCGTACCCGGCGCTCGCGCTCGCCGACTCCGGCGTCGGTCCGGTCGACCCGAGCTCGCCCACGGCCGAGGGCATCGCCGACATCTACTGGTTCATCCTGGCCTTCGCCGGGGGGATCTTCGTCGTCGTCTTCGTCCCGCTCGTCCTCTTCACCGTGCGCTTCCGCAGCCGGGGGCGGCCGCGCGACGTCGAGGGGCCGGAGATCCACGGCGCGACGCGGCTCGAGCTCGCCTGGACCGCGATCCCGGTGCTGATCCTGGTCGGGATCGCAGCGTTCGTGTTCTACAAGCTGCCCGGCATCACGGATCCCGCCGAGGCCGGCCAGCCGCGCGGCGAGGTTCGGGTCGAAGGCCGCCAGTTCTACTGGCAGTTCGAGTACCCGGGCGGCGTGATCTCGGTCAACCGGCTGATGCTCCCGGCCGGGCGCGTCACGGAGCTCGAGATC
>JACVRM010000155.1 GCA_014534415.1 Thermoleophilia bacterium | reverse complement strand
GGCGCCAGCAGCTCGTACGCCGCGGCGAGCGCACGCCGCCGGTCTTCCTCGTTGCGCAGATGGAGGTACGCGCGAAACGGGCACGTCACGAGGCGGACGCGCTCGGCGACCGGAGGGGAGCGCAGGTCGCCCACGCGCAGGTCGAGCAAGTCCGCCACGCCCTGCGCCCGGGCGCGCGCCCGGCAGACGGCCAGCATCTCGCGCGAGGCGTCCACCCCGATCACGCGGATCCCGCGGCGCGCGATCGGGATGGCGATTCGCCCCGTGCCGACGGCGAGCTCGACGACCGGCCCGCCTGTCGCCGCCGCCTCCGCGACGTAGAAGGGGACGTCCTCGGTGACGCTGCGGCTCCAGTCGTCGTACAGGCCGGCGATCGCGTCGTAGGGGCTGTCGCTCACGGCGGCATTGTCGCCGCGGCGCCGCATCGGTACGCTTGCGGCGTGCTCGGCACGCGTGCAGCGTTCCTCTTTACGGGGCCCCGGCTCGAGTCCGGGGTCGGCGCCGCGTAGCGACTGATCCTCCGACTCCAGCCGGGGCGCGAACCCGAGCAGCGCGACGAAGGAGGAGCGGTGGTGCAGTCAGACGAGTCAACAGGAAGCGGCGCCGTGGAGATGGCGGCGCTCGAGGCGGAGGCGACGCAGGCGATCGCAGCCGCGTCGAGCGCCGACGAGCTCGAGGAGGCGCGCGTTCGCTACCTCGGCCGCAGAAGCGAGCTGAAGCAGGCGCTTCGGCAGGTGCGCGACCGGGAGACCGGGATGGTGCTGAACTCGCTGCGCGACCGGCTGGAGGCGGCGCACGAGGCACGGCGCGCCGAGCTCGAGCGCGCCGGTCGGGCGACCGCCGGAGAGGACGGCTTCGACCCGACGCTGCCGGGCGAGGCGCCTCCGCGGGGCTCGCTGCACTTGCTCACGCAGCTGCGGCGCCGCATCGAGGACGTCTTCCTCGGCCTCGGTTACGAGGTGTACGACGGGCGCGAGGTCGAGACGGTTTGGCACAACTTCGACGCGCTCAACCAGCCCGAGGCGCATCCATCGCGCGACCCGCGCGACACCTTCTACGTCGACGAGGACACGCTCCTGCGCACGCATACGTCCCCTTCGCAGATTCGGGCGATGCTGGACAGGCAGCCGCCCCTCTATCTGGTCTCGCTCGGCCGCGTCTACCGTCGCGACGCGCTCGATGCGACGCACACGCCCGTGTTCCACCAGGTGGAGGCGCTGGCCGTCGACCGCGACATCACGCTCGCCGATCTGCGTGGCACGGTCGAGCACTTCACGAGCGCGGTCTTCGGCGGGCGCCGCGAGATCCGCATGCGGACGAGTTTCTTCCCGTTCACCGAGCCGTCCGTCGAGTTCGACATGACCTGCTACCTCTGCGACGGCGCCGGCTGCGCCGTGTGCAAGCACTCCGGCTGGATCGAGATGGGCGGCGCCGGCGTGGTCGACCCGAATGTCTTCGAGTCGGTCGGCTACGACCCGGAGGAGTGGTCGGGCTTCGCCTTCGGCCTTGGTATCGACCGGATCGCGTTCAACCGGCACGGACTGCCCGACCTGCGCCTCTTCTGGGAGAACGACATCCGCTTCCTGGAGCAGTTCTGATGCCGCGCGCGATTCGAGCAAGTGGCTGTCAGCCACAAACTTCGCGGCGCGCCGAGGGTCGGCGATGAAGGTGCCCGTCTCCTGGCTGCGCGAGTACGTCGAGTTCGACGTTCCGGTCGTTGAGCTCGCGCGGCGGCTCGTCTTCACCAGCTGCGAGGTCGACCGCGTCGTCGAGCGCGGCGTCCGTGACCTCGACGGCAATCTCGCGCTGTTCCGCATCGGGCGCGTGCTCGACGCCGGCAAGCACCCGAACGCCGACCGGCTCCAGCTCTGCCAGGTCGACGTGGGCGAGCGCGAGCCGCGGCAGATCGTCTGCGGCGCGTGGAACTTCGGGCCCGGTGCGACGGTCGCCGTCGCGCTGCCCGGCGCGCTCCTCCCGGGCGCGGCGGAGCCGCTCCGCGAGGCGAAGCTGCGCGGCGAGTTCTCGCGCGGGATGATCCTCTCGGAGCGCGAGCTCGAGCTCGGCGCCGACCACTCGGGGATCATGGTGCTCGAGGAGGAGCTCGAGCCGGGGACGCCGCTCGCGGACGTCGTGCCGCTGACGGAGACCGTGCTCGAGATCGAGACGCTCTTCAACCGGCCCGATCTGACCGGCATCTACGGGATCGCGCGCGAGGTGGCCGCGCTGACCGGCGGCGAGTTGAAGCCGCCGCCCGGCTCGGACCCCCGGCGAGCCGGCGACGAGCCGGTCGACGTTCGTGTCGAGGATCCGGGAGGCTGTCCCCGCTACGTCGGCCGCCTCTTCCGGGGGGCGCGCGTCGCGCCCTCACCGCTCTGGCTGAAAGCGCGCCTGCTCGCGGCCGACATGCGCCCGATCGTCAACGTCGTGGACGTGACGAACTACGTCATGCTCGCGCTCGGCAACCCGCTCCACGCGTTCGACCACGCGCGGCTGCGAGAAGGCCGCATCGTCGTGCGCCGTGCTCGCGAAGGCGAGGAGATCCGCACGCTGGACGGCGAGGTGCGCAGGCTCACGGCGGCGGACCTCGTCATCGCCGACGCCGAGGTGCCCGTCGCGATCGCCGGGATCATGGGCGGCGAGGACAGCGAGGTCAGGCCGGATACGACCGATCTGCTGCTCGAGGCGGCCAACTTCGATGCTCTCACGTTGCTGCGCACGTCACGCCGCCTGCGTCTCCGCAGCGAGTCGTCGACGCGCTGGGAGCGAGGTGTCGACCCGCACGCCGCGCACCAGGCGGCCGTCTACGCCACGGAGCTCCTCGTGGAGCTGACGGGCGCGCGCTGGACCGGCCACACGGACGTCCACGGCGGTCTTCCGGAGCGGCCGCTCGTGAGACTGCGCCCCGAGCTGACCGACCGCCTGACCGGCATGCACTTCCCGGTGGACGAGCAGCGCGCGACGCTCGAGCGGCTCGGCTTCGACGTCGGAGGCGATCTCACGGTCACGGTGCCGACGTGGCGCGCGCTCGACGTCACCAGGCCGGTCGATCTCGTCGAGGAGGTGGCCCGCTTCCGCATGGAAGAGGTTCCCTCCACGCTGCCCGAGCGTCAGGCGATGTTCGGACAGCTCACCCGAGAGCAGCGGCTGCGGCGGCTCGTCGAGGACGTGCTCGTCGGCGCCGGGTTCCACGAGGCGTACACCTGGACGCTCGTGCCGGCCGGCAACGGGCGCATCGAGCTCGCGGAGCCGTACTCGGTGGAGCTCGCCGCACTCCGCACGGACCTCCAGCACGGGCTGCTCGAGTCCGCGCGCCGCAACGCCAACGCCGGCGTCGACCGGATCGCGCTGTTCGAGCTCGCACGGGTCTTCCTGCCGGACCTGGTCCCGAGCCATGCCCCCGGACGTGGTCCCGGGCTGCCCACGGAGCGCTGGCACGTTGCGGGAATCGTCGACGGCGGCTTCTTCCGCGCCAAGGGCGCGGTCGAGACGCTGTACCGCGCGTTCGGAGTTGGACTCACCGTGGAGCGGGCAGACGGGCCAGCGGCGCGTACTCCCGACGGCGTCATCCGAGAGCTCGACGAGGGTTGGGGGTACTTCGAGCTCGACGTCGACGGCCTCTTCGAGCGCGTCGACGACGTCCCCCTCTACGAGGACGTGATCACCTATCCCGCCGTCAAGCAGGATCTCGCCTTCGCCGTGGACGAGGGCGTGACGGCGGGCGAGCTGATCGCCGCGGCGCACGAGGCGGCCGGCCCCGAGCTCCGCGAGCTGCGCG
>JACVRM010000035.1 GCA_014534415.1 Thermoleophilia bacterium | reverse complement strand
GGCTCCGATCGCCGGGGCGAACAGCTTCGTCTCCCGTCTCATGTCCACGCGCGCAGGATGAGCTGGCCGAGGTGGGGGTCGAACGTATCGCGCCAGGACACCCAGTTGTGCGCGTCGCGATGCTCGGCGAGCCGCACATCCCAGCCCTGCTGCCGGAGCGCGGCGGCGACGGCGCGGTTGTTGAAGAGGTTCTCCTCCGCCGCGCCGCACGTGATCGTGACCGGCACCGCAGGCGGCGCCGCGCGGCCGGCGAGCACCTGGCCGACGAAGCGGGTGATGCGACCGAAGCGGCGGAAGCTGGCCTCGTGCTTGTCGAAGCGCTCGCGGAAGAAGCTGCCCGACTGGAGGAACAGGCCGCCGAACACGTGGGGGTGCCGCCAGTGAGTGTGCAGCGCGGCGAGCGCGCCGAGGCTGGCGCCCATCACGACCGGCAGCGAGTCGCCCGTCGGCGCCGCCGCCCGGAGCAGCGCGACGAGCTCGCCGGCGAGCGCCCGTGCGTAGCGGGCCGACGCCGAGTACGTCTCGTCGCGCTGGACGGGCTGGAGCAGCGCTGCCCGCAGCGGCGGGACGTCGCCGAACGAGACGAGGTGGTCGAGCAGACGTACGAGCTGCGAGTACTCCGCGTACTCGGGCCCGTCGTGCGCGATGACGAGCGGCAGCGGCTCAGCGGGGTCGCTGTCGGCCGGCGACCAGAGCAGCCCGTTCACCGTCGCACCGAGCCGCCTGCTCTCGAGCGTGAGCGGTGCGACCTCGCCCGGCGGCGAATCCTCGTCCCAGATCCAGTCGGGCTCCACGTACCCCGGCAGCTCGACGACGGACTTCTCGCCGAACGGGCCGGGCGCGCGCGACGGATTCGCCGGGTCGGCCACGAGCGCCGTCTCGCCGCTCGGGCGCGTCAGGGCGAGCAGGTATTCCATGCGGTCGGCGTCCCGGAGCGTGAATTCGAGCGTCCACCGGCCTCTGCTCTCACCGCGCTCGAAGGGCACGATGCGCGGCCGCCGGAGCTCGTGCGCAAGCGCGACCCGCGTGAGCGTCCGGGTCGGGTCCACGTACGAGAACTCGATCGTATCCGTGCCGACGACCGGCGCCCGCGCTCTGACCGCCACGGCGCGCGAGAATAGAGGCGCGGCCGACGGACCCGCGTATCGTGCACGCCGATGGGCGAGGAGGAAGGTGCCGTGGCGGCCGCGGACGTCGCGGGAGGAGTCTCGTTCGCGCTGACGGACGAGCAACGCGAGCTGCGCGCGCTGGCGCGCGACTTCGCGGAGAAGGAGATCCGGCCGAGGGCAGCCGACTACGACGAGCGCTCGACGCACCCGGAGGACGTGATCGCGAAGGCGCATGAGGTCGGGCTGATGAACCCGCACATCGCCGAGGAGTACGGAGGCCTCGGGCTGCCGGCGTTCGACGGCATGCTGATCGGCGAGGAGCTCTCGCGGGGCTGCTCCGGGATCGCGGTCTCGATCGTGGCGAACACGCTCGGCGCCGGGCCTGTACTGCTCGCGGGATCCGAGGAGCAGAAACGGGAGTTGCTGCCGCCGCTGCTCGCAGAGCCGATGCTCTGCTCCTTCGGCCTGACCGAGCCTGACGCAGGGTCAGACGTCGCTCGCATCAAGACGACCGCCGTGCGCCGCGGCGACGAGTACGTGCTCAACGGCTCCAAGACGTTCATCACGAACGCCGGGCACGCCGCGTGGACGGTCGTCTTCGCGAAGACCGACGCGTCGCAGGGGCACCGCGGGCTGTCGGCGTTCGTCGTGCCGATGGACGCGCCCGGTGTGACGATCGAGCAGCACCTCGACAAGATGGGCCAGCGCGCCACCGACACATCGGCGTTCTCCCTCCACGAGGTCGCCGTCCCGGCCACGAGCCGTCTGGGCGAGGAGGGCGACGGGTTCAAGATCGCCATGCAGACCCTCGACTTCACGCGGCCGGGGACGGCGGCCGGAGCGGTCGGGGTCGCGCAAGCGGCGTACGAGCACGCGGTCGAGTACGCGAAGCAGCGCGTCACGTTCGACGTGCCGATCGCGATGCACCAAGGCGTCAGCTTCCTGATCGCGGACATGGCGACGGAAATCGAGGCGGCGCGGCTGCTCGTCTGGCAGGCCGCGTGGATGCTCGACGCCGGCTACGGCCGGCGCGCGACGCTCTACTCGTCGCTCGCCAAGCGCTTCGCCGCCGACACCGCCATGAAGGTGACCACGGACGCGGTGCAGGTGCTCGGCGGCTATGGGTACATCAAGGAGTATCCCGTCGAGAAGCTGATGCGCGACGCGAAGCTCTTTCAGATCTACGAGGGCACCTCGCAGATCCAGCGGCTCGTCATCGCGCGCGAGATCTTCCTGCCGGGCGACTAGGAGGAGCGAAGCGGCACCTGGCTAAGATGGCCAGGCCGTGGACATCGAGGCCCCGTTTCGCACGGTCCCATACCGCCGCAGGCGGTCGGTCCGCGCTCGCGTTCTCCAGTGGTCGCTCGTCGCTGCGGCGCTCGTCGCGTTGGCAGTCACGGGTCTCGGCTTCCTGTTCGCCGGCTCGTCGGACACGCTGCCGGTCGGCCTGCGGATCGCCGGCACCGACGTCGGCGGGCTGACCGTGGGTGAGGCGACGAAGCTCCTCGAGTCGCGCTCACGCGCCGTCTACGGCGTTCCGGTCGTGTTCGTGGCCGGCGACAAGCGCTGGCGGATCTCGTCGAGGCGACTCGAGCTGAAGGTGGACTGGCGTGCTGCGGTGGAGGCCGCCCGTGAGCGCGGTGACGGCTTCGGTCCCGTTCAGGGGCTGCGCCGGCTCGGAGTGCGGTTCTTCGGTGCCGACGTGGCGCCGCCGATGCGGGTGTACGAGCCGGCCCTCGGCTACCACCTGGCGCGCATGGCACGCGGGGTCAACGAGCCGTCGCGCCCGGCCGCGCTCCGGCTGCGCGGACTCGAACCGGTCGTCGTGCCGGAGAGGCGCGGGATCGCGCTGCATCGCGCCGCGGCGGAGGACGTCGTCGTGCGCGCGCTGGCCGGCTTCGCCCGCCGGCACGCCGTGCAGCTTCCGGTGCGAGTCGACCGCCCGGCGGTCACGGCCGCCGACCTGCGGCCCGTCGCCGCGAAGGCGCGCCGGGCGGTGTCGGCGCCGGTTCGCATCTCGCTGGGGAAGACGCGCTGGCGCCTGCCGCGCTGGCGTATCGCGCGGCTGCTCGAGCTGCCCTCGGGCGGCTCGCGGACGCTCGCGATCGGCGGCCCGGCCGCCGACGCCTATTTCGGGAGACTCGGCCGGCGCACCGACCGTCCCGCACGCGACGCCGAGTTCGCCGTGCGACCGGACGGAACGGTTCGCGTGGTGCCGCACGCCACCGGTCGACGTCTGGACGTCGAGGCAACCGCTCGCGCCATCTTGGCCGCCGCGCTCTCGCGCAACGCGCGCGCGGCAGTCGTGACCGTTTCGGCCGTGGCGCCGGAGCGGACCACCGCCCAGGCGAACGCGATGGGCGTCAGGCGCCTCGTTGCCGGCTACGAGACGACGTACGGCGGCGACGCGAACCGCCTGCACAACGTCCGCCTCGTCGCCGAGCTCATCGACGGCGCGCTGATTCCTCCCGGAAAGGTGTTCTCGTTCAACACGACGACGGGCGAGCGGACCGCCGAAAAGGGCTTCCTGGAGGCTCCGGTGATCATCAACGGCGAGCTTCAAACGGGCCTCGGGGGCGGCGTGTGCCAGGTCTCGACGACGGTCTTCAACGCGGCTTACGAGGCCGGGCTGCCGATCGTCGAGCGGACGAACCACTCGCTCTACATCAGCCACTACCCGCAAGGCCGCGACGCGACCGTCAACTACCCCGACCTCGATCTCCGCTTCACCAACGACACCGGCCGCTGGCTGCTCTTGCGCACGTTCGTCGGCTCGTCGTCGCTGGTCGTGAACCTGTACGGCGCGCCGACCGGCCGCCGCGTCGAGACGGAGACGGCGCCGCTCGTCGTGACGGGCGAGCCGTCTACGAGGCGCGTTCGCGATCCCTCGCTGTATCGCGGCCAGCTCGTCGTCGACGACCACGGCGAGCCTTCGCGCGCGACAAGCGTGCGACGCCGGGTCTACAACCGAAGCGGGAAGCTGATCGGTGAGGCGACGTGGCACTCCTCGTACCGCGCGGAGCCGAAGATCGTCCGTGTCGGCACCAAGCGCCGCGCGCAGGCGGCGACGAAGCCGAAGGGCGAGGCGAAGCAGCAGCCCACGACCACGACCGCCGGCACGACGACGACGCCCGGCGCTACGACGACGACGCCGGCGCCGTAGCCTCCGCCGCGGCGATCGCTTCGGCGAGATAGGCGGGCACGCGGGTCGGCCGCAACGTCGCCGCGTCCACGCACGCGTGCAGCGTCCATCCCTGCGCGAGCTGCTCGCCGGCCCGCGTGACTCCGTACTCGAAACGGAACCGGGCGCCGCGCAGATCCGTGCACCGCACGCCGATCTCCAGCCGGTCGTCGAAGTACGCAGGGTGGCCGTAGCGCGCGTTCGCCTCGATCGTCAGCGCCTCGACCCCGCGTGAGCGCAGTCCCGGATAGCCGCCGTCGAAGCGCGCCAGGTACTCGACGCGCGCCACCTCGAACCACACGAGGTAGACGGCGTGGTGCGCGACCCCCTGTGCGTCCGTCTCCGCGAAGCGGACTCGCACCTCGGTCGCGAAACTGAAGCCGTGCACGCGCAAACTCTAGAGGCGCGGCTCGCTGAGCTCATCGCGGACGAGCAGCCCTGCGTCGCCCTCACGGGCGCGGGAATCTCGACCGAGAGCGGCATCCCCGACTTTCGCTCGCCAGAGGGTCTGTGGGCCGAGTTCGACCCGCTCGAGTACGGCTCGCTCGAAGCGTTCCGCACCGATCCCGAGAAGGTGTGGCGGTTCTACGCGCCGCGCTTCGCGATGCTCGCAGACGCCGAGGCGAACGCCGGCCACCGGGCGCTCGCCGAGCTCGAGCGGCGCGGGCTCGTCCAGGCGGTCGTCACGCAGAACATCGACCTGCTGCACGCGCGGGCCGGCGGGCGCGAGGTCGTGGAAGTGCACGGCTCGATTCGTACTTCGAGTTGCCCGGGCTGCCGCGCCGCCTACGAGCTTGCCGAGGTGCTGCCGCTGATCGAGGCCGGCGCAGGTGCTCCGCGCTGCCCACGCTGTCGCACGGTGCTCAAGCCGGACGTCGTCTTCTTCGGCGAGCTGCTCCCTCAGCCGGCGATCGACCGCGCCTTCGAGCTGGCGGCGGCTGCCCGCCTCCTGCTCGTGGTCGGCTCGGCCCTCGAGGTCTACCCGATCGCCGGCCTGCCGCTCGAGACGCTGCGCGCCGGCGGGAAGCTCGCAATCATCAACAAGGGTCCGACGGCGTTCGACGAGCGCGCCGTCCTGCGGGTGGAGGCCAGCGCCGGCGAGGCGCTCGCCGCCGTCACCCGTGCGCTGGATGCGCGAGAATAGGCGCGAAAGGAGGCCAGATGACACACCTGTACGAGACCGCCCGCGCGCTCGTGGCGCCGGGCAAGGGGATACTCGCCGCGGACGAGAGCGACGGCACGATCAAGAAGCGGTTCGACTCGATCGGTGTCGAGTCGACGGAGGAGAACCGCCGCGCCTACCGCGACCTGCTCTTCACGACGGAGGGCGCCGAGGAATTCATCAGCGGAGTGATCCTCTACGACGAGACGATCCGGCAGTCGTCGGCGGACGGCACGCCGTTCGCGCGGCTGCTCGAGAGCAAGGGCATCGTCCCGGGGATCAAGGTCGACAAGGGCGCGAAGCCGCTCGCGCTGACGGAGGGCGAGACGATCACGGAGGGCCTCGACGGCTTGCGCGGCCGCCTCGAGGAGTACCGCGGGCTCGGCGCGCGCTTCGCCAAGTGGCGCGCGACGTACTCGATCGGCCCGGGCAAGCCGAGCGAGTACTGCGTATGGACGAACGCCCACGCGCTCGCTCGCTACGCCGCGCTGTGTCAGGAGGCCGGGCTCGTCCCGATCGTCGAGCCCGAGGTGCTCATGGACGGCAGGCACACGCTCGAGGAGGCGTCGAAGGCGACGGGACGCGTCCTCCAAGCGGTCTACGTCGAGCTGCATGACCAGCGCGTCGACCTGCGCGGCACGCTGCTCAAGCCGAACATGGTGCTCTCGGGCTACGAGGCGCCCGTTCGCGCGGGCGTCCGGGAGGTCGCTGAGGCGACGCTCGAGTGCTTCTACCGCCACGTGCCGGCCGCGGTGCCTGGCATCGTCTTCCTCTCGGGCGGGCAGTCGGACGAGGACGCGACCGCTCACCTGAACGCGATGAACCAGACGGGCCCACACCCATGGGAATTGTCCTTCTCGTATGGGCGTGCGCTCCAGGCGCCCGCGCTCAAGGCATGGGGTGGAGACGCGGCGAACCTGACCGACGCGCAGCAGGCGTATCTTCACCGCGCGAAGCTCAACGGCGCGGCGCGCTTCGGCCGCTATTCGGAGGACATGGAACGGGAGGCCGTCGCCGCGTAGCGGCGGCCCGCGGGCCGGCGCGCGGCGCTAGGCCGCTGCGCGCCGGAGCGCCTTCTCCTCCAGCACCTCACGGCAGCCCGCGCAGGTCGTGCGCTCGACCTCGTACGGGATACCGCGATGCTGGCGTAGCAGGTGCTCCTTGACGGTCGTATGCCGGTGCGTAGACCCCGGGACGGTTCCGCTTCTCACAGCTTTCACGTTAGATATGACGTCGGCGTGCTCAGAGAGTTGCTTGAGAATCGTCTGCACTTCGCGAGGGTGGTGCGCGTGTTCCTCTTCGTCGGCCTCGCTGCCGCCGGGGCGGCGCACGCCGCCCCGCGGCCGCCCGAACAGGCCGCTTGCGCCCCGGCCTACGAGCGCGTCGGCTCCGTGAAGCGCGCCTGGGTCGCGCTCGCGCGCGGTCGCGTGACCGCGCGTACGGCGCCGGGCGGTCGCGTGATCGCGCGCTTCGGCAGGGCGAACGCGAACGACTATCCGACGCTCTTCGCGGTGCGCGGGCGAGTCGTCGATGCCGCGTGCCGCGCGCGCTGGTATCGCGTGCAGCTCCCTGTCCGCCCGAACGGCCGGACGGGATTCGTGCCGGCGTCGCGTGTCCGGCTCGCGACCGTCTCGACCCGCATCGAGGTGGATCTCGGCAAGCGGGAGGTGCGGCTCTTCCGGGCGAACCGGCTGCGCCTCCGTACGCCGGCGGCGGTCGGGGCGCCGGGCACGCCGACCCCCACCGGGCGCTTCTACGTCACCCAGCGGCTCGTTCCCTACGACGCGAACGGCCCGTACGGACCCGGCGCGCTCGGGATCTCGGCGTTCTCGCCGACGCTTAAGACCTGGACTCAGGGCGGGCCCATCGCGATCCACGGGACGAACGACCCGTCGTCGGTCGGGCGACCGGTGTCGAACGGCTGCCTGCGCGTCCCGAACCCGATGCTGCGCCGGCTCTTCGACGCCACCCCCGCGGGCACGCCGGTCGTGATTCACCGTTAGCGTTATCGTGCGCGCATGGCCGAAGGTGGACAGAGGCTACTGGGCAAGCTCGCCGACGCCGGCGAGGAGGCCATCCAGAAGGTCGGCGACATGCCGGGCCTGACGCGGGTGACGCACGCCGTCGGCACGTTGCGCGAGCGGATGGACGACCTCCAGAAACGCGTGCGCGGGCTCGAGGACGTGGAGCGCCGCCTCGCGGCGCTGGAGAAGAAGGTCGAGACGCTCTCGAAGCAGTCGTCGCGCTCGACGCGGCGCACGCCCGCCAAAACGGCGGCCACGACGCCGAAGACGCGGACGCCACGCCGCAAGCCGAGCGACGGCGGCTCGACCGGGCGCGCCGGAGGCGCAAGCCCGGGCTAAGGCGCCTCGGCGACGCGGACGCGCAGCGCCGCCGGCACGACCTCGAAGCGCACGGGCGTCGTCCCGGGCTGCTCGCCGTCGAGCTGCACCGGCAGCGGCTCGGTCGACTCGACCGATGCCGTCGCGCCGCGCAGCAGCTTGGCCTTGGGATGCGGCAGGTGCGTGCCGCGGTAGAGCTTCGGCATGTTGAGCATCAGGTCGCTCTTCGTGAGGTCGCCGATCGCGAGCACGTCGAAGACTCCGTCGTCCGCTCGGGCTTCCGGGCAGACCTTCATGCCGCCGGCGAGGGAGTGGCCGTTCGCGACGATCACGTCGTGCATGCGACCGCTCAGCCGCTCGTCACCCACCTGCACGGCGAGTTCGGCTGCGCGCCAACGCTTGAAGACGGCGATCGTCGCCCAGGCGTAGGCCACCTTTCCGCCCAGCGCCTTGCTCGTCGCGTTCGCCCGCGCGGCGATCGCGCCGCTCATGCCGACGCTCGCCGCGTTCGCGAAGTACGCCGAGCGCTCGCTGCCGTCCCAGGCGCGGAAGCGTGCGCGCCCCACGTCGATCGTCTTCGTGCGGCCGCCAGCGGCGACGCTCAGCGCGTCTTCCGTCCGCCGCGGGATGCCGTGGCTGCGCGCGAAGTCCCAGCCGGTGCCGCGCGGAACGACTCCGATCTCGACGCCCTCGCGCCCGGCGATTCCGTTGGCCACCTCGAACACCGTGCCGTCGCCGCCGACGACGACGAGGAGCGTGGCGCCGTCGTCAGCCGCGCGGCGAGCGAGGTCGGCGAGCTGCCCGGGCCGCTCCGAGATCACCGCCTCGCCCGCCAGCCCGCGGCGCGCGGCGAGCTGCGCGAGCTCCGGCCAGCGCTTCCCGGTCGAGCCGTTGGCCGAAGCAGGGTTGACGAGGAAGACCGTCGTCAACGCTCGTCGGTCGCGACGGCGAGCGCCAGCTGAGTCATCCCGTCGACCGCGCGCGTCATCTCCTCGTCGGAGATCCGGACGAACTCGCCCTCGACGACGACGTCGCTCACGATCAGCAGGCAGCCGGCCTGGATCCCGCGCAGCGCGCCGAGCGTGAAGAGGAGGGCGGCCTCCATCTCGACGGCGAGGACGCCGCGCTCCGACCACCGCTGATACTGGCCGCCGTCGGGGTTGTAGAAGATGTCGCTAGAGACGATCGGTCCGACGCGTACACGCTTCGCGAGGTGCTTCGCCTGGTGGACGGCCGCGTGGACGAGTTCCCAGTCGGCCGTCGGTGCGTGCGGCTCGCCGCCGACGAGGTGCGTTGCCGTTGCGTCCGCCGGCACGGCCGAGATCGCGAGAATCAGGTCGCCCATCTGGAGGTCCGGCTGTAGGCCGCCGCACGTGCCCACGCGAACGATCTGCCTCACCCCGAGCTGGACGAGCTCCTCGATCACGATGCCGGCGGACGGGCAGCCCATACCGGACGCCTGCACGGAGACGGGCCGCCCGCGGTACTCGCCCGTGTACCCGAGCAGGCTGCGCTCGCTGTTCACCTGGCGTGCGCCCTCGAGGAACGTCTCGGCTATGTAGCGGGCGCGCAGCGGATCGCCCGGCAACAGGCACGCGTCGGCGTAGTCGCCCGCTTCGGCGCGGAGGTGGATGGGCACGCGCGCACTCTAGGTCGTCGCGGCACGGCGTTCCGCTTGCAACGATCAGGGCATGGCGCGACTCGTCGAGCCGACCATCGAGCAGATCCTCGATTTTTGCGCTGCAAATCCGGTGGAGCGCGTCTTCCTCGAGGACGCAGCGCGCAGGCGGATGGGGCGCTTCCGCGCTGTCGAGCGGCGCAGGCGACTGGTCGCGCTGTGTCACCTCGGCGCGAACACCGTCCCGTCCGGCGAGGGCTGCGACGCGTTCGCCGGCGCGGTTGCGGGCGGGCGCACTCGCATGTTGATCGGGGAGGAGGGCGCCGTCACTGACCTCTGGGAAGCGGCCCGCATTCGTTTGCCGCGGCCGCGCGACGACCGGCCCGGGCAGCCCGTGTTCGTCATCGAAGATCCGCCGGAGCCGGGTGAGACCGGTCTGCGGCCGGCGACGCTCGAAGATCTCGACCGGCTCGTGCCGGCGTCCGCCGCGGCGCACGAGGGCGAGCTCGGCGTCGACCCGCTCATGCGGGACGCCGAGGCGTTCCGCTGGCGTACGCGGACGCAGATCGAGGAGGGGCGCTCGTGGGTGTGGCTCGAAGACGGGGCGATTCTCTTCAAGGCCGAGGCGTCGGCGTGGACGCCTCGAGCCGTCCAGATCCAGCAGGTCTGGGTCGATCCGGAGGTGCGGAGTCGCGGCTACGCGACGCGCGGCATGCGCGATCTTTGCCGCTTCCTGCTCGAGCGCGTTCCGACCGTGTGTCTGTTCGTGCGCACCGACAACGAGGCCGCGATCCGCGTCTACGAGGCGATCGGCATGCGCCGGGCGCTCACCTACCGCAGCGTGCTCTTCTAGGCTCGGCCGATGGAGCAGGCGATCCTCGTACGCCATGCCGAGAGCGAGCTGAGCGCGCGTCGCGCCGTCAGCGGCGACCCTCGCGTGGTCGTCGGGCTGACGCCCGCAGGCGAGGCGCAGGCCAGGGAGCTCGGACGTGCGCTCGCGAAGGACGCGATCGACCTCTGCGTGGTCACCGAGTTCGAGCGGACCCGTCGAACGGCGGCGCTCGCGCTCGACGGCCGGCGGATCCCGGTGGAGGTCTGGCCAGAGCTGAACGACCCGCGCGCGGGCGACTTCGAGGGCGGTCCTCTGGACGCGTACCGCCAGTGGTGCTGGGCGCACGGGTCGCGCGACGAGCCGCCGGGCGGAGGAGAGAGCCGGCTCATCGTCGCAACGCGCTACGCCGAAGGGTTCCGCCGGCTGCTCGCGCGACCCGAGCCCAGCATCCTCGTCGTGCTCCATTCGTTGCCGCTCGCGTACCTGCTCGGCGCCGCTCGAGGCGACGGAATCAGCCGCCGAGTCGAACTCGTCGAGTACGCACGCGCCTACCGGCTTACGCGCGAGGAGCTATGCGTCGCCCTGGAGCGTCTGGACGCCTGGTGCGCCGCGCCCACCTGGTAGCGGCGCTCTCCGGCGCCGTGCTCGCGGTCTGGGTGGGCCGGTGGGCGCTGCTCGAGCTGGCGTCGTACGTGCACCGCTCACGCCCGGCGCGCGCGCCGCTGCCACGCGAGACGGATCGCCCTCCAGGCCACATGCCCGGCCCGTTCGACTAGCGCCGGCCTGCCTCGATCGCTCGCACGCGGGCTTGCGCCGCCGCGCCGCGCACGAGCGCAAGCTCGCCGGCCCCGCCAGCTTTCACGCGTCGCCGCACTTCGCGCAGTCGGCGCTCGAGCCGCGCGCCGGGACAGGCAGTCGACACGTACGCGCGGTGCCCACGAATCGCCGAGACCGGCACGCCGTACCGCCGCACCGCCCACGCGAGCACTGCGACGAGCGAGCCGATCTGCGCCTCGGACGGCTCCTGCCTGCCGAAATGCCCCTCGCAGAGCAAGAGCAGGTCGCCGCGCGGGTCGTAGGCGGTCGCCGTATCTCCGCTGGCCCAGCGCGGGCGCCCCTCGTAGACGTTGCCGTGCCGGTCGATCAGCAAGTGATAGGCGATGTCGGGCCAGCCGCGCGCCCGGTGCGCGCGCTGGTGGGAGCGGAACCGCGCCGGCGCGAGCCGGTTCGAGGCGAGCTCGACGCCGCTGTGGTGGACCGTGATACGGCGGATCTCGTGTGGCCTCAACGAGCGCAGCGGGGGCTCGGCGCCCCACGCTTCGCGGGAGATGACCTGGATCGTGGAGGCGCCGAAGACGTCGGGCGGGGCCGCAACGGCGACGGCGAGCGCGCCGGACCAACGCAGAAAGTCGCGCCGTGAGAGGCGGGGCGACACGGCCGCACGGTAGCTCGGGCGCGGCGCGGGTGGTACGTTCGGAAAGGCCAGACATGCAGCGGCTCGTCTCGGTCGTCTACGCCGACCTCGTCGGCTTCACGTCGCGCTCCCACAGCGTCGGCCCGGCCGAGGTGCGCGCGCTCCAGCGGCCGTTCCACGAGCGCGTCCGCCAGGAGATCGAGCGCTGCGGCGGCCGGGTCGAGAAGTTCATCGGCGACGGCGTCGTGGCGGTGTTCGGCGCGGACGGCCGACCGGACGCCGCCGAGTGGGCCGTCCGCGCTGCCCTGCGCATCCCCGAGCTCGTGGCCGAGCTCAACGCCGCCGAGCCGCGGCTCGCGCTCGCGGTGCGGGTCGGAGTCAACTCGGAGCTGCAGGCGGCCGACGATGGGGCGGTGATCGGCGACGTCGTCAACGTCGCCGGGTTCGCGCAGGGCGCGGCACCGGTAAACGGCGTCGCCGTGACGCAGCCGACCTACGAGGCGACCGGCGACGCGGTGGAGTACGAGCCGCTCGGCCAGATCAGCCTGCCCGGACGCGTCGAGCCGACCCCGATGTGGAGCGCCCTTTCCTGCTCGCCCGGTGAGCGGCCCGACGAGCATGCGGAGACGGGCGCGCCGAGCGACGATGTCGCCGAGGAAAACCGGGTCGTCTCGATCCTGTTCGCCGACCTCGTGGACTTCTCGCTGCGCGCCTACAGCGGTGACGCCGAGGAGCTGCGCGCGCTCCTCACGCCCTACTTCGGGGCGCTGAAGCGGGAGATCGAGCGCTTCGGCGGGACGGTCGAGAAATTCGTCGGCGACTCGGTCATGGCGGTATTCGGTGCTCCGGTGGCCCGCGAGGACGACGCGGAGCGCGCGGTGCGCGCTGCGCTGCGTTTGCCCGAGGTCGTGCTCGCGCTCGACGAAGACGACGCGTTCCGCGAGGTCGCCGTGCGGGCGGCTGTCAGTACCGGCGAGGTCGTCGTCGCGCTCGGAGCGCGGCCCGAGGAGGGCGAGGGGATCGTGACGGGCGACACGGTGAACACCGCCGCGCGCCTCCTCGGCGTCGCGCACGTCGGCGGTGTCGTCGTCGGCGAGGCGACGCGCGCCGCGACCGCCGACGCGGTCGACTACGAGGCGCTGGAGCCGGTCGCCCTCAAGGGCAAGCCGGAGCCGCTCCCCGTATACCGGGCGCGCTCGGTCAGGCGCGAGGCCGACGTCGCACACGCGTCGCGCGATGCGCCGCTCGTCGGCCGCGGCGCCGAGCTGTCGCTACTCAAAGGGACGTTCGCGCGAGTCCTCTACGAGCGCTCGGCGCAAGCCGTGATCCTGGCCGGCGCGCCGGGCGTCGGCAAGAGCCGGCTCGTCTTCGAGTTCCGCGACTACGTGAGCGAGCAGCGCGAGCTCGTGCACTGGCGGCGCGGCCGCTCACGGCTCGCCGTGCCGCTTTCCGCGCTCGCCGAGGTCGTCGCCGAGCACGCCGGCGTGCTTCTGTCGGACGCGCGTGAGGAGGCGAGAGCCAAGCTCGCGGCGGCCGTGCGCGCCGTCACGCCCGTCGAGAGCGAGCGAGACCGCCTGGCCGGACCGCTCGCGGCGCTCGTCGCAGCGGGAACGGGGGAAGCCGATCTCGCCGCGTGCGGCCGCTTCCTCGAGTTCGTCGCCTCCCAGCGGCCGCTCGTCTGCGTCTTCGAGGACGTCCATCACGCCGACGACGGGCTGCTCGCCTTCGTCGAGCACGTGGCCGATACGGCCGTGCGGGCGCCGCTCCTCGTCCTCTGCACCGCGGAGCCGGCGGTCTGGGAGCGGCGTGCAGAGTGGGCGGCTCGGCGTGCCAGCGTGACGCGCGTCGACGTCGAGCCGCTGAAAGCCGACGAGACGGCACGGCTGTTCGGCCACTTGCTCGGCGCGCCGCCCACACCCGCGCTCGTGACCGCCTGCGCCGGGAACCCGCTCTACGCGGTCGAGGCGGCCCGGCTGGGGGCCGTGCAGCCGCCATCGACGATCGAGGCGGCTCTCGCCGCCCGCCTCGACACCTTGCCATCCGAACTCGCAGCAGCGGCGGCGGATGCCGCGATCGTGGGAACCACCTTCTGGGCCGGGGCGGTCGCCGCACTTGCGGGGGTCTCGACGCAGGAGGCGTGCCGGGTCCTCGACGCCCTTGCGCGAGCGGACGTCGTCCGTTCCGAGGCGGTGTCGACGCTCGCCGGCGAGCCGGAGTACACGTTTGGCCACCCGCTGGTGCGCGAGGCCGCGCTCGCGCGCGTGCCCCCGGAGGCGCTCGCGCGCAAGCGCGAGGCCGTGACCGCCTGGCTGGCCGGGATGGGCGAGCGGGCCGGGGTGCTGGCTCCGAGCGTTTGATGGACGCCGATGACGTGCGCTCGCGCGTCGAGCGGCACATCCGCCGACACGACCTGATTCCGCCCGGCGGGGCCGTGACGTGCCTCGTGTCGGGCGGCCCGGACTCGACGTGCCTGTGGCACGTACTCCGGACGGTCGGCTACCGCGTCTCGGCGGTGCACGTGAACCACGGGCTGCGCGGCGCCGAGTCCGACGAAGACGCGCGCTTCTGCCGCGAGACACTCGGCGCCGAGGTGCTCGACGCTAGTGGCTGTCAGCCACGAAGTGAAGCGGCCCTGCGCGAGGCCCGGTATGGCCTGACGGCCGGCCGGGGGCTCCGGGCGACGGGGCACACCGCGTCCGATCAGGTCGAGACGGTCCTCTACCGCCTCGTCTCGCGTGGACAGCCGGGCGGCATCAAGATCAAGCGCGAGGACGGCGTCGTACGCCCTCTGCTCGTCCTGTGGCGCGACGAGACCGAGGGTTACTGCCGCGCCGAGGGGCTCGCGTTCCGCGTCGACACGTCGAACCCCGACACGGCGCGCGGACTGATTCGAGACGAGATTCTGCCTCTTCTGCGGCGGCTCCATCCAGCCGCCGACCGGAACCTGCTCGAGCTCGCCGAGGAGCGCCGGCGCCTGCCGCGACGCGTGGAGGACGCCCTGTTATCTTTGCTCGCCTCTCGTGAGGGGTCGAAGCGCATCGACCTTGGCGCCGGGCTCCAGGCCGTGCGCGAGTACGACCGGTTGTGGATCGAGCGCGGTCCGGTCTCGCTCGAGGGCCGCATCCGCTGGGGCGCCTGGACGATCGAAACGGAGCTGGAGGGGCTGCACGTGCGGGGCTGGCGCGCCGGCGACCGCCTCGCCGGCCGCTCGACGAAGGTCCAGGACGTGTTCGTGAACGCCAAGGTGCCGCGCTCCGAGCGGGAAGCCTGGCCGCTCGTCGTCCGCGGCAACGACGTCGTCGCCGTACCGGGCATTGTCGACGCGCCCGGCGTGCGCGCGTGGAAGGATGGCGAATGACCCAGACCGAGCTCGAGGGCGCCGTCTCGGAAATCCTCATCGAGCGCGACGCCCTGAGCGCGCGTGTCGCCGAGCTGGGCGCGGAGATCTCGGCCGACTACGAGGGCCGCGAGCTGCTGCTCATCGGCGTGCTGAAGGGGGCAGTCTTCTTCATGGCCGACCTGATGCGCCACGTGCGGGTGCCGTGCGAGATCGATTTCATGGCAATCTCGAGCTACGGCGCGGCGACCGATTCCTCGGGCGTCGTACGGATCCTCAAGGACCTCGAGATCAACATCCGCGACCGCCACGTACTGGTCGTGGAGGACGTGATCGACTCCGGCCTGACGCTCTCGTACCTGATCCGCAACCTGGGAGCGCGCGAGCCCGCCTCTCTGGAGATCTGCGCGCTGCTCACGAAGCCGGGACGGCGTGAGATCGACGTGCCGGTCCGCTACGTCGGCTTCGAGATCGAGAATCGCTTCGTTATCGGCTACGGCCTCGACTTCGCCGAGCGTTACCGGAACCTGCCGTACGTCGGAGTGCTTAACGAGGGCTTAACTTCCCAGCCCGCGTAGCCGAAATCCGTCGGGGGTGGTGATGCGAATCACCGCTGCTACCCTGCGACAGGAGGTCCTTTGAACCGCTTCTTCCGCAGCGCTCTTTTCCCGCTCATCGTAATCGTCCTGCTCGTCTACCTGGCGAGCCAGACGTTCATGGGGGGCGACGACAACAAGAAGAAGCTCACGACCTACGCGCTGCACCAGACCGTCGAGAGCCAGCCGAGCTCGATCAGCGAGGTCGTCTTCGTCCCGAGCAAGCAGCGCGTGGACGTCAAGTTCACGGACGACACGAAGGCCTCGGTGCACTACGCCTCCGAGCCGGCGCAGAACAGGCTCCAGGAGGCGCTCGAGAAGCAGAACGTGGCGTTCGACTCGAAGGGCGTCGGCTCGTCGCCGTGGTGGTCGCTGCTCACGTCGCTGCTGCCGTTCGTGATCCTGATCGCGTTCTGGATCTTCCTCATGAACCAGGTGCAGGGCGGCGGCTCGAAGGTGATGAGCTTCGGCAAGAGCCGCGCCAAGCGGATGACCCCGGACTCGCCGAAGATCGGCTTCAAGGACGTCGCCGGCGTGGACGAGGCCGTCGAGGAGCTGCACGAGATCAAGGAGTTTCTCGAGAATCCGAAGAAGTTCCAGGCGCTCGGTGCGCGCATCCCGAAGGGCGTGCTGCTGTACGGGCCGCCGGGTACCGGCAAGACGCTCCTCGCGCGCGCCGTCGCGGGCGAGGCGGGCGTGCCGTTCTTCTCGATCTCGGGGTCGGATTTCGTGGAGATGTTCGTCGGCGTCGGCGCCTCGCGCGTACGCGACCTGTTCGAGCAGGCGAAGAAGAACGCCCCCTGCATCGTCTTCATCGACGAAATCGACGCAGTCGGCCGCCATCGCGGCGCCGGCCTCGGCAATGGCAATGACGAGCGCGAGCAGACCTTGAACCAGCTCCTCGTCGAGATGGACGGCTT
>JACVRM010000065.1 GCA_014534415.1 Thermoleophilia bacterium | reverse complement strand
TACCACCGCGTGGACGGCTACTCGCTGAAGGCGAAGCTCAAGGAGGCTCGGGAACGTGCCGGAACTTCATGAGCGGCTGCTGGAGATCGCCGACGACGAGCTGATTCTCGGGTGGCGGAACTCCGAGTGGACGGGCATCGCACCGTTCCTCGAGGAGGACGTCGCATTCTCGTCGGTCGCACAGAACGAGATCGGTCACGCCCGCGCGCTCTACGGGCTGGTGGCGAGCGAGCGCGAGCTGACGGCCGACGAGCTCGCGCTCGACCGCCGTCCCGACGAGTACCGCTCGGCGCCGCTCGTCGAGCTGCGGCTCGTGCCGGACTGGGGCCGCACGATCGCCCGCCACTACCTCTACGAGACGGCCGACGCGGCCCGGATCGCGGCGCTCAAGGAGGTCGACGTCCCCGAGGTGGCCGGCCTTGCAGCCAAGATCGAACGCGAGGAGGCGTACCACCTCATGCACGCCGAGATGTGGGTCGATCGCCTGCTCGCGACGACCGACGGACGACAGCGGCTGCGCGCGGGCGTCGACGACCTTTGGCCCTACGCGCTCGGCGTACTCGAGCCGGAGCTGCGCGGTGCGTGGGCCGAGCGAGTGCGCGCGCGCCTCGGCTGGGAGCTGCCCGACCTGCGCCCGGTGGGGCGGGACGAGCGCAGCGACGCGCTCGCAGAGCTCTGGGAAGAGATGACGATGGTGCGCCGGTCGCAGCCGGCTGGTGTGGCGTGGTAGGGCCGTTCTCGGCTGCGCCGAGAATGGTTAGGGGGGTGCCATGAACCGCGGTCGTGCAACGCGACATCCGACAGAGGCGGACGTCTGGCGGGTGCTGGCCGAGATCCCGGATCCGGAGATTCCGGTCGTGTCGCTCGTCGACCTCGGCGTCATCCGGGACGTCGCGGTCACGGATGGCCGTGTGCGCGTCGAGTTCACTCCCACGTTCTTGGGCTGCCCCGCACTCGACGTGATGCGCGACCGGATGGCCGAGAAGATCGCCGAGCTCGGCGCGGAGCCCCAGATCGACGTCGTGCTCGACGATTCGTGGTCGACCGACCTGATCACGCCCGCGGGTCGCGAGAAGCTGCGCCAGGCCGGCTTCGCGCCGCCGGCGCCGCGGGCGGTCGGCGGCCCGCAGCTGGTCCAACTGCAGCGAGCGTCCCGCTGCCCGTACTGCGGCTCCACCGAGACGCGGCTCGAGAACATCTTCGGGCCGACGCCGTGCCGGTCACTGCGCTACTGCGCGAGTTGCCGTCAGCCGTACGAGCAGTTCAAGACCATCTAGGTGCCGCCGCGCGCGCTCCTCGCGGTCGGCACCGCGCTGCCACTCCTCGCGCTCGCCACGTGTGGTGACGGCGGCGGGGGCGACCGTCTCACGAAGCAGGAACTCGCCCAGCAGGCGAACGCGATCTGCGCCGACTACGGCACGCGGATCGATGAGATCCAGAAGAAGTACGAGCGGCGGATCACCGGCCTCGAGGGCAAGCGGAACCTCGACGCGATCGCCGACTTCGCGGGCGAGTCGCGGACGGTGGCGGCGGACGGCATCGCCGAGCTGCGTGCGCTCGAGCCGCCCGACGATCTCGAGCAGCGCTACGACGAGTGGCTCGCGACGGGCGACAAGACCGTCGAGCGCATCGACGATCTCCACGACGCCGCCGAGGCCGGCGACAGCCGCGGGGTCCAGCAGATCGTCGCTCGGGCGGACGACGAACAGCGGGAGTCCGACCGGCTCGCCGCGCAGCTGGGCCTCACCGAGTGCGCCGAAGACTGACGGCCTCGGCGGGAGCGCCGTCGGCGCGCGGGTTGCCGGAGTTCAATAGCAGCCATGCGATACAATCTTCCGCATGCGAGCGCGGCGACCGGCCAGACCGCGAGGCGCCGTCGAGCGCCTGCGTGAGCGCGTCGCACACGTCGACGACGGCGACTGGTTCTTCGCGGCGATCGCCGACCAGGTTGCGGAGCAGCGCCTCGCGCGCGGGCTCTCGCAGAAGCAGCTCGCCGAGCTCTGCGGCACGACGCAATCGGCGATCGCCCGGCTCGAGGCCGGTGGCCGCCCGCCGCGCATCGACACCCTGCTGCGAATCGCCAACGCGCTCGACTGCGAGCTCGTCGTCGAGCTGCGGCCGCGATGACGCGCGGCGGCCCCGTCGTCACGGCACTCGCCGTCTGGCTGACGTCTGCCGGCTGCGGGTTCGGCGACGACGGCAGCGAGACCGTCTCCCAGGAAGAGTATGCGCGCCAAGCCGACGCGATCTGCCTCGACACGCAGATCGCCATCGAGGGCCTGCCGAAGCCGTTGACGTTCGCCGATCTCGGGCCGTACGCGCGGCGCTACGCCCCGCTGCTCGAGAAGCAGGTCACTCGTCTGCGCGAGCTGCAGCTTCCGGAGGGGCGAGAGCAACCGGCGCGCCGGCTGCTCGACGAGTACGAGAGTACCGCGGAGACGTGGCACGCAATCGCCGGGGCGACGAAGGCGCGCGACCAGCGGCGCCTGCGCGAGCTTCTCGCCGACTCGCAGGAGCGGACGCTCGCGATCCGCGAGCTCGCGCAGCAGCTCGATCTCCAGGTCTGCGAGCCGCAGACGTAGGTCCTTGATTACCGTCCACTGAAACGCGGCTCGCGCTTGTCGAGGAACGCGGCGACGCCCTCGCGGAAGTCCTCGGTCCTCGTGGCGGCCGACTGAAGCTGCGCCTCCAGCTCGAGCTGCTCGTCGAGCGTCGCGCTCGCCGCGTGGTCGAGGAGGCGCTTCGTCATCCCGATCCCGCGCGTGGGCATCCCTGCCAGCGACGAAGCGAGCTCGGCGGCGCGCGCGGTCAGGCGGTCGGCCTCGACGACCTCGGAGACGAGCCCCCACGCGTGCGCCTCGGCGGCGGTCAGGCGGCGCCCGGACGTCATCCACTCGAACGCGCGCGCGTAGCCGAGCAGGCGGGAGACGAAGTACGAGCCGCCGGAGTCGGGAACCAGGCCGATGTTGATGAAGGCGGGCACGAACGTCGCCGAGTCGGCCGCGATCCGCACGTCGCAGGCGCAGGCGAAGGACACGCCGGCACCCGCGGCCGGGCCGTTGACGGCGGCGATCACGGGCTTCTCGAGCGCCCGGATCGCCAGGACGTTCGGGTGGTAGTTGCCGCGCAGCCGCTCGCCGATGTCGCCGGGCTCCTCGCGAAACTCCGTGAGATCCTGGCCGACGCAGAACCCGCGTCCCGCGCCGGTCAGCACGACTGCGCGAACGTCGTCGCCGCGTGCCTCCCTGAGCGCGGCGCCGAGCGCCCGGTGCATCGCCGCGTTGAACGCGTTGAGCACGTCCGGCCGGTTGAGCGTGATCGTCATCACGCTGCCGTCCCGGCTCGTCTCGACCTCTGTCACGGCTGCATCTTCGCCGACTCCAGCCGGCCGCGCCGCCCACTATGGCCGAGCGCGTCGGCGCGTTCCACGTCCGAAGAGGCTAAGACTCGTCGCTCGCGGCCGCGAGTACGAAGGCCAGGACGCTCCGGATCTCGCGATCGGATAGCCGACCGCTAAAGGCGGGCATCCCCACGCCCCCGTTCTCGATCAGCTCGAAGAGCTCCGCCGGCGAGTGATCGTGACTGCGAATGTGCTCGTCGAGGTTCGGCCCGGTCGTGCCGGTGCTACCGGCGGCCTGGAGCGTGTGGCAGCCGCCGCAGCCGGCCGTCGCGAACACGCGCGCGCCCACTATGACATCGCCGCCGGTGACCGTAGGCGGCGTGTCGGCCTCGTCGCCGCTCCGGAGCAGAAGCGCCCCCGCGCCGAGCGCGAAGATCGTGATGGCCGCAATCAGACCGACGATCGCGAAGGCGACCATGACCGCGTAGCTCAGTCTGCCCGGCCGCTCGCGCGAACGGCGCCGCCGGTTCAACGCAGGGTTGCGATGAACAGGCGAGCCCAGCGCTCGGTGCCGCGGAAACTGACCGCAGCGTAGGTGCGCCCGCGCTGATGCCATACGTGCACGACGCCGTTCGGCCCCACGTACCGGATGACGCGCCGCCCCGCGACGCGAACCGTCTGCTGCGTGCCGGGCCACGCCTGCCGTGTCCAGGTCGCGAGGGTGTCGCGGCTACTTGCGAAGAAGGCGAGCCCGCTCCAGCGAATGCTGTACGCGTGAGGCTGGCGCTGAATCGCGAACTTGCGCCCACGTAGCGGCCGCGCGACGCGCATCGGCACGAGGAAGTCTCGGCCGACGTACCGCGCGAGCGGCGAGAACGCGCTCGGGATCCGCTCGGCCTTGCGGCCGGCGCTGAACCCGGAGGAGTAGGCACCGCGCGCTGCCTTGACCGCGTCCTCCAGCTCCTTCGACTGCTGGGCAAACGCAGCGCCGATCGAGACGTGATCGCTCTCGATCTTGCGATCGCGCTGTTCCAGCTCCTCGACGCGATCCGTCTGCTCGTCGTAGGCGAAGTAGGTGACCACGATGCCGGCGGCCAGCAGCGCCACGATCAGTGCCAGGGCCGTCACCGTCATGAGGACCCACGGTCGGCGCCTGCCGGCGTTCGCTGTCACGCTCAACGTCGTTCCCCGTTCTCCGCAGTGTCCCCGCCCGGCGGGGCCGGGCGGCTGCCGTGCCCGCGGCGAGCATACACCCCCTGCCCGAGCCGATAGCCAGCCCGCCGCTAGCGGTCAGCCAAGCTCGTCCTCCGGCGCGGCAACCTCGTCCGCCGCGCGTTGTCCTCGGCGCTTGTTGGCGAGCAGCGCTTCGTCGGCGCGCTGGAACAGCGACAGGCTGTCGTCGTCACGCTGGAGCTCCGCCGTCCCCGGCGAGAGTCGCAGGCGTCCGATTCGCCCGACCGGCCGGTCTGCCAGCGAGAGTTGCAGGCGCTGGAACAGCTGGTCCGCGTCGATCAAGGCGGCCTCGGGGAGCACGACCGCGAACTCGTCTCCACCGATTCGCGAGGCCACATCGGCCGCGCGGACGACCGATCGAAGGCGCTCCGCGACCTCGACGAGCGCCTCGTCGCCCGCCAGGTGCCCCCACCGGTCGTTGATCGCCTTGAACTGGTCGACGTCGAACACGAGGATCGCCAGGCTCCGGTCGTAGCGGTGTGCACGCTTGACCTCTCGCGCGAGCGTCTCGTAGAAGAATCGGCGGTTATAGATCCCGGTGAGGCTGTCCAGCACGGCAAGACGCTGGGCCTGCTCGTAGCTGCGTGCGTTCTCGATTGCGCGACCGGAGATCAACGCGAATTCCTCGAGCGCGGCGAGCTCGTCGTCCGAGGGCTCGTGCGGCTCGCCTCTCCAGTAGACGGCCAGCTGGCCGATCACGTCCGAACCGCCGACGAGCGGGACGACGAGCCCCGAAGCAATCGGCTCGATGTGCTGCGGCAGCCGCCCGCTGCCCGGGTAGCGGTAGTGAATCGCGAAGCCGCGCGCACGCGGTTCCGCCTGCACGACGTCGAGCGGGGGCACCTCCTCCGGCGTCAGGTTGTGCGTCCGAGTCGTCGTCTCGCCGTCGGTTCGCAAGGCAACTGCCGCGGCGTCGGCGTACGACGCGGCGGTGGCGGCCTCCAGCACGCGTGGCAGGAGCTCGTCCAGGTCGAGCGTCCCGACGAGCGCGGCGAGCTGGCGCGCTCGCATGAGCTCCGCCTGGGCCCGTGCCGAGGCCGCCCCGGAGTCGCCGTCGAGCGCGCCGCCATCTTCGGGCGGCTTTGCGTGCTCCGGCTCCGGCACGTCCGTTGGCTCCGGCGGACTGACGGGGACGGGCACAGCGGCAGGCTCTGCCTGACCGACGGTCCGCCACAACCGCGCGAGCGCGAACGCGGTCAGGATGAGAAGCGCCGCGGTGACGACGACGGTCGCCAGCGCCAACCACAACGCCGTAGAGCCCACACACGGAGCTTATGCGCCTTCGGCGGGAGCTGAGCGTTCGTCGCCGTACGGCGTTACGCCGCTGGGCGAGGAAAACGAAGCGATCGAACTCCGCTCGGCCGATCCGGCTCGATGAGCCGCCCCCGCCGCTTCGTCGCCATCAGCTGCTCGTCGGCGCGCTGGAAGAGTGACAGGCCGTCCTCGTCGTGCCGCAGCTCGGCCGCGCCAGCCGAGAGGCGGAGGCGGCCGGCGCGGCCGGCCGGCCGCTCGCTGAGCGACTTGACGAGACGCTCCAGGAGCTGTTCCGCGTCGAAGTGCCGGGCCTCGGGAAGGATCACGGCGAACTCGTCGCCGCCAGTGCGGCAGGCGACGTCGGCTGCGCGGACGACCGCCCTCAAGCGCTCGCCGAGCTCCGCGAGCGCCTCGTCCCCGGCGAGATGTCCGTGCTCGTCGTTGATCCTCTTGAAACCGTCCAGATCGAAAACGAGCAGCGCGAGGGCTCGCCCGTACCGCTGCGCCCGTTTCACCTCGCGAGCGAGCGTCTCGTGGAAGTACCGGCGGTTGTACACGCCGGTCAGGCCGTCCGTAATCGCGAGTCGCTGCGAACGCTCGAAACGGCGGGCGTTTCCAATCGCCCGAGCACAGCTCATCGCGAAATCCGCGAGCGCCGAGAGCTCCCCGTCCGACGGCTCGTGCCGCTCGCCCCTCCAGTAGACGGCCAACTGGCCGATCCTCTGCTCACCGTCGTCGAGCGGGACGACGAGCCCCGTGGCGATTCGCTCGATGTGCTCAGGCGGCAGGCGGCTGGTCGGGTAGCGGTAATGGATCGCGACTCCCTGCGCCCGGGAGTCGGTCTCCATGCCGCCGAGCGGCGGCGTCTCGTCGGCGGACAGATTGTGCGTGTGCAGCGCCGCCTGCCCGTCGTCGCCTCGGAGCGCCAGAGCAGCAGCGTCCGCGAACGAGGCGGCCGTGGCGGCCTCGAGCACGCGCGGGAGCAGCTCTTCGAGGTCGAGCGTGCCGACCAGCGCGGCCAGCTGTCGGGCCCTGAGCAGCTCGGACTCCGCTGCATCTGCACGCGCGCCGTCCGCCCGGGTGGAAACCGGGCTCGGCGCGTGCCGCGGCGAGCCGCCGGGTGACTGGGCGCGCCGCCGCCGTGGACGCGACCGTTCGGCCGCCGCGTGCGGCCGCGCCACCCTGGCGAGCACGAGGGCGACCGCCAGCATCGTCCCTGCGACGACGACGCACGTGACGGCCAGCCAGACGGCCGGAGCGCCCATGACGGCTACGAGGCGTCGGGGGCCGTGCGGGCGGCGTGAAGAGAACGCAGCAAGGACTCCCCCGCCCGACGATTCACCAGCGCGCCGGCCGCGTCACCCAGCGCGCTCGCCTCGACGGCGCACTCGACACGATCGTAAGGCCCCTCGGGGACACCCGGTATGTGGATCGCGTAGCCGGCCGGGTCGAACTCTCGCCCGCAGACGTTGCAGCGGACCGGCGGGCGGAGCTGGTGACCAACCTTGAAGGCCACGGTCGTCGGCCAGCATCGCAGCGCCGCCGGATGGCCTCGGAGCGCCGGTCTGAGCCGGTTGTGGCGATAGTGACCGCGTCGCCGCGGCGATGACGTCCGCTAACGCGCCTTGAAGTCGGGCGCGCGCTTGTCCACGAAGGCCTGGAGGCCCTCGCGGGCGTCCTCGGACGCGAAGGCGAGGTAGAGCAGGCGCCGCTCGTACTCGAGGCCGAGCTGAAGTGTCGTCTCCCAGGCGCGGTCGACGGCCTCCTTGGCGAGGCGCGTCGCAACCGGCCCCTTGGACGCGACATCGTGGGCGACCCGCTCCGCCTCCTCGAGCCACGCCTCGCGCGCCACCACCCTCGAGACGAGCCCGGCGGCAAGCGCCTCACGCGCGGTCAGCAACCGGCCGCTCAGGACGACGTCCATCGCGACCGCCTTGCCGACCGCGCGCGCCCAGCGCTGGGTGCCGCCCGCGCCGGGGATGATCCCGAGCCCAGTCTCGGGCTGGCCGAAGCGGGCCGACTCGGAGGCGACGACGATGTCGCAGGAGAGCGCCAGCTCGCAGCCCCCGCCGAGGCAGAAGCCGGACACCGCCGCGACGAGCGGCGTCCAGAGGTTCCGGATTGCGTCCCAGCGCTCGACGCGGCGCGCGTAGTAGAGCTCGACCGCCGACGCGCGGGCGAGCTCGCCGATGTCGGCGCCGGCCGCGAAGGCCCGCTCGGAGCCGCCGAGCACGATGCAGCGCACGTCCTCGTCGCGGTCGAGCTCCTCGAGTGCCGCGACGAGCTGCTCCATGAGCTCGTCGGACAGCGCGTTCAGCTGCTTCGGCCGGTTGAGCAGCACCGTCGCGATGGGCGGCTCGCGCTCGGCGAGGACGAGCTCGCTCATTCACGCTCCAGGAAGCGGCGGATCGCTCCCTGTGCCTCCTCGTTGAGCATCGAGAGTGCCAGCCAGTCGCGCGCATGGCCGACCGTTCCGTGCCACGAGAGGTCGCGCCAGAAGTTGAGCTGCTGCTTCGCGTAGCGCGTCGTCTCGGGGAGCTTCGCCGCGAGCTTCTCGACGTACTCGTCGACCGCCGCGTCGAGCTGGTCGCGTGGCACGGCACGATTCACGAGCCCCCACTCGGCGGCCTGCGCGGCGGGGATCTCCTGGCAGAGCAAGATGATCTCGCGCGCGCGACGCTCGCCGACCATCACGGGCAGCCACTGCGTTGCTCCCCCCGCCGGCACCGAGCCGTGCTCGAGGCCGACGTGGCGGATGTAGGCATCGTCCACGATCACGGCCAGGTCGCACGCGATCTGGAGCTCGTTGCCGCCCCCGACACAGATGCCGTTGATGCGCGCGAGCGTCGGCTTGCCGATCTCGCGCAGGCGGTCGTGCATGTCCTTGAAAGCTCCGAACCACTTCCAGTATTCGCGCGACTTGCCGACGAGCTCGGCACCCCAGGAGCGCAGGTCGGCGCCGACGCAGAACGCGCGCCCTTCGCCGGTCACCACGACGACGCGGATCTCGTCGTCCCAGGAGGCGTCCTCGAACGCACGCGCGAGCTCGCGGAGCATCCGGAAGTCGAAGGCGTTGAGGACCTCCGGCCGGCTGAGCGTCACCGTCGCGCGCGGAGGCGTCTTCTCGTAGCGGATGCGCTCGAAGCCGAGCTGCGACGGGTCGAGGGGTCTCGGAGCCTCGGTCAATTGACGTCTGCGAAGTGCACCTGGAACGGCACGCCCATCTCCATCGCGTCCTTGCCGGTGCGCGCGAACTCGGGAGTCGAGGCGGCCTCGCGAAAGGCGTCGCGGTGCGGGAACTCCCACTCGGCGTAGTAGCGGAAGCGCGGCTCGCCCACCGGCGCGCCGAACACCCGTCCGTGGCGGAACGTCCCGCCCGGGACCTGCCGGCACAGCTCGGCGTGCTGCTCGAACCGCTCGGCATCGGGCTCTGCCTCGTAGACGACGAAGACCCGGATCATTGATGCCCTTTCGCTCGACGGGATCGGGCGCCGAGCCTAATGGCTTAGGGTTGCGGCGTGTCTGCGGGAACGGCGTTCGCGGTCGCGTTCACGGTCGCCGCCGGCCTCGCGGGCGCGGTGCAGGTCGCAGTGATGGGAGAGCTGGGCAGCCGCATTGGCGCGCTCGAGGCATTCGCCTTCTCGGCGCTCGTGACGGCCTCGATCGCGGCGCTGCTGCTCGTCTCGGCGCGCCGGAGCGCCGGCGGGTACGCCGCCGCGCTGCACGAGCCGTCGTGGCTCTGGATAGGCGGCCTGATGGGCGCGATCGTCGTGCTGGCCATCACCGTGGCGGCACCCCGGATCGGCGCCACGGCCACGATCGCGATGATCATCGCGGGCAACCTCGCGATGGGCGCGCTCATCGACCGCTTCGGGCTGTTCGGGCTCGAGCGCGTCGGCCTTGCCTGGCCGCGTGTGCTCGGCATCGCCCTGCTCGCGGCCGGAGCGGCGCTGTCGCTCCGTCGCTAATCCGGCGGCGGCCGCAGGCCCTCCTCTGCGAGCGCGGCGCGGAGCAGCGCGTCGTACCGTTCGGCAGCGAGGTCGCCCAGCGGGTCGGGCGTGTACGCGAGCAGCCGGCCGTACGGGAGCGCGAACGCCGCGCGCATCGCGACCACGCGGCGCCGCTCCGTGTCGTCCGGCTGAGCCAGGACGCGCGCGGCGGCGGTCAGACGGCGTACCTGCGCGACGCGCGACGGCAGGTACCAGATGAGCAGCAACGCGGCGGGCACGGCAAACGTGAGCAGGCCGAGGACGTTCGCCAGGTCGCGCACCGCATGCTCGCCCTCCTCACCGAGATCCGTCACGTTGCCTCCGGTCGCGCCTCCCGCGTCGCGCAGGCTGTCGGCGAGGTCGTCGCCCACGACGGGCGCCTCGTCGACGGCGTCCGCGGCCGCCTCGAAGCCGCCGGAGATGGCGCCCCCTGCGCCCTGCACGCCCTCACCGAGCACTACCAGGTCGTTGACCGCATCCCGCACCCAGAGCGCGAGCCAGCCGAGGACGAGCAGCCCGACCGCGAACGCGGCGTCGCGAACGAGCGTCGCCGTCCGCGGCCCGCGCAGCTCAGGGTAGACCCGCATGCTCGTTCCATACCCCCGCCGAGGAGGCCCGACGCGCGGCGGCGGCCCCCGTTAGTGGCTGTCAGCCACTAACCTTCGTCCCTCCGAGCGAGTGGGGAGCTACGCAGCAGGCCGAACGAGAGCTCCACGACGGGCCCGATCAGCAGCGCGAACGCTGCCGTGCCGACACCGACCGTCCCGCCGAGCACCCACCCCGCAACGAGCACGCTGACTTCGAGCAGCCCGCGAACGAGACCGATCCGCGCCCCGGTGCGCCGCGACAACACGAGCATCAGCGAATCGCGCGGCCCCGCCCCGAGCGCAGCACCGATGAAGAACGCCGTTCCGACCCCGAAGAGCATGAGCCCGCCCGGCAGCAGGGCCGCGCGCAGAACAATGCCCTGTTCATCGAGGTCGGCAACGGCCGGAACGGCGAGCAGCGCCTCGATGAAGAGCCCGATCAGCACGGCGTTGGCGACCGTGCCGATCCCGGGTGCGGCCCCCAGCGCCCAGGCAACCGCGAGCACGACGACTCCGACGACGATGTTCGCGACGCCGAACGAGATCGGCGTCTGCCGCTCGATGCCCTGGTTGAGCACATCCCACGGCGACAGCCCCAGCTCCGACT